>CAIJFT010000075.1 GCA_903820035.1 uncultured Opitutia bacterium
GAAGGGAGGGATGGGTTCACGCGGAGACGCGGAGGACGCGGAGGGGGGAGCCGGCGTGGTCTCTGCGTCCTCCGCGCCTCCGCGTGCAAAATTGCGACGTTCGGACTCCCGGAAACTCCGACGCTCCCGTCGAAGGTTCTATGTGCGAGGCACCAGAACAGCGTTGATCAATATGTACCCATGACCCCGTGGGGCCGTCCTTCGACAGAGTATTGAATCGGCGCGGTGTTTTCTGCGACTTTCGGCCGCGGTCGAATGTCGCTACCCGACCTGTGTGATAGGACCGGTTGCGGTCAGGGCCGGGCAGTCAGCGCATGATGCTTTGGGTCCTGGCGCCGCGGAAGATTGGCCGGGGTTCACCCTTGCGGCTGCAGCCGTCACATGGGAACCAAGTCTCGTGTCGGGGCTTTTGTTACAGATCAATCGTGGCCTGTCGGGCGCCTTGGGTTTCCTAATCTGGGCCGTCGGGCTGGCTGCTGTCCTGGCGGGTTCAGCGCGGCCTGGGAGCTCACCCGTGGAGGAGGATGAGCTCTATTGGGTGGGCTCGGCGTACTACTTTCACCTCGCTTGCGTGGAGCATGATTTTGCCAACGCCGATTGGCGGCTGCTGCCGGCGAGGGAAAATCCGCCGGTGGCCAAGTATGTGATCGGTGCTGCCGTTGCCCTGGCAGGGGAACAGGTGTCGACGCCGGACCTGTTGGCCGGATTCTACCTGCGTTTTGCCGGCATCGCGGGAGCGTGGGGTGGCCCGGGGGATCAGGCCAAGCGGAGTGCGGTGGTAACACGCATGAGCCCGGAGTTTGTGCGGTTGGTTCGTGCCTCGGGTCGGGTGGTGGTGCCCGCCGCCTGCCTGCGCCCCGCCCGCCTTGCGATGGTGGGATGCATCGTGGGTGCCAGCTTGGGCCTGTTCGTATTGGCCCGCACCCTGGTGCCGGCGCCGTTGGGGCTGGTGGTGTCGATCGCGCTGCCCCTGCACCCGATTGTCGCAGAGGCCATGAACCATGTTTCGGCTGACGCTCCCGCGCTGATGCTTTCCACGGCCGCGTCGGTATCGCTCGTCGCCTGCTTGCGGGGGCTCTGGCGCGGCCGTCCGCTCGGGTTGACGATGCGGCTTGCGATCGGCGCGGGGATTTTCTCCGGCCTCGCCTGTGCCGCAAAAATGAACGCGCTGGTCGTGCCGCTTCTGGCCGGCGTCGTTTTTGGGTTGGCGCCGCTGTTGGCGCGCGGGAAGGGCGGACTCGCGCGCGCGCCGTTCTCCGCGGTTGTCGCCGCCGCCTTGTTATTCGGGCTCGCCGCCGTGGGGGGCTTTATCGCCGTTAACCCGGCCCTCTACGGCGAAGTATGGGCGGGCCTCCGGGCGACGGTTGAGGAACACCGGCGCACAGGTGAGATCCAAGCCGCCTTCCTGTTGGATCGACTCGATACGTGGTGGGACCGGTTGGGCGCGATGGGGCTTCTCATCGGTTTCAGCCGCTGGGCTTGGATCCCTCTGTCCGCCTCCGCGGTCGTTCTGGGCTTCGCCGGCAGTCTGCGGCACCGCTTCCTTGCTGGATGGTGGCTGCTTGCGTGGTTGACGGTGAGCCTGTGGATTCCGTTCCTGCGCTTGCGCTACGCGGCCCCTGCGCTTTTACCGACGCTACTGCTGCTGGCGGCAGTGGCGGATTTTGTGCTGCTTCGCTTTCGGGCCACGGTTCGTCCGCCGGCGCCAGCGCGGGTCGCGTGACTTCGGCTGTTTCCGGGGTGTCGTCTCCTGAACGCAGAGGAATGCGGGATTAGCTGAGCCCTAGGTGTAAGCGGTGCCTTCTGTGGTTAAAGAGGCCCGGGCCGCTTCTTCCCCGCCCTCACTCGCCCCTCAACTGCGCCACGAGTTTTTCGAAGCCGGCGAGATTGCGGGCGAGTCCCACCTCCGCGTCCACTTCGGTACGGTGGTTGAGGAGGCCGACATGGCCGCGCCAGCCGCTCGCTTGAATGATGCGCATGAGGCCGAGCTCACGGTCCCCGTCCCCGAGGGGATGGATCTTTTTTCCGACTTTGTCGCCGCCGGCGATCATGCCGTTGAGATTCACGGCGAGGACGTGCGCCTGGATCTTCGGCCAGAACTCCGCGAACCGGTCCATCTGGTCGTGCCCGTGGTGAAAATTGTAGACCATGCCAACGTTGGTGACGCCCGTGCGTTTCAGTTCGGCGATGATCGCGAGCTGGTTCTCCGGTTCGCCGAACCAGCCGCCGTGGTTGTAGAGGCCGATCGTGCAGCCGAGCTTGGCCGCGGCGTCGATGACCGGCCGGAGCCGGGTGGCCTCCTGCGTGACGCGCGCGGCCTGCCCGCCGGCGTTGGTCGGGGCCGGCGCGCCGCCACCCACGATCCAGAGTTGCGGGCGGATCCTTTGCCGCACCAAGACGTCGAGGATGGCGCGGGCGGAGGCATCGAGCTGCGACGGAAACCACCAGGCGACGAGGTCGATCCCGTGGCGGCGCATGGCGTCGACCTCGGCGTCAAAGGTCGGGACGTGCTCCGCGCGCCAGTCGTAGGCGAAGCGGCGTAAATTGAGCTTCTCCAGCATCACGGCGCGCGCCTCGGGACCGCGCTGGGCGGCATCGAACGGTACGATGCACCAGGCGGTCAACGCCTCCCGCGACCACGGATCGGTCGGCGCCGGCGCAGCCACGGCGAATCCGAAACCCAACGCGAAGACCAGGGTGAGCAGGGTGGGGCGCATGCCGGAAGCACAGCGCAGCGCGGGCTGGTTTCAAGGCTTACGCGAACCACCGGCTGGAACATGCCGTTGCGAAGCCCGGGGCTGACTGCCCCGTGGCCCGGCGCGTGAGCGCCGGGATCTTTCGCTCTTTCTCAAAGTCCCTGCGCTCACGCTCAGGGCGACACCGCCCCGCGCCCACGCAACGCCTTTCCCGTTCGTGGTCCGCCGGTTTGCAGTTTCCGCCTCGGCTTCGCCACGGAGCCGCCCGCCGTTGACAAGTAACCGAGGGGTTACGACAACCTTCGCCGTTCCCACTATGAAATTGTTCCCCCTGTTGGCGCTCGCGGCGCTGCCCGGCTTGGCCGTGGCCGCCGAAACCCTGAAGACGAAGAATACCTATACGCAGGCTTACGGCGAGACCAAGACGCCCGTGACCGTCGACCCGGCGAAGGACCTCCCGCGCTACCCGGCGGTCGAGCCGAAGAACGCCGTCGCCACCTGGAAGGTGAAGCCCGGTTTCAAGATCGAACTCGTGACCCACGAACCGTTGGTGCGCGATCCGGTGGCGATCACCTTCGACGAGAACGGCCGGATGTTCGTCTGCGAGATGATCGACTACTCCGAGGAGCGCGACCACACGCCGCACTGGGGCCGCATCTCGGTGCTCGAAGACAAGGACGGCGACGGCTTCTACGAGACGAGCAAGGTGTTCGCCGACAACCTCCCTTGGCCGACCGGCCTAATCTGGGCGAACGGCGGGCTCTATGTCGGCGCGACGCCGGACATCTGGCGTTTCGAGGATCGCGACGGCGACGGCCGCGCCGAGATCCGCGAAAAGGTTTTCACCGGATTCGGCACCGGCCTCGCGAAGATCAATGTCCAGGGCATGTTCAACAGCTTCCACTGGGGGCAGGACAATCGCATCCATGTGCAGAGCGGCCCGGGCAACCGTGGCGTCATCCAAAACCTCAAGCGCCCCGCGCAATCGTCCGAGGAACTGGCCGGCCGCGACTTCTGGTTTGATCCGCTCACGCACGAGTCGGGCTTCGAGGCCGGCGGCGCGCAGTTCGGCATGAGCTTCGACAATTACGGCCGGAAGTTTGCCTGCTCCAACTCCGACCATCTCCAATTTTGGGTCTACGACGGCCGCTACGCGCAGCGGAATCCATTCTACTCGATGCCCGCGCCGCGGCAGAGCATCGCGGCCGACGGCGGCGCGGCGGAAGTGTTTCGCATCAGCCCCGACGAGCCCTGGCGCATCATCCGCACCCGTTGGCGCATCTCCGGCGTCGTCAAGGGCGCCGTCGAGGGCGGCGGCCGCGTGAGCGGATACTTCACCGGCGCCTCCGGCACGATGGTGTATCGCGGCGACGCGTACGGCGAGGACTTCGTCAACAACAGCTTCAGCGGCGACGCCGGCGGTCAGCTCATCCACCGTAAGAAAATCTACGCCGACGGCGTGAGCCTCATCGGTCGCCGGCCCGCGGATGAACAAAACTTCGAGTTCGCCGCCAGCACCGATACCTGGGCGCGCGTGGTTAATTTTTCCAACGCCCCCGACGGCACGCTGCACGTGTGTGACATGTACCGCGAGGTGATCGAGCACCCGTGGAGTCTGCCCGAGGAGATTAAACAGTACCTCGACCTGAACAGCGGCAACGACCGCGGTCGCATTTACCGCATTGTCCCGACCGACCCGGCCTTCAAGCGCCGCAACACCGTCGCGCTGGGCAAGGCCGACACCGCTACGCTCGTCGCCACGCTTGAGCACACGAACGGTTGGCACCGCGATACCGCGTCGCGCCTGCTCTTTGAGCGCCAGGACAAGTCCGCGGTGCCGCTGCTCGCGAAACTCGTCCGCGAGTCGCGCTCGCCGCTCGCCCGGCATCATGCGCTCGGCTCGCTCGACGGTCTCGGCGGCCTCGACGAGGCCTCGGTGGTGATGGCGCTCGGCGACGTCGATCCGCAGGTGCGCGAACGCGCGATCGTGCTGGCCGAAAAAGTAATGGCCCAGCGGCCGCTCACGGAAACGCTGGCGCTGAAGCTCGCCGCCCTCGCGCTGGATTCGAGCGACCGGGTGCGCTTCCAACTCGCGCTGACCGCCCAGACCGCGCTCGCGACGGCTTCGGCCAAGCCGGCCGCGGCGCCGCTCGCCACGGCCTACACGCAGATCGCCGGCCGGGACCATGCCGACAAGTGGATCTCCGCGGCGCTGCTCAGCGGCTCGCCCGAGGTGGTTTCCAACGTCCTTTTCCCCGCGATGACCCGCGACGCGCAACTCGCCCGCAACGCCTCGGCGCTCGTCGCCAAGCTCATCGAAATCCGCGCCGCGGCCAAACCGGCCGAAGGCTACGCCTCGTTGATCGCGTTTGTCGCCCAGCCCGGCACGAGTGCGCTCTGGCTGCGTTCGCTCGGTGACGGCCTCCGTCGGGCGGGGACGTCGGTGGAACAGGCGGACAAGGAACACACCCTGGCCGCAGTGTTCACCCGTGCCGGTGCGACGGTGGCCGATGCGAAGGCACCGGTCGCGGCGCGGCTCGATGGCATTGAAATTCTCGGCGTCGGCACGCTCGCCCAAGCGAGGGAGGCCTTGGTCTCGGTGTTGAGCGCCGGTCAGCCCGGGGTTGTGCAGGCGGCCGCGGTGAAGACGCTGGCGCATTTCCCGGGCACCGAAGTCACGGCGGCGCTCGTGCGCGCGTGGTCACAGTGCACCCCGGCGGCGAAGACCGCGGTGCTGGCCGCGCTGCTCGGCCGGGAAGACCGGATGGCGGCGCTGTTGGACGCGATCAAGGCCGGCACGGTGAAGGCCGCCGAACTCAGCGCCTCGCAGGTGCAGACGCTCGCGCAGCACAAGTCGGCGAAGATTTCCGGCCAGGCCAAGGTGGTCCTCGCGTCCGTGATCCCCCCGTCGCGCGCGGAGGTCACGGTTAAGTACGCTCCGGCGGCCGCCGCCATGGGCGATGCCGCCAAGGGTAAAGCCGTTTATCAGGGGCGGTGCATGGTGTGTCACCGCGCCGGCAACGAAGGCATGGAGCTCGGGCCCGACTTGATCACGGTCAAGACGAAGGGCCGTGACGCTTTGCTCACGGCGATCCTCGACCCGCACAAGGAGGTTGCGCCGCAGTACATCGCGTACGACGTGAATACCCGCGACGGGAATGCATATACCGGCATCATCACGCGCGACGATGCGAACGGTCTTGCGCTCAAGATCATGGGCGGAGCTGAAATCGCGCTACCGCGGGCCAACATCAAGGGCAGTTCTTCGGCGGGAAAGAGCCTGATGCCCGAGGGCCTCGAGGCCGGCCTGAGCGTGCAGGACATGGCGGATCTGCTCACGTTCATCGAAGCATTGCAGTAAGGCGCGCTGTCCGGGGTCGCGCTTCGGATGCAGGATCGAGGAGTCATCGGGCTACGGGCCGTGGGTTGACCTGCGGCCCGTGGGGTGGCTGAATCACATCACGCCGCACGTGTGGTGCGACATGGTGGAGTTTCCCCTTATGATCAAGCCGCCGCCCCCTGCTCTCGCCGCTCCCGTGATCCGTTCGCGGCGCGACTTTGTTAAGCTCTCCGCCGGGCTGACCGCCGGGGTCTCACTCGCGACGCTGGACCTGACCCGCCACGCGTATGCCGCCGGCACCGACCGGATTCGCATCGGCCTCATCGGCTGTGGCAACCGCGGCACGGCGGCGGCGATCGACGCGCTGGAGGCCGATCCGGGCGTGCACCTCGTCGCGATGGCGGATGTTTTTGCCGATCGGCTCGCGGCGTCGCGCGATAAAATCAAGGCGCGGTTTCCGGACCGCGTGCTGGTGGATGCCGCGCACGCCTTCAGCGGACTTGAAGGGTGGAAGCACGTGATCGAGGCGAGCGATGTCGTCCTGATTGCGTGTTCGTCGCGGTTTCATCCGAAGTTTCTCCGGGCGGCGGTGGACGCGGGAAAACACGTCTTCGTGGAGAAGCCGCACGGCATTGATCCGGCGGGCGTGCGGGCGACGCAGGAGGCGGCGGACCTGGCGAAGGTCAAGGGGCTCAGTGTGGTCTCCGGGTTGCACAACCGGTTTGATGCGGGCGTCCGGGAGACGGTGCAGCGGATTCACGACGGCCAGATCGGCGAGGTAGTGGCGATGGAGGTGAACTTTCTCCGCGCGCCGTATGTGCTCGTCGAGCGCCAGCCGGGTTGGAGCGAAATGGAATTTCAGCTGCGCAACTGGTATCACTTCTCGTGGTTGTCCGGCGATGACGTCACGCAGTCGCTCGTGCATAACCTCGACAAGGCGAGCTGGGTCATGCGCGAGGAGCCGCCGTTGAAGGCGCACGGATTGGGCGGCCGGTCCGCGTCGTTCGGGCCGGTGTATGGCGATATGTTCGACCATCATTCCGTGGTGTACGAATACGCGAACGGCACGCGGCTGTATGCGTTCTGCCGGACGCAGAAGGAGTGCTACGGCGGCATTTCCGATCAAATCATCGGCACCAAGGGGCGTGCCTCGTTGCTGAACTACATGATTCGCGGCGAAAAAAGTTGGGATTATAAAGGCCGCACGCCGCACCCGTACAAAGACGAGCAGAAGGAGTTCTTCGCTGGGATCCGCGCAGGCCGGCCCTTGAATTCCGGCGCGTACATGGCGAACAGCACGATGGTCGCAGTGCTCGGACAGATTGTGTGTTACACGGGCCGGCAGCTCGGCTGGAAGAAAGCCATCGCGTCGGATTTTGCGTTTCCGCCTGCGGGTGAGATTGATTTCAAGACGGTGCCGCCGGTGCGACCGGGAGCGAACGGCGAGTATCCGCTCGCCGTGCCGGGGAAGACGAAGTTGATCGCCGGAACGTGAGCGCCCGCCGCCCGGCGTGGGCAGGACGTCGTTAAGAAGACGATCGCCCTTTCGTTTCGACCAGTGGATCACGTCGTTCTCTTAATCGTTCTCGTGCTCGTTTTCGGAAGTGGGCGGAGGGCTCACGGTCTGGTCGTCGCGTTGGAGCGCAGCGACACGGTGGTCCTCTGAGGTGGCCACGTTTTCGCCCCGGCTCAAACGTGGCGGCCGAAATCGTGGCACCGCTCTCATTCGTTTGGGCAGACGAAGGACCGAGTTTGCGGCGGTGATTGGTCTGGCGTAACGACGGAAGGGTTCACGCCGGGGGCGCGGAGAACGCGGCGTAACACCCAACCCGGCTCCGCGTGCCACCCGTCGTGAGGGGAATTATTCAGCCGCGACTCGCTGGCGCTCGCCGTTGCCCTGATTGTGGTCGCGCGGCGCGGATCAGACGCGGTGACCACGCGCGGCCTAATCGCGATGTGCTCCGGGTTTTCACCCGGGCGGTCACGCGCAGGGCGACGAGCCTTTGGTCACCGTTTCGGCTACGTCGATTTTTTCCCGGCGACCACCGTGAACGGGATGGCGGGGGCCGTGCCGATCGGCGTGCGCTGGGCTTGCTTGTTGGCCTTCGCGCTCGGGCGCTCGCCGTAGGCGGTCAAAATGAGGTTTCCTTCCAGGCCGGGTTTCACTTTCTCGGCGTCACACGCGAGCACGACCTCGAAGCCGTCGCGCGTGAGGCTGGTGCGTTTCACGGTGATGCCGTCGGGCGGCTCGCTCAGTTCGATGCGCACGGCGTTGATCCCGCGGGCGACCGGCGCCGCGATGGAGAGCCGGGACTCGCCGCCGGACGTGAGGCGGAAGGGCAAGGCGACCAGGGGGCGGAGCATCGCGCCGCGGGCAGTAACGTTCACCTTCAGTTCGCGCGCGACCACGAGGTGGCGGTAGAGGAACGCCTGCATCATGTCGTCGGCGGGCACGGCGGGGTGGAAGATCGCGTTTTCCGCCGGGCCGCCGCGGCCGATCACCTGGAGATTCAACGGTTCGTCCAACGGGGTGGAGGGGGCGGTCAACGTGACCTGCACCTTTTCCTGCCCGGCGGGAATCCGTGCCCCGCCGAGGTAGAAGCCGCGCGGCGCGTCCTTTAAGCCGAGGATAATTTCACCGGCGAAGCCGTCGTGACGCAGCGCGTAGATCGTCACGGGCAGGCTGGAACCCGCGCGAACGTTGAGCGTGGAGGGGACGATCCGAAGCTCGAAGTCTGGCTTGGGCGGACCGAGCCGCAGGCGATAGGCGTAGTCGCGGCCGCCGCGGTGCTGCGCATCGAAGAGGCGCAGAAAATAGGTTCCGTCGGCCGGTAGCGTGAGGCTGATGCGCGAGTCGGCCTGGTGGGTCAGAAGGCCGGCGCCCTTGTCCTCGAAGTCATCGTTGAGGGCGAGGCGTTTGCCGGCTTCGTCGGTGAGCTCAAGGACGGAGTCGAGCGGCGACTGGAGCCGGCGGGCGAGCACTTCGGCGACGACGGCCTGACCGGCCTTGCCCTCGAAGCGAAAGATATCGTTGTCGTCGGGCGCCTCGATGCGGCCGTTGACCAGCGCCGGCAGCGTGATCGTCTGGGCGCCGGCGCGGGTGTGGTGGGGGCTCGCGACCTCCATGACCTCCGGGGCGTTATCGACGGCGAACTTCACGTGGTTCGAGAGGCGGCCCTGATTGCGCACGGCGAGCAGGAAGGTGCCGGAGGCACGTTCGCCGGCGGGAATGGTGAGGTGCTCCGAGGCCAGATTCCAGCCGTCGAGGTCGAACGTGGCCGCCGCGCGGCTGCCGCTGCCGAGCGGGAAAATGCCGGTCAGGAACGGGAGTTCACCGATCGCGAGGCGGTAGACGAAGTCCTCGCGGCCACGGTAGATCGAGTCCTTGATTTCCACCGTGTACGCTCCGTCCATCGCAGCGACGCAGGTCAGCACCGGATCGGGACTGAACCGGTAGTGGTCGTCGTACGCGACCTCGCGTCCCTGCGGATCGTAGAGCGCGAGCGAGACTTGGAACCAGCCCGGGACGGCGTCGGCGAGGTAGGGGATCAACGTGCGGGCGCTGACGGCGAGCGTGAGCTTCTGGCCCTGCCGCGCGTTGAACCGGATGCGGTCGACCTCGCCCGGCATGATCTGGCCGTTCACCACCACCGGGGCTTTCACGTCGCGGGCGGATTTCTTGGCGGGATTCCGGATTTCGGCTTCGCGTCCGGCGGTGGACGCGGGCGGGTTGATCGAACTCGTGATCACGGGGTCGACGGACTCCGGGATTTCACTCACTTGAAACACGAGGGGGTTCGAGAGTCCCTGCGGCGTGCGTACGCGGAAATCGTAATCGCCGGGCTTGGCTTCAGCGGGGATCTTCACCTCGAGTACGACGGTTTCCGCGATGGCCGGCGTCGTGAGCCGGATCGGGCGTTTGGTCAGTAACTGGCGCACGGACTCGAGGGCCTTTTCATCCGCTGCAGTGAAGACGACCTGGTCGGCCCCGGTCGCCGGGGCCTTGGCGGCGGCGCGGGCGGTGGATCGCTTCTGCTGCAACTCCTGCTGCTTTTCGCGGGCGTCGTTGAATTCCTTTTGCGTGAGCGGCTTGTCCACGTTCACGACCTTGGCTTCGGCGCCCGGGAGGGAAAAGTACGCGGCGCTGGCCCCGGTCAGTTGTTGTCCGCCGACCGACACCATGACGGTGGTGCCGCGTTGGCCACCGGCCGGGTAGGCGAAGCCCAGGTTCGGGGCCGCGCGGCCGGCGACCGCGAGGGCGACGAACGCGACGAGCAGCGCGAGGAGAGGTCGGAGCTTCATGTCAGTCGTAGTCGGTGGACGAATGCGGTCGGTGGAACGTGGAAAGCTGGAGATGGGATCGCGCAGGGGGCGTGGATTTACCTCTGGAAAAGCCGGCCGGTTCGGATTGCAGCGTGAGTGAGTCTTTCAACGTTCAACTTGGAACTTTCAACCGCCCGCCGCCGGCGGCGGGCGCCTTACATGATTTCATTCAACCGGCCGCCGCGCTGCACGTCGGCGGCGACGGTCGGGATGGCGCGGACGTCGAGGCCCTCGGGGTGCGGCAGGCGCGCCTCGGGGTCGATGCCGAGTTGTTCGTACATGGAGCCGATGAGATCGCAGGGATGCACGGGGCGCTCGGCGACTTCTTCGCCGCGGGCGTCGGACGAACCCACCACGTGACCGCCCTTGAAACCGCCGCCGGCGACGAGCGCGGAAAAGACCTTGCCGTAGTGGCCGCGGCCGCCGTTCCACGGGGCTTCCCAGAGCACCTTCGGGGTGCGGCCGAATTCGCCGCCGACCCACACGACGGTGTTTTCCAGCAGGCCGTGCGCCTTGAGGTCCTGCAACAGGGCGGCGACGCCCCGGTCGAGCTCCGGCAGTTTGCGGCGCATGATCTGGAAGTGCTGCTTGTGGGTGTCCCAGCCCTTGTAGTTGATTGTCACGTACGGCACGCCGCGTTCGACGAGCCGCCGCGCCATCAGACAGGACTGGCCGAAGGTGTTGCGGCCGTAGTCGTCGCGGACGTTGTCCTTTTCCTGGCTCAGTTCGAAGACCTTGCCGGCGTCGCCGAGGATCATTTCGTAAGCGTCGGCTTCGCACTGGCCGAACGCGGCGAGCCGTGGGTCGCCCTTGGCGGTGGCGCGTTCGAGGGTGTTGAGCTGGTGGAGCAGTTCGCGGCGGGCCTTTTGGCGCTCCTCGTTCAGGCCGGGGGCGACGACGCCCTCGACGACAAAACGCGCCGCGCCTGGATCGCCGCCGGTGGCAAAGGGTTTGTAGCGCGGGCCGAGGAAGCCGGATTCGGAGAAACGGCCCTGGAGTTCGGTGAGGACGACGTAGGGCGGGAGCAGGCCCTTGTAGCCGGCATCGTAACCCTTGAAGAGCGAGACGACGGCGCCGACGCCGGGGAAGACGTCGCGACCGCCCGAGGCGCGGCCCGTCTGCACCGTGTACGCGGCGGTCTCGTGCGCGTTGCTCCCGTGGCTCATCGAGCGGATCAGCGCGTATTTGTCGGCCTGTTTCGCGAGCAGCGGGAGGAGTTCGCCGATCTGCATGCCGTCGACGTTGGTCTTGATGGCGGTGTTGAGCGGGCCGGTGTAGTCGGAGCCGGCGGATGGTTTCGGATCAAAGGTGTCGAGGTGGCAGGGGCCACCCCAGAGCCAGATTTGAATGACGGACTTGGCCTTGGCCGGAGGGGCGACGACCGGGGCGAGGGGCAGCTTCGCGGCGGCCCGGGCGAGGCTGGAGTGCGCGAGGAGGGTGCCGGCGCCGCCCATCAGACCGAGACGGAGCGCGGCGCGGCGGGTCAGGCGCGGATCGTCGAGGGCGAACAGGCGGAGTTCCTGTTCGAGATTCCAGAGGCGCGGGTCGACACTGTGGTGCAGGCTCATGGGCGGGAGTTTGGTTCGGACTTCAATGCCGGTGCAGGAATTCGGCGCTGTTCACCAGGGCCCAGGCGAGGTCCTGGGCGACGGTGCGGGGATCCATGCCGGGGGATCGGGCGTGGACGGCGAGGGCGGCCCGTTCCGATTCAGTCGGTGGGCGCGAGAGAATGGTGTAATAGAGGGTATCGACGATCTCGCGCGGGCCGCTGCGGCTGCGGAGTATGACTTGGATTTTCGGCCCCTGTTCGATTTTTTTGCGGACGTGCGTCGAGTTGAGCAGGTGCAGCCGCTGGGGGGCGGTGATGCGATTGTTGCGCTCACCCTCGAGGCCGGTGTCGCGGCCGGGGCGGCCGAAGGTTTCGAGGAAAGCGCTCGTGATGCTGCCGTCCGGCAGGGCGATGGAGCGTTGGTCCTCGGGAATGAAGGTGAAGGGTTCCGGGATCGCGCTCGTGTATTTTTCCGTGGTGCCGGTGATCTGGTTCAACGCGTCGATCAGGATCTCGGCATCGAGCCGGCGCAGGGGGTAACAGGCGAAATTGGCCTCGGCGGCGGGGAGTTCGCTGCGGGCGAGGGAGGAGAGTTGGTAGGTGGTCGACGTGACGATGACGCGGAAGAATTTTCGCAGGTCGTAGTGGGCCGCGACGAGTTCGCGCTCGAGGATGGCGAGCAGTTCGGGGTTGGCCGGCGGGTTGTCGGCGCGGAGGTCATCCGCTTCGTGGACGATCCCCCGGCCGAAAAACCAGGACCAGACGCGGTTGGCGATGGCGCGGGTGAACCACGGATTTTCCGGGCGGATCAACCAGTCGGCGAACACCACCCGCGGGTCCCGGCCCGGTTCGATTTGGCCCGGCTGCCCGTCGGGAAACGTCACGCGGGTCGCCGCGGGGAGTTTGTCCGGGTCGAAGGTTACAATCTCTTCCTTCCACTCGCCGGTGCCCTTGCGGGTGAGAGCGGAGAAGAAGACGCCGAGGTTGGCGCGTTCGACGGTGGTCCATTTTTCGGCGCGCGCCCCCATAAAGGTGAGTGCGACGCTCAGGGCGACGCCGTCGGTTTCCTTGCTCTGCATCGCGCGGTAAAAGTTGACGGGGCCGTCGCGGAAATTGCTGCCGTTCGCCGTCAGCAGCGTGCGGGCGAAGCGGTCGTAGGGGAGGTTGTCGCGCACCGCCGTGTAAATCCAGCGGTGATACGCCTGGGCGGCGATGGGCCAGAGGTTGATCGGGAATTCGGCCTTCACGCGGAGGAGGTCGCTCCACTTGTTGGTCCAGGTATCGGTGAACTCGTCGCGCGCGAGCAACCGGTCGACCAAGGTGGCACGTTTGTCGGGGTGCGTCTCCTGCAGAAACTGGCGGGTTTCGGCCGCCGTGGGCAGCGTGCCGATCAGATCAAGATGGATGCGGCGCACGTACACCGCGTCGCTGCACTCGTGGGCCGGCTCGATGCCGAGTTTGGCCAACTGCGCGAACACCGCGCGGTCGAGCGCGTGGCGGGGTTCGGCGGGAGTCGTGCGTTCGTAGGGATTGGCTGCGACGGTTGGGGCTGGAGGCGGCGTGGCGGCGAAGCCGTCGTCGAACCAGGTGAGACCGGCGATCGCGATGGGCCAGAACCACCAGAACGGGAACCGGAACGGCGAGGAATCACCGGGGCGTTGGGCGTGGGCGAGGGTGGACATGGCGTGAGCCCGAAACGCGGCGGCCCGCGGAGGCAGGCGTCGGGGAGGAGTGACGCTGTAATGCCGGCGGCGCTACACCCCGGTGCCGCAAAGCACCGAATCTAATACGACGCATTCGCCGGGGTGCTACCACGTTCCGACCGGGCGTTTGCCGGCCGTGTCCGGTAACGCTACTAGGGGTCCGTCGTCTGCAGACCCATGCCTTCACCGCTATTTACCTTGGCGGCGGCCAATACTGGCCGGCCCACAACGGAGAACGGAGTCGAATCAAAGTGCGCGACGCAGCCGTCGCCGGAGTTTGTGATCACGGAACAGCCGCGCCCGGGCGAGCCCGCGCTGGCGGTGTTTCAGCGCTTGGCCGGCCAGTTGATGGCCGGGAAAGCCGATTTGTTGAGCTTGATGGTGTACGGCTCGGTGGCGGCCCGGGACGAGATTGAGCGCGCGATGAACGAGGCGCTCGGCCCGACCCACTGGCCGGTGACTTGGTTTGAGGGGGAGAGTTGTACCGGAGGGACGCTCGCAGGCGTGCAGGCTTTTGCGTTAAGCGGGCGTCCGGTGCAGCGCATCCGCATTGGTCACCGCGTGGTGGCCTCGGTCTTCGCCGACTCCGGAGCGCGCCATTGCCTGCTCGGAGGGCTCGGGCCCAACACCAACGTCCTGTTGCCGCCCGCGCAGGTGCAACAGATGTTCGCCAACTTGGAGTGCGCGTTGGATCTCGCGGGCTTTGAGTTGCGCGACGTGGTGCGCACTTGGTTCTACAACGAGGATATTCTCGCGTGGTACGGTGAGTTCAACCGGGTGCGCACCGCGCTCTACTCGAGCGTCAACTGGCGCACGGGCTCGTTGCCCGCCAGCACGGGCATCGGCGGACGCAACCCGGCGGGCTCGGCCCTGGTGGTCGGCGCGTGGGCGGTGCGACCGCTCGACGCCGTTTCGCAGGCGCGCGAAATCGGCTCGCCGTTGCAGTGCCCGGCGCCCGCCTACGGCAGTGCGTTCAGCCGCGCGATGGAGATTACCTCCGGCGGTTGGCGTCGGCTGACCATTTCCGGTACGGCCAGCATTCATCCCGGTGGCAAGACCGCCTGGGTCGGCAATCCCAAGAAGCAGATCGACCTCACGATGGAAGTCGTCGGCGCGATCCTGCAGTCGCGCGGCCTTACTTTCCGCGACGTGAACCGCGGCACGGCCTATTATCGGGCGGCGGAATACCTGCCCTTTTTCGAAGAGTGGTGTGCCGAGCGTGATCTCGGGGCGATGCCGGTGGTGCAGACGCACTCGGTGGTCTGTCGCGACGACCTGCTCTTCGAAATCGAAGTCGACGCCTGCGGCCCGGCCTGAGTGAAGGGGTGCCGCCGGCGTGATCCGCCGGGAGTGCGCAGTGAGCGACCGTAGCGTAACGACCCGATGCGGACAGCGGGTTCCGCCGCGTCGTCTCCGCGCGAAAGTTTTGTGGAAATTTCTAGCAACGGTCTGCCGACCGTGGTCGTCTGGCCGACCACCGGCCCCACTTCCGTGGCGGACGGGTCGCCCGTTTCCTCCCCCCCTACCGACATGTCGCAATCTCCTCCCACCCGTCGTCGCTGGTTTCTGTATGTCCTCGTCGCGCTGATTTTTGCGACCGGTGTCTGGTATTTCGGCTTCCAAGCGGAGGCCCCGAAGGGCAGCGGCGGGCCGTCCTACCGTACAATGCGCAAGGCGAATACTGCCGTTCCGGTGCGCGCGGTCGAAGTCAAACGTCAGGCGATCTCCGTCCACCTCCGTGCCATCGGCACCGTGACCCCGCTTAATACCGTGACCGTGCGCCCGCGCGTCGACGGCCAGCTCCTGAAGATCGTATTTACCGAAGGCCAGCAGGTGAAACAGGGCGAGTTGCTCGCGGAACTCGATCCGCTGCCCTACCAGATCAAGTTGGCCCAGATGGAAGGCCAGCTGCGTCAGAATCTGGCGCAGCTGCAGACGGCGCGGGCGGACCTTGAGCGTTTCAAGCAGCTCCATCAGCAGACCCTGGTCACCCAGCAACAACTGGAAGCGCAGGCGGCCCTGGTCTCCGAGCGCGAGGGCGCCTTGGCATCCGAACAGGCCCTGGTTGACGATGCCCGGCGTCAGCTCGCCTACACCAAGGTTGAAGCGCCCATTTCCGGCCGGTTGGGCCTACGGCAGGTCGATGTCGGCAATCTCGTGCGGACGAACGATGTGACCGGTCTGGTTGTTATCACCCAGACCAAGCCGATCTCGGTCATGTTCACCATCCCCGAGAACGACCTTCAAAAGGTCCTCGAGCCGATTCGCCGCGGTGAAATACTCGAGGTTGAGGCCTATGACCGGACCGAGCAGACCCGGCTGGCGCTCGGTGTGCTCAAGACGGTCGACAACCAGATCGATCTCAACACCGGCACGCTCCGGCTGAAAGCGGAGTTTACCAACGACGACGACAAGCTGTTTCCCAATCAGTTCGTCAACGTCCGCATGCGCGTCAGCACCCAAGCCGACGCCCTCGTGGTGCCGACTGCGGTGGTGCAGTACGGCTCCCGCGGGACCTATGTTTATGTGGTCAACGAGGAGTCGCAGGCCGCGGTGCGCGATGTCGTGCTCGGGCCGTCCGACGGCAATTTTCAAGCCGTGAAGTCCGGGGTTAAGCCCGGCGACAAGGTTATCATCGAGGGCGTCGATCGTCTGCGCGAAGGTCGGCCCGTGACCATTGTGGGCGACGAGGCCCCGAAGTCCGGCAAGGGTGAAGGGCAGAAAGGGAAGGGCGGTCGGGGTGAAAAAGGCGGCCGCGGCGAAAAGGGTGAAAAGGGCGGCAAGGGCGAGAAAGGTGACAAGGCGGGCAAGGCGAGCTCATGAGCCCTTCCAGGCTGTTCATCCTTCGTCCGGTCGCGACTAGCCTCTTGATGGTCGCGCTGCTGCTGTCGGGCCTGATGGCCTACCGGCTGCTTCCGGTGTCCGCGCTCCCGCAGGTGGATTTCCCGACGATCCAGATCTTCACCTTCTACCCGGGCGCCAGTCCCACGGTCACGGCGAGCGCGATCACTGCTCCGCTCGAGCGTCGCTTCGGTCAGATCCCCGGCGTGAACCAGATGTCGTCCGCCAGCTCCGGCGGCGCGTCGGTCATCACCCTCCAGTTCTCCCTCGAAGTCTCGCTCGGCGTCGCCGAGCAGGAGGTTCAGGCCGCGATCAACGCCGCCCAAAATCTCCTGCCCAACGACCTGCCGGTGCCTCCGGTTTATCGTAAGGTCAACCCGGCCGACACTCCGATCATGACGCTCGCCGTCACCTCGGGCAGCCTGCCGCTGCCGCAGGTGTACGATCTGGTCGATACCCGCATCGCCCAGAAGCTCGCTCAGATCCCCGGCGTCGGCATGGTCAGCCTCGCCGGCGGTCAGCGCCCCGCCGTGCGCGTGCAAATCAATCCCGGTGAACTCGCCCAGCGCGGACTGAGCCTCGCCGAAATTCGCACCGCGATCAGCGCGGCCAGCGTCAACGCCCCCAAGGGCAGCTTCGACGGGCCGCTGCGGACCGTGCTCATGGATGCGAACGACCAGATCCGGTCCGTCGACGAGTATCGCAACCTCATCATCGCCTGGCGCGGCGGGGCCCCGCTGCGGCTTGGTGATGTCGCCAAGGTCGAGAACGCGGCCGAGGACCGCCGGCTCGCCGCGTGGGCCGACCGCCTGCCGGCCGTGCTGATCAATATCCAGCGCCAACCCGGCGCCAATGTCATCGAAGTCGTCGACCGCGTGCAGGCCCTGTTGCCGCAGTTGTCCGCCTCGCTGCCGGCCGCGGCGGAACTCGCGGTGTTGACCGACCGCACCCAAAGCATCCGTGCCTCGGTCCGTTCGGTGCAGCATGAACTCTTCTTCGCGGTCGCGCTCGTCGTGCTCGTGACGTTCCTCTTCCTGCGCAATTTCGCGGCGACGATCATTCCGTCGATTGCGGTACCCTTGTCCCTCGTCGGCACCTTTGGCGTGATGTACCTCGCGGGTTTTTCGCTCAACATCCTCACGCTGATGGCGCTGACGATCGCGACGGGCTTCGTGGTCGACGACGCGATCGTGATGCTGGAAAATATCGCCCGCTTCCGCGAGCAGGGTTATTCGCCGATGGACGCGGCGCTCAAGGGCGCGTCGCAGATCGGTTTCACGCTCGTGTCGCTGACGCTTTCACTCATCGCGGTGCTGATCCCGCTCCTGTTCATGGGTGATGTCGTGGGCCGGCTCTTCCACGAGTTCGCCATCACGCTTGCGGTTTCAATTCTGATTTCCCTTGTCGTGTCGCTCACACTGACCCCGATGATGTGTGCGCGCATGCTCAAGGACGGTCACGCGCACGCGGAATCGGCCCCGGGCTTCCTCGATGCGATCATCGCGCGCTACGGCCGCTGGCTGGACTGGGTGCTCGACCACCAGCCCCTCACCCTCGGCGTTACGGTCGGCACGCTTGCCTTGACCGTCGGGCTTTATCTGGTCGTGGCCAAGGGCTTTTTCCCGTTGCAGGACAACGCCGCGATCCAGGCCGTGACCGAGGCCCCGCAGTCGATTTCGTTCGCCGCGATGGCTGAGCGGCAGCAGGCCCTCGCCGCCAAAATCCTCGAGGAGCCGACGGTGGCCAGCGTGTCGTCGTTCATTGGCGTCGACGGTACGAACTCCACCCTCAACAGCGGGCGCATGCTCATCAACCTGAAGCCGCACGGCGAGCGCAGTGATTCCGCGATGAGGATCATCGAGCGGCTCCGGACGAAGTCGCGCGAGGTTGAAGGGATTTCACTCTTCCTGCAGCCGGTGCAGGAACTGACGATCGAGGACCGCGTGAGCCGCACGCAATTCCAGTTCACCCTGACGTGTCCGGACGAGGCCCAGCTCGACGAGTGGGCGCCGCAGTTCGTGAGCCACCTTCAGCAGTTGCCCCAACTTTCCGACGTCGCGAGCGACCGGCAGAATCAGGGCCTGCAGGCGTTTCTGGAGATCGACCGCGACGCGGCCAGCCGGCTCGGCGTGAACGTCTCCGACATCGACGACGCGCTCTATAGTGCATTTGGCCAGCGCCAGGTTTCGACGCTTTTCACCCACACGAGCCAGTACCGGGTCGTGCTTGAAGTGGATCCCAAGCAGTCGCAGGGACCGGCGGCGCTGATGGGTATTTTCGTCCGGACCCGCAGCGGCAAGCCGGTGCCGCTGGCCAGTGTGGCGCGGGTCAGTGAGCGTTCGACCACGCTGCTGATCAACCATGTCGGCCAGTTCCCCGCGATCACGATCTCGTTCAACCTCGGGGCGAAGGCTTCGCTGGGAGACGCGGTGTCGGCGATTGAACGCGCCGCGGTCGACCTTGAGCTGCCGCCGGCTATCGAAATGCGATTTCAGGGCGCGGCGCACGCGTTTCGGTCGTCGCTCTCGAGCACGCTCTGGCTGGTGTTCGCGGCGGTGGTGACGATGTACATCGTGCTCGGCATCCTCTACGAGAGCAGCATCCACCCGATTACGATCCTCTCGACCCTGCCGTCGGCGACGGTCGGGGCGTTGCTCGCGCTGTGGCTCACCGGCCGGCCGCTCGATATGATCGCAATCATAGGGATCATTTTGCTGATCGGCCTCGTGAAGAAGAATGGCATCATGATGGTCGACTTCGCCTTGGATGCCTCGCGCAACCAGGGACTTTCGCCGCGCGAGGCGATCCACCAGGCGGCGTTGCTGCGTTTTCGCCCGATCTTGATGACGACCCTGGCGGCGCTCTTCGGCGCGTTGCCGCTGATGTTTTCGTCGGGTTCCGGCGCGGAACTCCGCCAGCCCCTCGGCTTGGTGATGGTCGGCGGCCTGCTGGTGAGCCAAGTGCTGACGCTCTTCACGACGCCGGTGGTTTACCTCTTCTTCGATCGCCTGGCGCAACGTCCCCAACGGAAGCGGGCGAAGGCCCCGACTCCGGTGGCGGGCAAACTTGCGCCGGTGAAATGACGCCAGCCATGTGGATCTTGCAAACTTCGCTGAGCTGCGCGCGCCAGCGGGTGGGGATGGGCCGGAGCGCTGGCTTGCGGAGCAGGACCGGCCCCGCGGCCCATTTTCGCCAAGGCGCCGCATGAACCTTTCCAAGCCCTTTATTCGCCGGCCGGTCGCCAGCAGCCTGATCGCCATCGCGCTCGTACTGGTGGGGGCGTTGGCGTACACGCTTCTCCCCGTCTCGCCGTTGCCGCAGGTGGATTTCCCGTCGATCCGGGTGAGTGCTTCGCTGCCCGGCGCGAGTCCGGAAACCATGGCCTCCAGCGTGGCGGCTCCCTTGGAGCGCGCGCTCGGTAGCATCGCCGGCGTCTCGGGGATCTACTCGGAAAGCCGGCAGGGAAGCACGAGTATCACGTTGGAGTTTTCCCTCGGCCGGAATATCGATGCCGCCGCCCGGGATGTGCAGGCCGCAATCAATGCCGCCCGCGGCCAGTTGCCGTCCGGGATGCCGGGTAATCCCACCTTCCGGAAATCGAATCCATCGCAAGCGCCCGTCATGGCCCTGGCCTTGAGTTCGCCGAATCTGGAGGCGGGGGCGCTCTATGACTTCGCCTCCACGATTCTGGCGCAGAAAATTTCCCAGATCAACGGCGTGGGCGAGGTTGCGCTCGGCGGCAGTTCGCTGCCGGCCGTGCGGGTGCAGCTCAATCCCCACGCCCTGGCCCATAACGGCATCGCGCTCGATGAAGTCCGCCGCGCCATCGGCGCCGCGAACTCCCTGCGCCCCCGCGGCATGATCGAGGAGGCTGACCGCCAGTGGGAGGTGCAGATCAGCAACCAACTGCGCCGCGCCGAGGAATATCTGCCGCTCGTAATCCGCTACCGTGACGGTGCGCCGGTCCGGCTCGGCGACGTCGCCAAGGTCAGTGATTCGGTGGAAGATCGGCACAGCAGCGGCTTTCACAACCGCCGGCCCGCCGTGTTGCTCAATATCAGCCGCCAACCCGGGGCCAATATCATCGCCACGATCGACGCCATCAACGCCCAGTTGCCGGCCTTGCGCGCGCTGTTGCCGGCCGATGCCGAACTCGAGCTCGTGATGGACCGCTCGCCGGGCATCCGGGCCACGCTGTATGAATCCCAGAAGACGCTCATGATCGCCGCGGCGCTGGTGATGCTGGTCGTGTTTCTCTTCCTCGGCAGCCCGCGCGCCGCACTCATTCCCTGCCTTGCGATTCCCGTGTCGGTCATCGGCACCTTCGCAATCATGTACCTTTATGGCTTCTCGCTGAACAACCTCTCGCTGATGGCGCTGATCGTCGCGGCGGGCCTGGTCGTCGACGACGCGATTGTGGTGCTGGAAAACATCACCCGGCACATCGAGCGCGGGCTGTCGCCTTACCGCGCCGCCATGAAGGGTTCCGGCGAGGTTGGTTTCACGCTCCTTGCGATGAACCTCTCGCTCATCGCGGTGTTCGTCTCGATCCTGTTCATGGGTGGCCTGATCGAGCGGCTGTTCCGCGAGTTCTCGATTACGCTTGCCGCCGCGATGACGGTTTCACTGCTGGTCTCCCTCACGCTCACGCCAAGCCTGTGCGCGCGCTGGCTGGCGCGGAAAGAGGAGCAGCCGACGGGGCGCTTCCGCGTGGCGGTCGAACGGACCTTTGATCGGGTGAAGTCGGTCTATGGCCGCTCGCTCGGCTGGGTGCTGGAGCACGCCACCCTGACACTGATCATCTTCCTCGGTACGATCGCTCTCAACGTCGTGCTCTACATCAAAAGTCCGAAGGGGTTTCTCCCGCCGCAGGACACGGGACAGGTCTTCGGCTTCGCCCGCGGTGACGACAATTTCTCCTACGAGGTCATGCAACCGAAGATCGAGGAGTTCCGGCGCCACATCCTCGCGGATCCCGCGGTGCAGGATGTGACCGGCACCAGTGGCGGGACCAGCGGCCTGCAAAATTCCCGCATGGCGATCCGCCTCAGGCCGCTCGCGGAACGCAAGGTCTCGGCCAACGACGTCGTCAATCGTATCCGCGCCACCGCCCCGGTGGTTCCCGGGGCGAGTCTTTACCTCTACGTGGCGCAGGATCTTGACTCGCCGCGCATGTCCGACGCCGGGTCTTACGACATGAGCATTATGGCGAGCGAGATGGGCCTCATCCGCCAGTGGATGCCCAAGATCTCCGCCGCCATGCAGGACCTGCCGGAACTCACCGACGTCGACACGCCGTCCGACGGCGGCACCCCGCAGGTTTCCCTCAATATCGACCGCGAAGCGGCGCGCCGCCTCGGCGTCGACATGCAGATGATTTCGCAGGTGCTGAACAGCTCGTTCAGCCAACGGCAGATCGCGACGCTTTACGACCGCCTCAATCAATACCGGGTCGTGATGGAGCTTGAGCCGCAGTACATGTCCGACCCGACCGTGTTGGAAAAGGTGCAGGTGATCGCGTCCGATGGCAGCCGCGTGCCGTTGTCGGCGTTCGCCCGCTACGATTTTTCCCTCGTAAAAGACCGGCTCCGCCACCGCAGCCAGTTTGCCGCGGAGAACATCGGTTTTTCACTCGCGCCCGACGTTTCCCTTGAAGAGGCCCTCGATGCGATCGATCGCGCGATGGCGAAGATCATGCTGCCGACCGATATCCAGGTGAAACTATCGGGTTCCGCCCAGGGTTTTCAAAATGCGCTGCAGTCCCAACCCCTTCTGATTCTCGGCGTGCTGGTCGCGGTGTACCTCGTGCTCGGCATCCTTTATGAGAGCCTGATTCACCCGCTGACGATCCTCTCGACCCTGCCGTCGGCCGGTCTCGGCGCGCTGCTCGCGCTGCGCTTCACCGGCACGGAGTTCACCCTGATTGCGTTGCTGGGTCTTTTCCTGCTCATCGGGATCGTGATGAAGAACGCGATCCTGATGATCGACTTTGCGATCGCGACGGAGCGGCGGAGCGCGTGCACCACCCGCGCCGCGATTTTCGAAGCGGCGCAGTTGCGCCTGCGTCCGATCCTGATGACGAACTGTGCCGCCCTGCTCGGCGCCGTGCCGCTGGTGCTGGCCTCCGGAGAAGGCGTGGAACTCCGCCGCCCGCTTGGTCTGGCGATCGTGGGCGGACTCTTTGTGAGCCAGTTGCTCACGCTCTACACCGTGCCGGTTGTTTATCTTTGGCTCGACCGCGTGCGCCTCCGCTTCCGGCGCGAAAAGCCCGTGGCGCTGCAAACCGTCACGACGTAACGCGGCCCGAGGGCTGGCGGAGATTAGCCCTCCACTCTCCCGTGGGGCCCGATGTTCCCATCGGGCCGGAGCGGAACGTCGTTCCGATCGCCAAAGGCTGACGATGGTAGCGGGTTCCACCCTCCGGAGCCGTTTTATCCCCGTGGTCGCTTCATCACGCGGTGAGCGCGCGGAGCGCGAGTGCCGCCCCGGCATCGCTGGCGAGGACGGTGAACGCCGCCCGGGCGGCGGCGGGCTCACCGCGCAATTCCATTTCGTGCAGGGCGGTGTTCAGAATGGACGTCCGTTGTAGCGCCGGCGCGTGCAGGAGCGCGAGGAGTTGACGGCGCAGCGCCGGATCTTCCCGCGCGACCAGCAGGAGCGTGGCGATGGCGTCCCGGTGATCCGGGGCGGAAGCCGGTAAGCGTTTGGCGGGTTTGGACCCCACGGGCAGCGTGCGTTCCGGCGGGGCGGAGTAGCCTAAAAGAGCCGGCCCTGCACTTCAGTCGGGAGGGCGGGAGCGGGCTGATGTTTGCGGAGGGCGGTTTGCAGCGGGCAAAGCGCCGCGTCGAGGTCGGACCCGGCCCGGTATTGGCGCAGCAGGTGTTGGGACCGTTGGGCCAGCATGCGGCGCACTTCGCGGCGTTGGCCTTTGACGCGCGGAATGACCATCGTGTCGTAGCCGGTGGTCTGATGGCGTAGCCAGGCGATCGTCGCGGCTTCGGCGCGTTGCTCGACGGGAATGCGTTCCGTGCGGGCCACGGTGCCGCTGCCCACTGGCGTGGCGTGGGTGGCGATCAGGGCGGCCAGTTGGTCGGCGGCCGTCGCATACCGGGGATGAAAGCCGAGGAAGGTCCGTACGGCGTCCTGAAATTCGCCGACGTAGGCCTGTTCCTCCCGCGCGCGCCGCAGGCGGCCGGCCGCCAACTGGCGCTGGTACGCGGGATCGGCGCGTTCGGTGCCCAACTCCGCCCGCAGCGCGGCAACGCGCTCGGCCGGGGCCCAGATGCCGCGGGAGAAACGCTTGCGGCCTTTCATTTCCACCATGGTCCAGGTCGGGCCGTCCGCCTTGATGCGGCGGCTGAGCGCCGCATCGCCCGGCGGCAGGAGCACCCAGCCCGCCGGCACCGGCTCGAGGGCGGCGTGTTCGTTGATGACGTGGCCCGGAATCGGGCCGGGGCGCACTTCTCGGGAGGGGAGGGAGCCCATCGCAGTGGAAAGATGAAAGTTGAAGGTTGAAAAAAAACGGCCGGCGCGCGGGGCCTCGTTCCTGCTCAAGAACGGCCGGCCCTTTTCAACTTTCAACCTTCAACTGGCTCGGCTGCTCGCGCCAAACGTGCTTGGGGCTCAAGCGGGGACCGGAGTGGCCGATCTAACGGTTGGGTGGAGCATCGCGCGAAGTGATGCGCCGCCTGCATCTGTCCATGTCGCCTGATCCCATCGTTACGCGTGAGCTGCCGCTGATCCGCAAGATCGTCGAAGACGAGACGTGGCTGGAGGGCGAGCGCCGGGGCTGCCCCGTATCCCCGCATGATCCGGTGGTCTGCGAAAACGTTTGCTCCGTCATTCTGCGCGTCGGCCAACAACTGCGTGACTCGTTGCACGACGCCAGCGCGCTGGTCGCGTGAAAATTATGAGCGCCCTAACTCCGGGAGCGCTGGCCCTCATCCGGGTGGTCGGCTGGGTCGCGGCCGCCGGCTGCGCCTCGACCAGCGTGGTGCCGGAGCCCAAGCCGACCGCGCGGTTGATCGTGGAGAATCTCACCGACTATGTCTGGCACGTGTCCGTCGCGGCGGCCGCCGGCCCGGAGTCCCGCAGCACGGAAATTCCCGCGCGGGGCTTCGGCGAAGTGACCGTGGCCGGCGGCGACTACGTGATCGAGCAGGCGGTGCGGTCCGCGGGAGCGGGGGCGGAACTGGCGCGTCGCCTGCCGGCGCGGCTCGAACCGGGGCAAACCTATCAATGGCGTCTCGGCACGCTGCTCTCCGATCCGGCGGGTGCGTCCCCCCGTGACCCGCCTTAGCGGGGCCGCCGCGTCATGAATGTGGATACCATTCGGGACCGGTGGTCGGCCCCCCCGCGGCCATGAGCGGGGCCGCCAACCTGCGTCGCGCGGTGGCGCTCCAGCGTCCCGGGGCGGACCCACCGGCTTGGGCGGTGATCGGCCGTCGACCGATCTACCAGTTCTGGCATCTGCTCGCGCCGCATTTTCGCGCGGTGCTGCTGGCGCCGCAGCGTCGGCCGGACGGTGGCTATGGCTGGAACTGGCAGGATGACGGCGCGGGCGGTCCGCCGACGGCGGCGGAACTGGCCGAGCTCCGGCAACAACTGCGGATCGCGGAGCATTCGTTCACCGCGCTGGCGACGGATCCGCCGTGGAGTCAGGACCCCGAGGATGCCAGCGGTCCCCTCAGTCTTGGCGGCAAGGTGAAGGTCGCCGCCAGAGCCCTGGTCGCCCAGTTCGGGGCGGCTTCGGATGCCGCGCTGGCCGGCTATGTCTGCCGCACCGAATCCGGCCTCATGCTTCACAGCTGGGGCGCGACGTTTCCGGCCCCGCCCTGCTTTCTGGATGCGATTGAGCACGAAATCGGCGGTGCCGTATTCCTCGAGGAGAAACCGGGCGCGGGATTGGGGCTCGTGCTGGAAAATCTGACCGGCGCCAGTGGCGCGCGCACCCGGACGGATGCGGCGGGGCGGTTTCTATTTCGGAAGGTTTCGAGCGGAGACTATCGGATCCGGGTCGAGCAGCGCGGGGATTTTCCGACCACCGGATTTTCCGTGAGCGTTGAGCAGGATTCGGTGTACGGCCTCGAGCTGCGCCGGGGCGCCGCGGTCGCGACCTTTTCGCGGGTGTCGTCGCGGGCGCCGTTTGCGTCCACCACGCCGCCCGAGGTGTTCACGGCCGCGCCGGTCGAAGCGCGGCGCCCGCCGCGGCGGCGCCTCATGGCGTGGGTGTTTTGGGCGGTGTGCGGGGTCGGTGGGCTGACGGGAAGTTTAGTGTTACGTCGCGGCTATCTTCCGGGTGGAAATGATCCGGCCCGCCGTTGGTGGCAATCGGCGGCCGGTCCCGCGCTGGCCGCGGTCGAGGGGGGCCTCGTCACCTCCGTTCGGGGCGGCGGGGCGCGATTTGAATCGAGTGACTTTCGGGTCTCCCGGCCTGCCGGGCCTTCCACGCTCCACGGCGTCGTCGAGCGGCGGGTGGAGGCGCCGAAAGCGGAGACCACCCCGGCCAAAGCGACGGCGGAGGGGAAGCAAACGCCCGGTGCGGTCCCGTATCGGGAGCGACGTTACGGGCCGTCCAGGCCCGCGTCGCCGGAAGGGGCCGCCCCGGAGAATCGCTGGCCGGTTTCGTCGGAAGCGCCGGTTGCGGGCGAAAGTCCGCCGGAGAGGAACGCGGCCCGGGCGAATTCTCCCCTGGCGTCGGGTCTGACGTTGAAAACCGGATCGCCCCGCGTGATTTCGAGGCCGGCGCCCGGGCGCCGGCCGAGCGCCGCAAACCGGGCTACAACCGCGAGCGGATCCCTGGCCGGTCCGGCAACTGACGGTGGAGCAGCGGATGTCTCCACCGTCGCGTCGCCGTCCGTTGCGGTGGGCGGGGGCGCACCGGGTGGCGTGCGAGCCCTCGCCGCGGCCCGTCAGGGCGCTACGGGTGCTGTGATGCCTGAATTATTGGAGTCGCCCGGCGGGGTCGGTGCGAACGGAACGGGAGCAACGCTGGAGGCAGCGGGCGGCGGCGGAAATTCTGCCGGCGAACCCGTGCCGCGGGGATACGCGGGTGCAGTTTCTCGGGGCCGAGGAACTGGCAACGCGCGGTCGGTTGGCCCGCCGAGCCCGACTGGCGGAAGAGTCGGCGCTGGCGCGGACGAGGGGGCACCGGACGGGGTGGCGGCCGACCGGCGCATGGGCTCCGGTGTGGCGCGTGGGGTGAAGCGGGCGACGCGTCCGTCAGGTGGCGCGGCGGCGGAAGCCGGTTCTGACTCGACGGTGGCTGCGGCGGTCGGGTTGTCCGACGCGGCTGAACCAACGGCGGACGAGAGCGCAACGAATCCGTCGTCCGCGCGCGCGGCGGAGGGGCGGCCGGGCCGGGCGGTTACGCGGAGCGGTTCTGCCCGCCCTCCGGAGGTGACGTCGGCGACCGAGGCGGGAATAACGGTGGAGCGACACCGCGCCGCGGGTTTGTCGCCGGCTCGGGTGGCGAGCCCGCGCCCGGCTGTCACCGCGGCGAATCCGTCAAACCCGGGCGAAACGACGGCTGTAGCCGGCGACGAACCGGTGGCGGGAAAGCTTATGCGCGTGACGGCCCCTTTGACCGGGGACCTTGAACTTACGCAGCGTCATCAGGTGGCGTTTCGCGATGGCGGGCTGCGTTTGCTGCGCGATGCCATTTTGCCAACGCAGCCAACCCCGGTCGGACGTTCCGATACGATCGAGACGCTCCGTCGGCGGTTGCGCGATGAACAGGATGCGCGGATTCCCGCGGGGTTTCGTCAGGCGGTGAAGCAGCGGGGGCTGGTGCTGGAGGTTCCGATGGATGGACGGCCGGTTGGGTTGGCGCCCCGTTGGGTCGACGCCACGGGTGCGCCGCCGGCGGGAGCGACGGTCCAAGGCGGTCGCGCTGAATTGGTTTGGAGTGCGGGGTCGGCCGCCGCGGCTGCGGCCTGGCGACTCGTGCGGTCGGATGGGCGCGAGGTCGCGTATGTCGCGCGGGATGCGGCGGGGGAGGTGACGATGCGGGCCGCCGCGGCAGTGCGCATTTGGGTTTGGGTTGGCGTCGAGGTGGGTGTCCCCGTGACGGCCCCCGAGTGGCGAACGCGGGAAGGGGCGTCGTTGCCGCCGGCCTGGCCGCGGATGGAGGCCGGGCCGGGCGGTTCGGGGATTCAGATCCCGCTGGGCCCGGGCGGCCGCGGAAAGTTCGTGCAGCCGCTCGCGTGGCTGGAGCCACTCAGCGGCTGGGCGCTCACCTTCGAAGTCACCTGGCAGTAGCCGGGGAGGGGGCGTGCGGGCAATGCCGCGCGATCGTGCCGTCGTGCCGCTTTACGCTTTCACCTTTCGACTGCATCGATCCGCGAAATTTCGCTCAAGTGCGCCCCGTCTTGTGCCGAACTTTTAGTCCATGGCCCACCCCCCTGCCGATACCCCGCGTTTTCGTCCGGCGCTGCGCATGCTGATCGGTGCGCTGGTCCTGATCTTTCTGGTTGAGACCACGCTGCTGGTTTTGGTCGCGCGCGGCGCTTTGGGCGAAGTCGGTCCGGCGCTGCTGGCCGCCGGTGCCGTGCTGCTCCTCGGCTTGGCGCCGCGGGTTTGGGAACAGGTAATACTTGCGCGGCCCGTCGCGCCGGCGGCGGAATGCCCGTCCGTCGTACCGGTGGGTGCGCCGATGGTCGCCGCGCCGGGATCTGATCCGGTGCGGGTCATCCCGCAACGGGCGGGACGGCGAGCGTGGACGGCGCCGCGGCCGAGAGGGTGGGAGTTGCCGCCGGAGCCTCGGCATTGGTTTTCGCCGACCGCGCCGCGGATCACGGGCTGGGTGGGCGGTTCCAACGCCAATTTTGCGTCGGACCCGGGCGCGTCACTGAAGTCCGGTTGAGCGGTGTGCCGACATGATTCGCCCTCCCGGCCCACGCGCGCCGGTGAGCTCCGCGGCTCCGTCTTTTTTCCCGGATTGACGTCCCGGGTTGCGCTTTTCCGGCGCTGGCGGTGTCGACGCCCGGGCAGAAAGGCCGTAACCCTTCGCCCGTTGCTTCGTCCCCAGTGCGATGCGCAGGCTCGCCAAGGTCCGTGGCTGGGGTCCAACTCCGGGGGTGATGACATACCCCGTTTTTTTGCTGGGCGCCGATCGGGGCGAATTCCGCGGTTGAACCGTCGCCATGTGGATTGTCCGCCTTGCCCTGAGCCGCCCGTACACCTTCGTGGTGGCGTCGCTCGTGATGTTGCTGCTGGCGCCGTTGGTGTTGCTGCGGACGCCGACCGACATTTTTCCGGCGATCAACATCCCGGTCATCAGCGTCGTCTGGCAGTATTCCGGCCTCAACGCGCAGGAGGTCGAGCAGCGCATTCTCTATAATCATGAGCGCTCCCTCAGCGCGACGGTCAACGACATCGAGCACATCGAGTCGAACGCCTACAACGGCGTCGGCGTCATCAAGGTTTTCCTCCAGCCCGGCGCGTCGGTCGACGCCGGCGTCGCGCAGATCACCGCGATCGCGCAGACGATCCTGCGCCAGCTTCCGCCCGGTCAGACGCCCCCGCTGGTCATCCGTTACAATGCCTCGACGGTGCCCATCCTGCAGTACGCGGTCAGCAGCCGGACGCACTCCGAGCAGGAACTCTACGACATCAGCCAAAACCAGATCCGCGTCGGCCTCGCCACGGTGCAGGGCGCGGCGGTGCCCTGGCCGTATGGCGGCAAGACGCGGCTCATCGCCGTCGATCTCGATCTCGAGGCGCTGAAGGCGCGCAACCTTGGGGCGCAGGATGTGGTGAACGCGATCAACGCGCAGAATTTCGTTTTCCCCAGCGGCACGGCGAAGATCGGCGCGACGGAGTTCGACATCGAGCTCAACACGAGCCCGCGGCTCGTGGAGGAATTGAACCAGCTGCCCGTGCGCACGGTGAACGGCGCGACGATCCTCGTGCGCGACGTCGCCCAGGTGCGCGACGGCTACCAACCGCAGGCGAACATCGTCCGGCAGGACGGCGTGCGCGGGGCGTTGCTGACGATTTTGAAAAGCGGTTCGGCGTCGACCCTTGACGTCGTCACACGGGTGAAGGCCGCGATGCCGCGCATCCTCGCGACGCTGCCGCCGGAAATCAGCGTGCGCGAGTTTGCCGACCAGTCGGTGTTTGTGCGCGCCGCGATCAGCGACGTGGTCAAGGAGGGCGTGATTGCGGCGGCCCTGACCGCCCTGATGATTTTGCTCTTCCTCGGTTCATGGCGCAGCACGGTGATCATCGCGCTGTCGATTCCGCTCTCGGTGATCGCTTCGCTTGTGACGCTCAGTGCGATCGGCGAGACGATCAATCTCATGACCCTGGGCGGGCTCGCCCTCGCCGTCGGCATTCTGGTCGACGACGCCACGGTCGCGATCGAGAACATCCACCGGCACATGGCCGCGGGCAAACCCCTCGAAGCCGCAATCCTCGACGGCGCGCAGGAAATCGCCCTGCCGGCCTTCGTGTCCACGCTCTGCATCTGCATCGTTTTCGTCCCGATGTTTTTTCTCACCGGCGTGGCGCGCTACCTGTTCGTGCCGCTGGCGGAGGCGGTGGTGTTTGCGATGCTCGCGAGCTACCTGTTGTCGCGGACGCTCGTGCCGACCCTGGTGATGTGGTTCTACCGGCACGCAGATCACTACGGGGAGCACGAGGCGCCGGCGACCGGCCTGCTCCGGCCGTTTGCCGTGATCCACCGCGGGTTCGAGCGGGGCTTTGCGCGGTTTCGCGCGGCGTACCGCGACCTGCTGGTGGGCGTGCTCGCGCAACCGCGGGCCACCGCCGCGCTATTCCTGGCTTTTTGCGTCGGCTCCCTGGCTCTGGCGCCGAACCTCGGCCAGGATTTTTTCCCGGCGGTGGACGCCGGTCAGCTGCGGTTGCACCTGCGGGCCCGCTCCGGCACGCGCATCGAGGAGACGGCGAAGCTCGTCGACCAGGTGGAGCACGTGATCCGCGAAGTGATCCCGCCGGGCGAGCTGGTCAGCCTGCTCGACAATATCGGCGTGCCGAGTTCCGGCATCGCTTTGAGTTACAGCAACAGCGGCCTGGTCGGTACCGGCGATGCCGACGTCCTCGTGGCGCTCAAGCCCGTGCACGCGCCGACGGAGGACTACGTGCGCGCGCTGCGGACGCGGCTGAACCGGCAGTTTCCCGGCACGACGTTTTATTTCCTGCCCGCCGACATCGTGAGCCAGACGCTGAACTTCGGCTTGCCGGCGCCGTTCAACATCCAGATCTCGGGCCGTGACCAGACGAAGAACCGTGAGATTGCCGCGCGCCTGGCGGCGGAGGTGCGGCAGATTCCCGGGGCCGTGGATGTGCGGGTGCAGCAGCCCGCCGATCAACCCAAGCTCCGCTTTTCGATTGATCGGGCCAAGGCGGGGGAGATCGGCCTCACCGAGCGCGACGTGGCCAACTCCGTTCTACTGGCCTTGAGCGGAAGCGGCCAGGTGCAGCCCGGCTACTGGCTGAATCCGCAGGTTGGGATCCAATATCTGGTCAACGCCCGTGCACCCGAGCGCGACCTCGATTCCCTCGAGGCGCTGCAGGGCATCCCGATCACGGCGAGCCGGCCGGGCGAGGGCGACGGGCAGGTGTTATCTAATCTCGCCTCCGTGCAGCGGCTCGCCGGTGCACCGGTGATTTCGCACTACAACGTCACGCCGGTGATCGATGTCTTCGGCGGGGTCAGCGGGCGCGATCTGGGCGGTGTGTTGCGCGACCTCCAGCCCTTGATCGCGAAGGCGGAAAAGGAACTGCCCCGCGGCAGCGTCATCATGTTGCGCGGGCAGGCGGAGACGATGCGTTCCAGTTTCAACGGTCTCCTGCTCGGGCTGCTCGGGGCGATCGGGCTGATCTACTTTTTGCTCGTGGTGAATTTTCAGAGCTGGCTCGACCCTTTCATCATCATCACCGCGCTGCCCGGCGCGCTGGCCGGCGTGTTGTGGTCGCTGCACCTGACGCTCACCACGCTCAGTGTGCCGGCGCTGATGGGTGCGATCATGAGCCTCGGCGTGGCGACGGCGAACTCGGTGCTCGTCGTGAGCTTCGCCCGGGACCGGTTGAGTGAGAATCCGGACCCGCAGGCCGCCGCCCTGGAGGCCGGTACGAGCCGGCTGCGGCCCGTGTTGATGACCGCGCTGGCGATGATCATCGGCATGCTCCCGATGTCGCTCGGTCTCGGCGAGGGCGGCGAACAAAACGCCCCGCTCGGCCGCGCGGTGATCGGCGGCCTCATCGTCGCCACCGTGGCCACCCTGCTCTTCGTCCCCGTGGTCTTCCGCCTGCTCCACCGACGGCCGGCCGCGGCGCCGGCCCATTCCGTCTGATTATTTGCGCATGAACTCCTCCGCTCCGAAATCCCCCGCGCCCGTGCGCCCCCTGCCGCTGGGCCGTATCACCGTGGTCGCGGTGCTGGTGCTGGTGGTCGCGGTGGCGGTCGGGCTCTTGCCGCGTTGGCGCGAGCGGGCGGCGCTCCAGGTCGAGACGCGCGAACTGGCGCTGCCGACCGTGCTGGTGACGAAGCCGGTGCCGGGTAAGCCCGGGGCGCCGCAGCCGTTCTCGGCGGAGGTCAAGGCCTACATGGAGGCTTCGCTCTACGGCCGGGCCAACGGCTACGTGAAACGTTGGCTCGTGGATCTCGGGGCCGAGGTCGAGGCCGGTCAGTTGCTCGCGGAGATCGAGGCGCCCGAGCTTGGCCAGGAACTGGCCCGGGCCCGTGCGGAGTTTGCGCAGGGCGAGGCGGCGGTGGCTTTGGCGACCGCCACTGCGGCGCGCTGGGCGGAATTGCTCAAATCCACCGCGGTGAGCAAACAAGAGGCGGCCGAAAAACAGGCCGACCTGGCGGTGAAGAGCGCAGCGCTCGACGGGGCCCGCGCGAACGTGCACCGGCTCGAGGAATTGCATGCGTTGCTGCGCGTCACGGCGCCGTTTGCCGGACGCATCACGGCCCGCCGGCTCGACGTCGGCGAACTCGTCGCCGCCAGCGGCGGCAAAGAACTTTTCCGGCTCACCCAGACGCGCACGCTGCGGGTCTTCGTGCGCGTGCCGCAGACGGTGGCGCGGGCAATCGGGCCCGGACACATGGCGGAATTGACGGTGCCGGAGATCACCGGTCGCACGTTTGCCGCCAAGGTGGTGCGCACGGCGGGGGCAATGGACGTCGCGTCGCGGACGCTTTTGACCGAGTTGGAAGTCGACAATTCCGCCGGTGAGATTCTCGCGGGCAGTTATGCGCAGGTGCGTTTCGCCGCGGCCAAAGCGCCGGCGGTCCTCACCCTCCCTGCGAACACGCTCCTCTTCCGCGCCGAGGGCATGCAGGTGGCGGTGGTCGGGAACGATGACCGGGTGTCGCTCAAGGCGATTGCCGCGGGCCGGGACTTCGGTGCGACGGTGGAGATTCTCGGCGGCGTTGGTCCGTCGGACCGCGTGATCATCAATCCGCCGGACTCGATTTCGAATGGCGCGGTGGTGCGGGTGGCGACTGGCACGCCGGGTGAGGGCGGGAAGTAGGTCGGAGCACCAACGGGGTCGTAGCGCTGGGACTATTCTTTCGCCTTCGGCTCCAGCGCGGCGACCGGATCACCAAGCCAACGGTGCGCTGCACGGTGGAGTTCGCTGTCGCCACTGGGCTCGAGGGGAGGGCGATCGGATCACAGAAACGCGCAGGATTTCAGGTTTCACCTTATCGTCGCGACGGACGCCCTGCACGTGGCGGGTGATGCTGAATCGCGCGGTCGTCGACGCCATGGACCTATGCTACGGGGGCGGCAGGGCGGCGAAACGGTACGTGGTGTTGAAAATCAGTTCGATTTTGGTGGAGACCAACACCCGTACCTTGAGCTTGCCGGTGAGGCTGTCCACCGGTGTGGCCTTGCCCTCGACCGGGCGTTCCTCGCCGCTGCTGCGGATCGCCCGGCCCTTGAACGACACGCTCTCACCGCGGCCCAGGCGGGCGAGCGCGTCGTCGTCGAGGTCCACGCTCAGTCGCCCTTGCTCATTGTAGAAAAAGAAAGGCAGCACCTTTGCCGTGTAGGGTGATTCGTAAGTGCCGCCGCGGCGCCCGAAGTCGGGCATCCGCAGGGAGACGGTGCCGAGGTAAATCGAAGTCCAAGTCGGCTCGACCGTGACGCGGGCGAAATCGGGGCGTCGGGTGCCGGAGGGGTCGATGCCCGCCGGCTCCGCACCGCGGACCAGCGCGACGCAGAGTAGGGCGACGAGGAGGCAACGCATGCGCGGACGCTGCAAGTCGGGCGTGACGGAGGGAAGGCGAAAGCGCGGTTTGGGTCGCCCGCCGGGTCCCGCGCAGCTGCCAAAAACCAAACCCCAAGGGCCAAATAACCAACGCCAACGAACGGGCGGTGATTACCGCATAACGCCGCCGCTTGGTCCTCCCGCCTGTTGCAGGGCCTTTTCGACCGCGCCGATCACGGCGGAGGCTTCGCACGGCTTCAGTAGGATTTCGGTGATACCCTCGTCGGCGAGTTCCTGCAGTGCGCTGGGATCGGTCAGGCCGCTGGAAACGATAATCGGCAGGCCGGGATCGATGGCCCGGAGGCTGCGGACAAGGGCGACCCCGTTCATCACCGGCATCATGAGATCGGTCAGGACCAAGCGGATTTCAGAACGGTGCGTCAGGTACAACGACAGGGCCTCGGCGCCTTGCGCCGCGGTCAGGACGCGGTAGGTCTGCGTCTCGAGTAACAACTGGAGCGTGGTGCGCACGTTCTCTTCGTCGTCGACGACCAAAAGGGTCTGCTGCTCGGTCGAGGAGGGCGCGGCGACCGATACGACGTCGAGCGGGGGGATGGTGCCGTCGGGGACGGCCGGCAGATAGATGCGGAAGGTCGTGCCCTTGCCGGCGGTGGAGTCGACGGCGATATGGCCGCCGTGGCTTTTGACGATGCCGAGAACGGTGGAGAGCCCGAGCCCGGTGCCCTTGCCAATCGGCTTGGTCGTGAAGAACGGATCGAAGATGCGCGGGCGCACATTCGCCGGGATGCCTTGGCCGGTGTCGCTCACGATGATGACGACGTAGGGGCCGGGCGGATTCGCGGGGTCGAGCGCCGGATTACCGGCCGCCAGGGTGAGGTTCTCGGTCCCGATGAAAAGGTGTCCGCCCTTGGGCATCGCGTCGCGGGCGTTGACGCTCAGGTTGAGCAGCACCTGGTGGAGTTGCGTCGGATCCGCGAGCACGGGCCAGCCGGATTCCGGAGTGTTGAGCTGGAGGTCGATTTCGCGCGGGAACGTCTCGCGCATCATCACCGTCATTTCCTTGATGATGAGCAGCGGTTTCACGAGCGAGCGCTCGCCCTCTTGGCCGCGGCTGAAGGTGAGGAGTTGGCGGATGATTTCCGAACCGCGGCGCACGCCGGCCTGGATGATGGCGAGCTTCGCTTGATCCTTCGGGTCGGGAAGCTTCAGGGCGAGCAGCGCCGAGACGAGCATCATCGGGGCGAGGATGTTGTTCAGGTCGTGCGCGACGCCGCCGGCGAGGGTTCCGATGGCCTCCATGCGCTGGCTTTGGCGGAACTGCGCCTCCATCTGCTTGCGTTCGGTGATGTCCTGCAGGATCGCGATGAAGTGCGAAATTTCACCGCGCTCATTGCGCAGCGGCGTGACCGTTTCGTCCATGGTGCGCAGGCCGCCATCGCGGCGCACATTGATGAGTTCCCCGCGCCAGACCTTGCCGGCGAGGATCGTCGCCCAGAGTTGCTGGTAGAACTTGGGGTCCTGCAAACTTGAGTTCAGCAGATCGCGGGGATTGCACCCGACCGCCTCGGCCGTGGACCAACCGGTCAGTTCGGCGAAGGCGGGGTTGGCCCAGGTGATCAGGCCGGCGCGGTCGGTGATCATGATTGCGTTGGCTGCGGCCTCCAACGCGGCGCCGCGGAGGCGCATCGCCTGTTCGGCCTCGCGGCGGGCGGTGATGTCGCGGCCGGACCCGTGGTAGCCGGCCCAGGTGCCGTCGGCGGCGAACACGGGTGAACCGTTGATTTCGACCACGACCACGCGGCCGTCGCGGTGCCGGTAGTTTACCTCCACGTTGACGATCGTTTGCCGCCCCAACTCGATCTCTCGCAACCGGTCGCCGGCCCGCTTGGCTTCGTCGGGCACCATGAACTCGTAAGCGGTGTGGGACACGATTTCATCCGGTCGGTAGCCAAGGAGATCTTGCACGCGCGGACTCGAGTAGGTGAACCGGCCCGGGGCGTCGGTCTCCCACACCCAATCAAGCGAGGTCTCGACCAGCCTCCGGTAACGTTCCTTCGTCTGGCGTAATTTCTCTTCCGCGCTCTTCTGGTCTTCGATCACGCTCAACAGCGCCCGGCGCGATTGGCCGGCCTCCGCGAGGAGGCGCCGGGTTTCGCCGTCGGCCGTCCGGGTCATGCGCTCGGCGGCGCGCCGCTCGGTGACGTCCTCGAAGCTCATCAGTACACCCTCGGAGTGGAGCCGGCTGGAGGTGGATACCCGACGCACGCGGCCGTCTTTGCCGGTCACATCACCTTCGTGCGGTGGCATGGCTTCGCCCCGGGTGGCGGCTTCGTCCCACGCGCGGGCGAACGCGGTGCGTTCACCCGCGTCGGCGTAGGCGCGATCCCACCACGCCTGGAGCGAGGGGACGTCCTCCTGCGTATAGCCGAACGTCCGGGTAAAGCCGACGTTCACGAACGCAGTCCGGCCGTCGCGGGTGATGAAGGCGAGGGGGCACGGCACCAGCAGAAGGATTTCCCGCGCCGACGCTTCGGTGGTCCGGCCGATCGTGATGTCGCGCAGCGCGACGGCGACACCGCCGCGGGTCGGCGTGAAGCGGACGGCGTACCGGCGGCCGGCGTGGGAGGACGAGTGTTCCAATTCGACCGGCTGCCGCTCGGAGACGACGCGCTGAAATGCCGCGTGAAGCGGAGTTCCGACTCGACTTGGGAAAAGCGTCCAGACGCATTTCCCGATCAGAGCGCTGACCGGTTGTTCGGCGATGCGGGCCAGTTCCCGGTTGACGAACGTGAAGACGGCACCCTCGTCGAGGAGGGCAAACCCTTCGGCGCTTTCCGTGATGGCGGTCCGGAGATCCGGGCCGGGCGGCGGGGCTTCGTTCATGAGGCGGCGGGGGGCGGGACGTCTTTCGGCGGGGAGGATTCGGTCGCGGGCGAGTGGTACCGCGGCGGATCTCCGGCGCGGAGCAGCAGTTCGTTCACCTCGCACTTGAGATCGAGCAGTCGGGTTTCCCGGCCCAGCGTGATCGCCTGCCAACGCCGGAGCTCCTCGAGTTGGGCGGCCACGGCGAATGTGTTGGCCCTTTCCTCCGTGATGTCCCGGGCAAACGTCAGGGCGCCGGGGACGCCGTTGTAGGGGAAGGGAATACTGGATACTTCCAGCTCGCGCACCGCGCCGTCGAGCCGCTGGTACTTTAGTTCGGTCCGCGGCAGGGCTTCGCGTTGCACGTTCAGGAGCTGGAGGCTGGCCTGGAAAATTGCGGCGGATTCCGGGACGCCGAAATCAATCAGCGGGCGGCCGAGGAGGGCCGCCGCATCGGTGGTGCCGAAGAGGCGGAGTGCGCTCGCGTTGAGGTAGGTGAACCGGCCCTCTGACTGGATGTAGAACGCGGCCGGCGCGACAGCGAGGATCTCCTGCGCCCGGGCTTCGCTCTCCCGGAGGCTGGCCCCGACGCGTTTGCGCGTGGTGATGTCCCGGACGAAAACCAGCGCTCCGTCCGCGCCCTGCCAGCGGAAGGGGACGGCGGTGATTTCGCCGTGCATGCGGGTGCCGTCGAGCCGCAGGAATTCCCCGTCGAGCAGCGGCTGCTCCGTGGTATTCAGCCGGCGGATGCGATCCATGGCCTCGATCTGGAACTCCGGCGCCAGTCGCTCCAGCACCGGATGTTGCACCAACTCGTCCGCACTTTGCGCGCCGAAGAAACTTACCGCCGTGGGGTTGAGATAGGAGAAATGGCCATGCGTCTGGATGAACACCGCCTCGGGCACGGACTCCAGGGTCAGGCGGAGGTTTTGCTCGCTCTCGCGCAACGCGGCTTCCCGTTCCAGCCGGGTGGAAATGTCATGGATCACCAGACTGGCGCGGCGCCGGCCCAGCCGGTCGAGACAGAGTGTGCTTTTTACCTCGGCGCTGAAGGTGGTGCCGTCGGCGCGGACCAGTCGGAGCTCGCCCTGCGCCTGACCGTGTTGCTCCCTTTCCGCCAACAAGACGGCGAGTCGCGGATCGGTCGGATCGACCATGGCATCATAGCCCGCCCGCCGGAGCTCCGCCTCGGGTTGGCCGAACAGCCGGGTCGCGGCCGGATTGGCCCCGAGGATTTGCCCGTCATCCGAGATAAAAAGAAGGCCGTCGAGGCTATGCTCGAACAACTGGCGATAGCGTTCCTCGTTATCCCGGAATGTCTGTTCGGCGTGCAGGCGGGCGGTCACGTCGATCGCGACCACCAGTCGGGCGGCCCGGCCGTTCAACTGCAGATCTTCGGAGGTGATTTCGACCATCAGTTCCGAGCCGTCTTTCCGGCGGTGCCGCCACGGGCCGATGGGCGCGGTGCGGTCGGTTGGACGCTGCACCTCGGCGAGCAGGGCCGGCGCCTCTGCCGGCGGCCAGAGGGCGCGCAGCGTCATCTGCAGAAATTCTTCCCGGGAAAAACCATAGTGGCGGACCGCGGCGTCGTTCACCTCGAGAATGGCGAGCGACGTCGGATCGAAGAGCCACGTGGGCAGCGGACTCGCGGCGACGAGCAGACGGTGGCGTTGCTCCTCCTCCCGGCGGGCAAGTTCGGATTTTTTCCGTTCGGAAATGTCGCGGATGACGCCGAGCAGGTGGGGCTGGCCTTCGATTTCGATGCGGCGGCCGTTGACCTCGACGGGAAAGGTCGTGCCGTCGGTCCGCATGTGCTCCGTTTCAAAGAGGGCGCCACTTTCCGGCCAGACGGTGGTGGGATTGCCGGCCGAGGGTTTCTGCTCTGCGGGCGAACGCAGATCGCACAGGCGGCGCCGGCGCAAGTCCTCGAGGGAAAGCCCGTACGCCTGCTGGGCGCGGACGTTGGCCTCCAGGATGTGCTGATCATGGTCGGCCAGCAAAATGATGTCGTTGGCGTACTGGGAAATTAAGGCCAGCCGGCTGGCCGCGCCTTTGCCTTTTTGTTCCGCCGCCAACGCCCGCGCCAGCATGGCATTGTGGCGGGTCCGGCCAAGGTAGCCACGCGTGAGGGCCACGCATAAGAGCAGCAGTAAAACCAGCGAAGCCGTGGCCCACGCCTCCCGGCGCAGCCCGGAAAACACTTCCTCCTGATCGATTTTTACGACGAGGGTCCAACCCGTGTCCGGGATCGTTCGCCCGGAAATCAGGACCGGGACTCCGCGGTCGTCCTTGCCTGCGCGCACGCGGACCCCGGTGCGGAGTTCGACCGCCGTCGGTAAGTCGGGGGTGTCGATCGGTTGTCGGCGTCCGAGCGCTCCGACGGTGCCGTTGCGGAGCGGATTAAGGAAAACCACCGCGTCGCCGTCCTTTCGGGCGAGCAGCGTTTCGGCGGTGTGGGTGGGCGCCGGCCAGTGTTGCAACAGGGGGAAAAAATTCTGCTCGGGGTTGATGCGAAAGAGCAGGTGCGCGATCGGGGCGGCGCCAGCGGCTCCGGGGGGGGCGATCGGGGCGACGAGGTCGAAATGTGCCGGACTGAGGGGACTGGCCTGATGGAGGTCGGAGAAATAAGGCCCGGCCCCGGCGAGGGTCGACGAGGGCAGGGCGAGTACGTGTGGACAGGCAGTGGTGTCCGTCGGCGGGAGCGAAAGCACGACCCGGCGTTGGGCGTCCAGGCAGAGGACGACCTCGTAGTGTTCGCCGCCCTTCATGGCGGAAAGCCATTGGTTCACGGCGAGCTGTGCGCGGGGGGAGTCCGGGTTGGCGAGCAGCGCCGCGACGTCGGTGGCCACGGCCGGCAGCTGCATGAAGAAGCGCGCCTCGCTCAGCCGCGCGTTGCGCCAGTCGGATAACTGGCCCGCCTTGAGCTCCGCGTTCAGGTCGAGCTCCCGGAACGCCGCCTCTTGGATGTTTGCCCGACGGCTCGCGTAATAAATGCCGGCGACCACGATGAGGAGGAGCGCGAGGCCGAGCGGGATGATCCTGCGGCCGGGCCCCAGCGGAAAGGGTGACGCCACGGGCGCCTCGCCCGGCGAAGGCGAGGGCGGGGGAGCGGTCGAGGAGGCGGGAGGCATGGAAAGGAGTTCCCGGGAGACGATCCTTGTATAGAGCCCGCTTACCTCTGGGACAATAGCCGCCACCACGCTGATCGTGCGATATTCCGGTCATTTCCTGCCCTGCTGGCGGGGCGCATACCCCCATTGGCGGGGGCTTTTATTCCGTGCGCGGGGTGGTCGACGGGAGGGGCTTGCCTTGCTGGTTGCGGCATCCTGAGCAGCCCGGGTCGCGGCGTCGGTCCGGTACACGATTCGCGTTGCGCGGGGTCCGCCCCGCCGGTCATCTCTTCCGGCTATGGCCAAGTCTTCTCATGCCACGTGGGGTGGGCGGTTTACCGCGGGTCCGGCGGAACTGATGTTGCAGTTCAGCGAGTCGGTCTCCTTTGACCGGCGGCTCGCCGCGTTCGACATCGCCGGCAGTAAGGCGCACTCCGCCATGCTCGCGCACGTCGGCCTGATCACCGGGGCGGAGCGCAATGCCATCCACGCCGGCCTGGACGCCCTGCTGGCCGAGATCGAGGCGGGCAAGTTTGTCTGGGAAACGCGGCTCGAGGACGTGCACATGAACATCGAGCAGGCGCTGACCAAGCGCGTGCCCGCCGCCGCGAAGCTGCACACCGCCCGGAGCCGCAACGAGCAGATCGCCGTCGATATGCGGCTGTTCTTCAAACATGCCTGCGCCGTTCTCGGCGAAAAGATCCGCGGCGCCGAGCGCGCCCTGCTCGCGTTGGCCGATGCCAACCGCGCCGTGCTCATCCCCGGTTACACCCACCTGCAGCGCGCCCAGCCGGTGTTTTTTGCCCACCACCTGTTTGCCTGGTTGGAAATGCTGGAGCGCGACCGCCAGCGCTTCGCCGCGGTCGCCGCGTCCGCCAACTGGTGCCCGCTCGGGGTCGGCGCCATCGCGGGCACCACGCTCCCGATCGACCGGGAGTTTACGGCCAAGGCGCTCGGTTTCGTCGACGCCAAGGGCCGGCCGCGCGTCACGCAGAACTCCATGGACACCGTCGCCGACCGCGACCTGTTCATTGAGTTCGCCGCCGCTTGCGCGCTCTTCGGCGTGCATCTCTCCCGGATCGCCGAGGACCTCATTCTCTGGAGCAGCACCGAATTCAAGTTCATCGAGCTGCCCGACGCCTTCTGCACCGGCTCGTCACTGATGCCGCAGAAGAAGAACCCGGACTCCTGCGAATTGCTCCGGGGCAAGTCGGCGCGGCTGCAGGGCAACCTGCAGACGCTGCTCGTCCTCACCAAGGGTCTGCCGCTGACCTACAATCGCGACCTGCAGGAGGATAAACCGCCGATTTTCGACAGCTTCGACCAGACCTCGATTTGTGCCGACGTCCTCGCCGGCACGCTCGGCGGCCTGACCGTGCACGCGGCGAATTGCGCCGCGGCGGTCGCCGATCCGGCGCTGCTGGCGACCGACCTGGCGGACTATCTCGTGTTGCAGGGCGTGCCGTTCCGCGACGCCCATCACGCGGTCGGCGCGGTCGTGCGCCTCGCCGAAAATCACAAGGTCGCGCTGAACCACCTGTCGACCGCCGACGTGCAGACGGTGCACCCCGCGTTCAAGGCGGACTGGGTCGACGTCTTCGATCTCAAGCGGGCGATCGCGAAGCGCGAAGGCACGGGCATGCCCGGACCGAAGCAACTTGCGCGGCAGTTCACCCGCTGGAAAAAGGTGCTGCAGTAAATTCCGGGGCCGCCGCGCGGTCCGGAAAATCCGCAATGTCGTCCCTGTTCCCGACGGCGAAGTCGGATCCGGAACTCGTGCCGTTCCGGCCCGGGCTGATTTTTGCGTTCTTCAACGCGCTCGCCTGGCAGATCGGCATCGGGACGCCGATGGTGCTTTTTGCGGAGCAGCTCGGGGCGTCGCCGTTCCAAGTCGGGCTGGCGTACTCGTTCGTGTTCGTGCTCACGCCGGTGCAGATCGTATCCACTGCATTATTACCCCGCTACGGCTTCAAGGCGGTGATGCTCGGCGGCTGGCGGACCCGCAGCGTGTTCCTCGGCGTGCCGGCGGTCCTGGCGGGCTACGCGTTGGGGGGCGGCGAGCGCACCTGGATGGTGCCGGCGCTGATCTGGAGCGTGTTTTTCTTCTGCCTGTTTCGCTCGATCGGCGCGGCTTCGGGCATTTCGTGGTTTTACGCGATCATTCCCGAGCGGCTGCGCGGGCGGTACTTTGCGAGCGACCAATTCGTTTCGGCCATCGCCGGCGTCGGCACGTTGCTGGTGTGTGCGGGACTGTTCGCCCTGCTGCCGGTGTATTGGGCGCTCCTGGCGCAGTACGGCATCGCGTTGGCGGGTTCGACCGTGAGTTATTTTTCACTGCGGAAACTGCCCGACGCCGCCCGCCCCACATCGATCAGTCTCCGCACGGTGCTGCAGGACACGCCGCGGCTGCTGTGGCAACGTTCGCCGTTCCGCACCTACGCCTGGCTCGCGGTGGCCTGCGCGGCCCTCGCGACGCCGATCCCGCCCTTTGCCGCCTATTACCTCAAGGTCGTGCCGCAGCTGTCCACCGGACGGATCATGCTCTTCGAGGTAATGCGTTACCTCGGCGTGATGGTTGCGGCCTGGGTGATCCGGCGCCGGATCGACATTACCGGGGCCCGGCCGTTTTTCCTGCTTGCGCTCGGCGTCTACGCGCTCGTGAGCGCCTACTGGTGGTGGTTTCTGGAAAACGGCTTCGGCGGCATCGCCGGCGTGTCGGTTTCCTACTTCCTGCTCGGCCTCGGCGCGGCGACCTGGGCGATCGCCAACCTGAACTACCTGCCGACGGTGATTTCCGCGGAGGAACGCACCCTGGCGGTGGCGGTGCACGGGGCGGTGACGGCGTGCATCGGCGGACTCTCGCCGGTGCTCTGGGGATTTTTTTTGAAAGGGTCCGACGGGGCGGTGCGCGGGTTCAACACCGGGGTTTTCCAGTGGTTCTTTGTGTCGGTGTTTGTCGGGGCCGCGGCGCTCTCGACCTTCATCGCGCGCCTGCCGGAAGCCAAGGGGCACTCCGTTGATCCGATTCTCATCGGCAATGCGATCTTGCGGCCGTTCCGCGCGATGACCTACCTCGCGAATCTGGTGGAGCTGCGGCCGACGCGAAAGGCCGATCGGAAATAGCGGGTGGCAGCGCGCCGCGCTGTTGACGCCGCGGCGGCAAACCCCGACGAAGAACGCTTTCGCATGGCCAAAGTCCGCATCCTGACCGACCGGGTCGCCAATCAGATCGCCGCCGGCGAAGTTATCGAGCGCCCCGCCGCGGTCGTGAAGGAGTTGGTCGAAAATGCCCTCGACGCCGGCGCGACGCGCATCGACGTGGAGTTCCGGCACGGCGGCCGCTCGCTCATGCGGATCGAGGACAACGGTCACGGCATGTCGCGCGACGACGCGCTGCTCTGCCTCGAACGCCACGCCACGAGTAAAATCACCGAGGCCGCCGACCTCGACCGGCTCGGCAGTTACGGCTTCCGCGGCGAAGCCCTGCCGTCGATCGCGAGCGTTTCGCGCTTCGAGTTGCAAACCCGGGAGGCCGCCAGCGAGGCCGGCACGGAGATTTTGGTCAACGGCGGCAAGTTCGTGCACGTGCGCGACTGCGGTCGCCCCGTCGGCACCCGCATCGATGTGACGCACCTGTTCAACTCGGTGCCCGCGCGCCGCAAGTTTCTCAAGACCGACCAGACGGAGGCCGCGCACATCGTGCACTGCGTGCGCCTTTACGCGCTGGCGTGTCCGCGCACCGCATTCACCCTGATCGAGGACGGTCGGATCATCTTCCGTTCGCCCGAGTGCCGCACGCTGGAGGAGCGCATCGCGGAAATTTTCGGCCGGCAGATCGCCGAGGGCCTGATGCCGATCGACTGCGAGGAGCCGGGCCTCCGGTTGCGGGGTCTGATCGGCCGGCCCGGGGTGGGGCGCTCGACGCGGCACGAGATGATTGTCTTCGTCAACGCCCGCCCGGTCGACAGCCGCACGCTCAACTACGCGTTGATCGAAAGCTACCACGAGTCCCTGCCCAAGGGGCGCTACCCGCTGGCGTTCGTCTTCTTCGAGTGTGATCCCGCCTCGGTCGATGTGAACGTGCATCCCGCCAAACGGGAGGTGCGCTTTCGCAGCGAACCGCAGGTGCGCGGCTTTGTCATCCGCAGCGTGCTGGAGCGTTTGCGGGCCGTGCCCGGGGGCAATCAGGCGGCGGCGAATTCAGGCTCGCCGACGGTCAGTTCGCCGGGTGGGGATTTGCCGCGCGCGGATTCGGCAGGTGGGGGCGGGGCCCGGGCTTGGCCGGCGATTCGGCGGGCGGACCTGGTGGCGGCGACGTCACCCTCCGTCATCGGGTTTCCCTCGGGCGCGGCCGCCTCGCCCGCCCCTTCCGCCGCCCCAGTGCCGCCTGGGATTTCCCTTTTGGCTCCCGCCGCGCCCAATTCGCCGCCCGCCAGCCGCGATCCGCAGTCGGATCGGCTCTCCTCGCCTGGGCCCGCCTGGCGTTTCGTCGGTCTCGCCCACGGCAACTATGCACTGTTCGAGACGCCGTCCGGCCTCGTGTTGCTCGACCGGCGCTCAGCGCACGAACGCGTGTGGTTCGAGCGGCTGCGCGACCAGTTCCGCGCCGGCGCGGTGCCGAGCCAGCGGCTGCTCCTGCCGTTGCCCGTGGAACTCGACGCCATCGCCGCGGCGCTGCTGATCGACCGCCTTGGGTTCTTGCAGGCGCATGGTTTTGAGATCGGCGAGTTTGGCCGGAATTTCTTCCGGATTGAGGCGATCCCAGTGTGGATGGAGCCCTCGGACGCCGAGGCCTTCCTGCGCGACCTGCTCGGTGCGTTCCGCGAGGGGATTTTTCCCGACGCCCAGACTGATCTCGCCCACGACGCCTTGGCCCAGCTCGCGGCGACCAAAGCCGTCCGCTTGCCGGAAATCGCCGGCGAAACCGAACTCCGCGCCTTGGTGAGCCAACTGTTCGCCAGCCGCACGCCGCTGACCAGCCCGGCGGGCCGACCCACCTACATCGAGCTCAACCACGGCGAGCTGGCGCGGCGGTTCCAGAAATAGGTCGGCGGGCGCGGTCCAAACGCCCCAAACGTTGCCGCTAGGGGAGGTGCCGCCGGCCAGCGCACCGACCTGCACCCGGGTTACTGGCTCGAACAAGGTGCAGTGCGGCAGTGGTTTGGGTGGGTGGGGGCCGCCGATTGAACGGGGCAGGTCCGGCCCGTGCAGAAATAACCCTTTACCGCACGGTCGGATGTCACGATTCCTGCTACTCCGGTCCGTTTTTCCACCATGTCGTCCGCCGCCAATAAGAATCTCTCCCGCCAAGCCAAGACGCCCGCTGCCGCCGCCGCCGCCAACCGCGGGGTCCAATCCGGCGCCGCCAGCACCGCGCCGTTCTCCGGGATGCCCGACTTGACCGGTCTGCGCACCGAGTTGCCCAACGAGACGCCCGACCAGGCCATGCGCCTGTTGATTCAGCGGCACCTCATTTCCACCTTGGCCCGTCATACCGGTTCGGCCACTCCGCGCGACTGGTGGGTTGCAACCGTCCTCGCGCTGCGCGATACCATCCACGAGCGGATGATCGAGACCCAGGCGGTGCACAACGCCCAGAACGTGCGCCGGATTTATTATTTTTCCCTCGAGTATCTGTTGGGTCGGCTATTCGGCAGCAACCTGACTGCGACCGGCCTGTACGAGACGGCCAAGCGTGCGCTGGCCGCGCTGGGTCAGGACTTCGATTCGATCCGCGAGTCCGAGGTCGACATGGGGCTGGGCAACGGCGGCCTCGGCCGGCTCGCGGCCTGTTTCCTCGATTCGCTCGCCACGCTCGACTACCCGGCGCTGGGCTACGGCATCTATTACGAGTACGGCCTCTTCAAGCAGGCGTTCGTCAACGGTCACCAGATCGAGCACCCCGACAACTGGACGATTTTCGGCAATCCTTGGGAGGTGGTCCGGCCCGAATACACCCAGCAGGTCCGGCTCTACGGTCGCGTGGAAAATGTCTTCGACGACCGCGGCAATTACCGTCCGCGCTGGGTTGATACGAAGACGATCCTCGGCGTGCCGCACGATATTCCGATCGCCGGCTTCGGCACCAAGACGGTGAACCTCCTCCGCCTCTGGGCCTCGAAGGCCACCGAGGACTTCGACCTCGCCGCCTTCAATAGCGGCGGCTACGTCGAGGCCGTGCGGGAAAAGGCCATCGGTGAGACGGTCTCCAAGGTGCTTTACCCGAATGATAAGAGCGAGGCCGGCAAGGAGCTGCGCCTTGTGCAGCAGTACTTCTTTGTCTCGTGCTCGCTGCGCGACCTGCTGCGCCGGCACTTCCGCACGCCCGGCAATTCCTGGGATAATTTCGCCGACAAGGTCGCGGTGCAGCTCAACGACACGCACCCGGCGATCGCGGTCGTCGAGTTGATGCGCATTCTGATTGATGAGAATGCGATGACGTGGGACGCCGCCTGGGCGATCATCACGAAGACGTTTGCGTACACCAATCACACGCTGTTGCCCGAAGCGCTCGAGAAGTGGGGCGTCGGTCTGTTCGAGCGCGTATTGCCGCGCCATCTCCAGCTCATCTACGACATCAACTCGCATCTGATGGCGGCGGTGGAAAAGCGGTGGCCGGGCGACAACGACAAGAAGCGGGCCTGCTCGCTCATCGAGGAAAACGGCGGCAAGGGCGTCCGCATGGCCAACCTCGCCGTCGTCGGCTCGCACGCCGTCAACGGCGTTGCCGCCCTCCACACCGCGCTGCTCAAGAAGCACCTCTTCCCGGAGTTCGACGAACTCTATCCGGGCAAATTCCAGAACAAGACCAACGGCATCACGCCGCGCCGCTGGCTGCTGAAATCGAATCCGCGCCTCGCGGCCGCGATCTGCACCAAGATCGGCCACCGCTGGCCGCGCGATCTCGACCAGTTGCTCCGGTTGGAGCAGTTCGCCGACGACGCCGTGTTTCAACAGGAGTTCATGGCGATCAAACGCGCGAACAAGGTCGACCTCGCGGCCACGATTCAGGACGAGTGCGGTGTGACGGTTTCGCCCGACGCGCTCTTCGATGTCCAGATCAAGCGCCTGCACGAGTACAAGCGGCAGCACCTGAATCTGCTTCATATCATGGCGCTCTACCGCCGGCTGTTGCGGAACCCCGAGCTCGACATCGTGCCGCGCGTCTTCGTCTTCGCGGCCAAGGCTGCGCCCGGGTACGACCTCGCGAAAAATATCATCCGCGCGATCAACGTCATTGGCGCCCGGATTAACTCCGACGCGCGGCTGGGGGGAAAGCTCAAGGTCGCATTCCTGCCCAACTACCGCGTGTCGCTCGCCGAGAAGATCATCCCGGCGGCCGATCTTTCCGAACAGATTTCAACCGCCGGCAAAGAGGCGTCGGGCACGGGCAACATGAAGCTCTCGCTCAACGGCGCCCTCACCATCGGCACGCTCGACGGCGCCAACGTCGAGATCGGCGAGGAGGTCGGGGCGGATAACATCTTTATCTTCGGCCTGACGGTCGAAGAGGTCGAGGCCCTGCGCGCCAGCGGCTACAACCCGTGGGATTTGTACCGCGGCGACGAGGAACTCCGGGCCATCATCGACTGGCTCGGGAGCGACTACTTCACCCCCGGCGAACACGGCGCGTTCAGTCAGCTCCACGGCAGCCTGATGCACGGCGGCGATCCTTACATGGTGCTCGCCGACTTCCGCGCCTACGTCGATTGCCAGGCGCGCGTCGACGCCGCCTATCGCGACCAGGCCAAGTGGGCCCGCATGGCGATCCTCAACACCGCGCGCATGGGGAAGTTCTCCAGCGACCGGACCATCCGCGAATACGCGAACGACATCTGGAGCCTCCAGCCCGTCGCCGTTCCGTAACACCCGTCCGAATAAGCGTCGCCCTGCGCGGGAGCGCAGGGACCTCACCGCGAGGTTGAGTTACCCGCCGCCCCGGGTCATTTCTTTCCGCGGTGTCCTGTGTGCGTCCGCTGCTCCCGCTTGCCTTTGGCTGCTCCCTGCGGCGGTGCGCCGCCGCGCTGGGCTTCGTCTTGGCCTGCTGCGCCGGTGCCGCCGATGCCTGGAAAATTCCCGCCCTCGACGGCGAGCTCTCCGGCGAATTGGCCCGGATCACCGATTCCACTCCGCTGCGTTGGTCGGTCGGGATGACGTCACCTCCGGGCGGCGGGCGGCACGGCGCGATGAAGGCGGACGGTCCCGGCGCACGCGTGCATGCCGAGGCGCAGCTCGACGCCGCCGGCGACGGGTGTTGGCGCATGCTCGCCGGCGAACTCGACCTCGGCCGTTGGTTCGGTGCCTTGCGGTCGTTCGCGCCCGACTCCGTCGCCGACCTTTCGATCGCCGGCACCCTCACGCTGTCGGGCGAAGGCCCGGTCCGGCGCGGCGCGCTCGGCGGCCGGGCCATGCTCGTTCTGCGCGACGGCCGGCTCGACGATCCCGCCCACCACTTGCAGCTGGAGGGGATCGCGGCCCGGATTGAGTTAAGCGATCTCGCCGCGCGTCGCTCCCCGCCGCGGCAGGAACTGACCTGGACCTCCGGCCGTTACGATGCGCTCGTGCTCGGCCCTGGCCGGCTGGTCTTTGCCCTCGACGGCGACACGCTACACGTGGAACTCGCCGCGTTGGGTGTTTTCGGCGGCGAACTGAAACTGGGCGCCTTTTCGCTCGCGTTGGGTTCGCCGGAGTTTGCGGTGACCGCCCGGCTCGAAGGCGCGGAGATCGCCGCGTTGCAGCCGTTCCTGCCGCCCGTGCTGCGGGAGGGGCGCGGTCGCCTGGATGGAGAGCTCTCGTTCCGGCGCACCGCGGCGGGAGTCCAGTTTGGTGCGGGCCGGTTGTCGCTGCGCCCCGGTGAAACCGCCGCGCTACGCTTCGCGCCGACGCCGGGACTCTTGTCGGCGAGCCTGCCCAAGGCCGCGTTGAAACTGTACCCCGGGCTGCAGGAAGTGGAGCAGGGGAACCTTCCGATCCAAGCGCAGTTGCTCGAGGTGTGGTTTACTCCCGAGGGCGACGCGCAGGGACGGACCGCGTCGCTGCGGATTCTCGGCGGTCCGTCCGATCCCAGCCTGCGGGCGCCGATCGATCTGAACGTCAACGTGCAGGGCCCGCTGGAGTCGCTGATCAGTTTCGGGACGAATTCCCGGCTGCGTTTTGGCGGCGGAAAATAAGTGAATACTCGGTTGAGCCGGGGCGTCGCACGCTTACCTTGTCCCCGCCATGAAGCTTTCCCTTCGGCTGCTCGCGTTCAGTCTCCCCCTCGTCCTCGGCGGATGCCTCAGTTTCAAGGCTGAGCCCATTGAAGTGAAACCGATCCATATCACCGTCGATGTGAACGTGAAGGTCGACAAGGCCCTCGACGACTTCTTCGGCGATCTGGACAAGAAATCGGCCACGCGCACCTACTGATCCCACGCTTTAATCCTCCCTCGTCATGAAACGCTCCTATCTGTTTCGCCTCCTGTTTCTGATCGCCGCCTCTGTCATTGGCGCAACCCTGGTCCGCGCGGAAAGCCTCGGCGCGGTAAAGGCCCGCATCGAACAGCGTCTCGCCGCCGTGGATGCGCTGAAGGATCGCGGGGTGATCGGTGAAAACAATCGCGGCTTCGTCGAGGTCCGCGGGACCGCCGCCGCCGCCGACCAGCGCATCGTCGCCGATGAGAACGCGGATCGCCAGACGGTCTACGCCGCCATCGCCGCCCAATCGAAGGAGTCCGCGGAGGCCGTCGGTCGCACGCGCGCCCAGAAAATTGTCGCCGCCGCCCGCCCCGGCCAATGGATCCAGGATGCCGGCGGGGCCTGGA
>CAIJFT010000076.1 GCA_903820035.1 uncultured Opitutia bacterium
AGCGCCGCGGCGACCGGCGCGCCGACGCCGACCTTGCAGTGGCAGCGCCAAGCGGTCGGCACGGTGGGATTCGTCAATCTGTCGGAAACCGCGACTTACAGCGGGACGAACACCGTGACGCTTTCCATCGTGGCCGTGACGGCCACGATGGCGGGGGATCAGTTCCGATTGTCGGCGAGTAATTCCGTGGGCACGGTCACCAGCGGCGCGGCCAGCCTGATGTTGAACGGGGTACCGTAGGCGCCCGGTTTCGTTTCGGTCCGTGAGTCCGCGGCGCGCGGGCTGAGGCAAAAGCTCATGCCGTGGAGCGCTGGTTGCTGAGCGTTGAGCGTGAAACCAAAGGGCTTCGCTTTTGAAGGTCCGCGTCGCCGAAGTCTCCTCGGGATTGGTCGCTCAATCTTCAACGCTCAGCTTTGAACGGAATGATCCCGGCTGAGTTTGTCCGCGCGCGCAGAGGTGCGCGTGCTTGTGCCGTGGCTGCCGGCTCAGGAAAATTTCAACAGCGTGCTCAATTCGCCGAGGGTGCGGGTCGTGCGCACCCGCGAGCCATCGATCAGAATCAGGCTGTAGTTGCCGGTAAAGGACGTGTCGATTTGCCGGACCCGATCCAGTCGCACGATGGCGGACCGGCTCACCCGGATGAAGTCGGCCGGGTTCAGGTCTTTTTCGAGTGTCCCGAGCGTCTCCCGCAGGATGTGCGTCCGCTTGCCCGTGTGCAGCACCGTGTAATTGCCGTCGGCTTCGATCCAGTCGACCTCGTCGGCCGCGACCAGACTGAGCAGTTCTTTGGTGCGAACCGAGAAGCGGGTGAGATACGGCTTGGCGCCGCGGAGTTCAGGGCTGCTTTCTTGGGCTGGTCGCGCGGCGTCCTCGCCGGGCATAGCCGACCGGCCGAGCCTTTCGCGCAAGCGCCCGATGGTGGTCGCCAGTCGGGACGACGTGAAGGGCTTCAGGACATAGTCGAATCCGTTCACCTCAAAGGCGCGGATGGCATGTTCGTCAAAAGCCGTGACGAACACGACCAGCGGCTTCGGCTCGGGCAGGCGGGTGATCGCCGTGAAACCGTCGAGCCGCGGCATTTGTATATCCAGAAAAATGACTTCGGGGCGCAGGCTCGTCGCGACTTCCACGAGCTCCATCCCGTTGCTGCAGTTCGCGACGATTTCGAAATCGGAATACTCGGCGAGCGCGGCGCCGAGCGTTTCGCGGGCCAAACTTTCATCATCGGCGATGATCACCGAAACCGGCCGCCGGCCCTCGAGCTCGGCCGGGGCGCTTGCGCGCGGTTGGGTGGCGGCGCCGGGAGCGCTTTCCGGTCTTTTTTCGGAGGGGGCCTTCAAGGGCGGCTAGGGTTCATGAAAGGTACATCAAGCCAAACTTGGGAGATCTCCGTAGGTGCCACGGTGAACGTGATGCCACAAGCGGCAATTTTTAGGCCGCGGTTGGGCGTGGCCAAGCCCCGACCCGGGGCGGCGGGGGAGGGGATCCGATTTCACCGAACACAAAAAGCCACGCGGCGTTCGGCCGCGTGGCGCAGATCTGGCGGGGCGAGCGGAACGGCTCAGGGCGCCTTCGGTCGCGTCGGGGACGCGCGTTCCGGGGCGGGTGGGGCGCTCGGCTGCGGGTTATGCGCGGCGATCTCGGTGAGGCGCTTCTCGATCTCGCTCATGCGCTGCACGAGTTGTTCCTCAACCTTTTTGCGGTCGCTGCTCGACACAATGCTCAGGCTGGCCGCGTCCTTGACGACGTTGGCCGGCAGGCTGAGCAGTCGGGTGATGAGGCCCTGATCCTTAAACGAACTCAGGTAGAGCGCGGTAATTTCGTGCGACAGCTTCAGCGCCTCCTGGGCGACGGCCTGAGTCTGTTGCAGATTATTGTTCAGCTGCTGATTCTTCGCCAGTTCGGTGGTCAGTACGTTGCCGACCTGATCGGAGATGCGCTGGCTGTATTGCGCGATGGAATCCCGCGTCAGGTTCTGGTCCTTGGCCATCTCTGAGAGAATGGGCGAGATGCGGTCCGCCATGCGGCCTGAAACCTTGTCGATCTGGTCGTTCTGCTGCTTTTCGGCCTCCTCGGGGGACTTGGGCATCGGGTTGTACGGCATGACCTTCTTCGCGATGGCGTCGGCGAGGGCATTCATGCGCTCGGTGTTGAGCTTCTGCACTTCCTCGTCGGTGCGGAACATGTCGGCTTCACGCTTGGAAATCGCATCGCGCAGGAGCTTGTTGGTGGACTCGATCTGCTTGCGGTTCTCCTCGGTGGAGGCCTTGAGGGCGTCGTTGGCATCGCGCAGCGGGGCCAGCTCGGTCTGCTGCCGGAGCGCCATTTCCTTGACGGTTTGTTGGTGGAGCCAGAAGGCGCCGCCGATGACGAGCAACGCCGTGAGCAGCACGGCGGGAAGTTGTTCGGTGAATTTTTGCAGCATGGTCAGGAGGGTTGGACGGTAGTTTGACGGAAAAAAGGTAGGTTTACGAGTGGCCGAATGCGAGGGCGTCGCAAGCGTGGGTTTTTGCGGTTGTTTTCGAGCCCGACCTTCGCAGGTTCGATCCATGAGCCTGAATCGGTGCGAGCAGCGCGTGTTCGATTATTTGCAGAAACACCAAGACGAGAGACAGCACTGGCAGGCAAAGTTTCAACGTGCCGCGAAAGCCTCTCTGGATGAACGTTTTGCGGTCGATGAGCTGGAACCGGAGCTGTGGCGTTACTACCAGGAGCGGAGCGAGGTGGTGCCGCTTTTCAAGGAAGCGGTGCAACACGAAGGCCTGCGGCGGACGAGTATGAAGAGCCTTGCCGAGTTACTGTTGCGAACCTGGGTCGAGCCGAAACCGAAGCGCCCGGCGACGCCACCGCCTTTCTGAGTGGTGGGGCACGGCGGTTGTCGACCGCCGGGAAGGAGCTTGGGTCGGCGTCCGCCCGAACCGGTCGACCGGGCCAAAGCAAAGGATGGTTGTTCCTATCGCGGTGCAACTGTTCGCGTCGCCGCAGGTGGCCGAAGGCGAAAGCGCGGCAAGCCGGCGGACGACGTGGCGCTTCGCTGCGACGCGGCTACGCGATTTCTGAAACCGCGGGAGTGTCTCCGCCGGCCCGCTTCGGGCGCCGCGAATGTTTTTGGAAAAAATCGGCGGCGGTCGCTGGAACTTTTGGGGAGCTTGGGTTACTCAGTATCTCGGTCATTCATTTTCTCATCCGCCTAGCGGGTGAGAATTGGGGTAAGTAAGAAAGATAAGGGCGGATCGCTTAGGGGTAAGCGGTCCGCCCGCTCCATTTTTGAGCTTCGACGGCTTCGCCGTCATTCAGCGCGATGCGCTTCGGACGGTTTGGAATCGCAGGGTTTGTTCACCCCGTAGCGCCGAAATGTCCACCGTCCCGCGTTCGTCCGCCGGGAAGGTTCCCGCGGCGCCAGTGGCTGCGACCACCCGCCAGCCGTCGGGCACGCGAATCCGGAGCAGGGTGCGCTTGGCCGGATTCCGTTCGGGTAGCGTCACGCGGGCGATCACCTCGCCGGTGCTCAGCCTCGACTCCGCCTCGATCGCCACCTCGCCGAACGCCGTCGGTGCGTGGGCGACCTTGATGACCTTGCCGTCCTCCAGCCAGCGCCGTGAGGTGCCGAACAGGAGCCGCAGGGTTTCCGGTTTGCCGTCGTCGTCTTCGTCCCAGTCCTGCACGAGCTGGTGCCGCAAGATGGCGAGCACCAGGGCGCTCGCGGCGCTGTTGGGCGGACAGTAGAAAAAACGGCCCTCGGCATCGACCGGGTCGAGGGTCGAGCCCTCGGCACCGACAAACGTATTGCGGGTGAGGCCTTGGGCGAGGGTGCCGTAGAGGCTCACGAGGGCGCGTTCCGGGTCGTCGCGCCGGAGGGTGTCGAGCGCATAGCGCGCGCCATAGAGCGGGTTCACGCGCTGTTCGCCGGTCCAGAAATTGAACTGCGCGCCGCCGGAGCGCAGCATGCCCAGCAGGATTCCGCCGTGCTGCTCCTGATACCGCGGGATCCACTGCTCTTCGGCGCTACCCGGCGGAAAAATGCCACTGCCGATCGTGTAGCCGATGATGATGTTCCAGTAGCTGCCGATCCGCGTGTCCATGATCGGATCGTGCACCGGCTCGCCGCCGTCGAGGGCGACGGGAACGAACGGGGGCGTCGTCGTCCGGTCCGCCCGCTGGGCAATCGCCTGCAGGACGACCGGCCGGAACGCGGCGGCCTCGGCGAGGTAGTGTTGGGCCGCCGCGCGGTCGCCGGTTTCGGCCAGCAGGGCGCCGAGGTCGCGGAGCGCGCGCCAGGCCTTGGCGTTGACGTTCAGGCTCTGGACGGGCGTATGGATGTCGCCGCAATATTGCTCTTTCGGATACAGTCCGCCGGCCCCGGTGCGGTGGCGGTCGAGCCGTTCGGCCTCCTTTTCCCAGCGCGCGCGGAACTCGCCGATGACCGCGGCGTCGCGGGTCTGCCAGTAGTACTTGAAAAGGTTGCCCAGCTTGAAGGCCGCCTGGTGGTACTCGAGGCCGCGGCGCGTGAAGTCGAAGATCGGGCCCATGAGCCGGCGCATATCGCGCTCGAAGCCCCAGGAGAGGAGGGCGAGCGCCGCGTCACTGCCCTCCGCGGAATAAAGCCGGTCGTACTGGTTGCCCGCGCTGTACCGCAGGCTGTCGCCGTTGATCAGCGTGAAGTTTTGGCAAAGGGCGTTGCGCCAGGCGTGGTTCACGAGCGGCTCGGGCACCTCGACCTGCATGCCGCGGCCCACCAACTCACGCCAGGTGCGGACACAGGCTTCGCGCTGCGCCGCAAATTGGGCCGGCGAAACGGCGGGCGCCGTTGCGTCGGTCAACGGCTCGGTGGCGATCGCCAGCGTCACCGCCGTACCGGGCTTCAGCCGCGCCACCAGCTTGCCCCGCTCGCGTTTCCACCCCGCATCGAAAATCGCCAGCACCCGGCCGGAGTCGTCGATCAGCCGGCCGCGCTCAAACTTCACCGGGGACCTGGCGTCGACGTCGACGCTGACGAAGCCGTTGGTGCCCTGGGCGAGATCGAACTTTACGAACACCACGCCGTTCGCCGCCAGGGCGGGATCGGTGGCGGCGAACGCCTCCAGCCGGTAGATCTCCGGCGGCAGTTCGCGTTTGACCTGGTTCAGCGGCACCATGCCTTCCGACTGCACGGGCGAGCGATGACTGTAGCGGATTTCTACGACCGGCATCCAGCCCTCGGCGAGCGTCGGTTCGCTGACGCGGTCGCGGAGTGAACCGAACAAAAACTCATCGGGTCCCACGCGAAACGTCACCGGCATGCCGACGTCGTTCCAGCTGCGGGAACCGCCGCGCAGGTTGACGCCGCGGCCGTCGGAGATCAGCCGCGCCTTCACCTTCGCGTCGGGCGCGCTGAGCACGATCGGGTAGTGCCGGAAGTCCGCGTGCACATAACGTGGCGGGGGCAACAATGGCGCGAAAAATTCGTAGCTCGCGCCGTTGGGCTGAGCCATCGCGGCCTCGCCCCAGACATCGCGTTTGGCGGCGAGCGCTTCGGCCAGCGTGGGCAGGGTCGCTCGGGCGGCGGCGGCGCCGAGCAGCAGCGCGAGGAGAAAGGCGAAGGGTCGGATTGGGCGGGACATGGCTTAAAAATTCCCCCGCAGCCCGAAGATCCAGAGGGCGCCGTAGCGGTCACTCTGGCGGAACTTGGCGTAGCCGGGCGTGGCGGGCCCGTAACGTTCGAAGTCCTCCGTTTGGTCCTGCAGGTTGCGGATGTTGCCGAAGAGCGCGAGCCGGGGCGTGAGTTGATATTCGCCGGTCAGATCGATGAGCCGCCGCGGGGTGGCGTACGTGAACGTGCCGGGACCGACGCTGCCACCGGTGATCTGCGCCAGTTTGCGCAGGCTCTGGAAGGTCCAGTTCAGGCGGACATTGTACTTGGGGCGGGTGAACGCGACGCCGGCGCTCGCGGTGCGCGGGATGAAGCCGGAGAAATTATCCGCTTCCTCGCCGAGCGTGCGTTGGGCCGTCGCGCTGGCGAAAATCTGCACGCCGCGGGCCCAGGCCGGCAGAAAGGTGAGCGCCTGACGGTATTGAAAGTCGAGCCCCTCCATGTGGACCAGGCTGCTGACATTGTACTGCGTCGCGACGTCGTAACCGCCGTATTCCGCGGCATCGAGCCCGTGGATTGCGAGGAATTCCGCGGTCGGGGTGAGGACGGTGCTCCCAAAGAAGTTTTCGAATTGCCGCCGGAACGCGCCCACCGAGACCAGGCCGACGCCCTCGAAGTAATACTCAAGCGCGACTTTGCCCGTGCGCGCGGACCAGACCTTGATGGCGGTGTTGTTGAGTACGATCCGGTTGGTCGGACTCGGGACGGACTCGAGGTCGGGGAGGGTGACGCCGCCGGCGTATTGATTGTAGTTCGGGCGACCCACGGTGTGATAGTAGGCGGCCCGCGCGATGAGGTTTTCCCCGAGTTGGTAGCTGGCGTTGAGGCTGGGGAAGAAGCGGAGGTATTCCTTCGCGACGTGGTTGCCGCGCTCGAGGTACGTGCGGCGGGAGATCTCCAGCGCCGTGCCGGGCAGCGCGAGCGGCCGGCCGTTCGTGCCGAGCAACACGCGGCCCGCCGCGTCGCGCTGAAAATTGAGCGTCGGATCCTCCAGCGGGCCGTCGGCGGCGATATTGGTCTGCTCGGCCCGGAGCCCCCCCGTCAGTTTCAGGCGGTTGCCCAGGAGGGCGGTGTCACCGCGCAGAAAGGCGGCGGATGTGATCTCCTCGGCGTACTTGGAAAGGCCGACCGAGGAGCGATAGGCATTGTTGTCGTTGGTCGTGAAATAGGCGGGCTTGGCTTGATAGAGTTCCCACAGCTTGCCGTTGCCCGGCCGCTGCGTGGCCGGGAAGCCCCACACGCCGGGGCGCCGTGAAAAAAGGTCGTCGAGGATCACGCTCGCGCTGTCGTCGCTCGGACCGGTCGGGGTGTTGCTCGTGCGGCCGTCGGCCCCGACAAACGTGTACACCGCGGTGCCGCCCACGCGGTCGCGGGCATTCTGGCGGAGGTCGAGGCCCGCTTTGAGGGCCAGCGGCAGGACGCCGTTGAAGTCGCGGGCGAGGTTGAGGTAGGCGTTGCGTTTCAGGTCGTGGGACTCGTCGTCGAAGCGCTGGCCGAAGCGGGAATTCCCGCTGCCGCTCGTGATCGAGTAACTGGCCAGTGAATACGGGTCGACCGCCGCGCCGGTGGTGCCATCGGAGACGAGGATGCGGCCGGGGCGGAGCCGGCCGATGTCTTCAAAGGCGACGGTGACGCCGGCGCGCTGCGCGTTGACGCCGCCGTAATAGCCCCGCGAGAGGTTGCTCACGATGCTCGTGGCGCGCGAGTCGCCGAGTCCGGCCTCGGCCTTCCAGATCGGCCCCTGGTGCCGGTAGACGGTGCTGAGACTGAGGCTGACCGAGTCCTGATCGCGGTCGGCGTTGGCCAGCGTCAGCGAGCCGGCGCCGGCGAATCCGCGGGTAAACGTCGGGCCGAAATTGCCGGGCAGCACGCGGTTCACGCTGAAGGTGAGATCGCGGCTGCTGTAGTCGCCGGCGAAGGTGGTCGTCTGCACCGAGAGCGAGATGCGGTCCCGCGGGCTGAGCTTGTAATCGAGTGTCATGCCGGCGGACGTACGGCGGGTCTGGCGCGGGAAGTCGCGTACGAGGTAATCGGTCAGGTACGGCTGGTCCGGCGTGGTGGTGGGCAGCGTACCGCCGTTGGTCGCCGCGGCGGCGCCGCGCCACGTGGTCTGGATGAAAGTCGAGGGTTGGTACTGGGTGGAGGCGCCGCCGGAGAAGGTGAAGCCAAACCGCTCGTTGACCGGGCGCACGTAGGAGAATTCGAAACCGGGGTGGACCTTGGCGGTCGGCCAGCGGCCGGGGCCGGGCGATTGTCCGAACTCGCGGACATCGTCGCGCATCAGCCAATACGCGCTGGCGTTGAGGATCGGTTTGGTGCGCTCGAAGGCGCTGCGGACGACCAGGTTGATCGAGCCGGCGAGGGCCATGCCGGGGGTTTCGGGGGTCGGGGAGAAGCGGACTTCGATGCGCGAGAGGTTGTTGGTGGCGACGTTCGTCATCTGGATATTGCGGGCGGTGTTCGCCTGCGCGCTGGCCTGCTCAAAACCGTTCACGGTGACCGGCGTGTAATCGGCGGGCACGCCGCTGAGTTGGATGCCCATCGCCTCGCCGCCCACCCAGGCGATCGAGACCCCGGGGACGGATTTGAGGAGTTCGCCCACACTGCCGTCGGCGGTCGTGCCGAATTCATCCGCGGCAAGCACCTTCCGCATATCGGCGGCGAAGCGTTGGTCGTTGATCGCGATCGCCGCGCCGTCCATCTCGCGCGAGGTCGTTACGACGAAACGGGAGAGTTTTACCGGCTCGTTTCCGGTGGCGCCGGCCGGCCGGTCGCCGGTGAGCGCGAAGTCGCGGCGGATAGTCTCGCCGGGGGTGAGGTTGATCGTCGCGGTCGCCGTGCCGAGGCCGGTGTAGAAAACCTGGAGCCGGCTTGGGCCGGTGGCGACGTCGGCGAATATGAAGCTGCCGAGGGAGTCGGTGTAGACCTCGCGGCCGGTGCCCTCGAGGAC
>CAIJFT010000077.1 GCA_903820035.1 uncultured Opitutia bacterium
CTTCCGGAGCATTAGAGGCAGACGTGCCCTTCGCGACTTTGTTCAACACCGAGCCACCCGAGGGGGCTACGAAGTTGTAGGTCTCGCCGGCATCGATCTTAAAATTGGTGGCGAAACCGTCGCCAACGACGGTGTTGTTGCCCCAATTCAGGATCGCGCGGTCGGAAACCGTGATGGTGGCCTGTGTACCGGCCGTAGCAACAGTCGCGGTGCCCGCGGACACCGTGAATGAACCTGTATTAGCCGGCAGAGTTGCCCAGAGCGGACCGGGGAGGATGGCCACAGGGCCAACGGCCAGCATCGCAGTGAACAACTTGCGAAGTGATAGCTTAATGTTTGGAGCTTTTTTCATCTGAATGGATTAACAGTTTGTGACTAGATTACGCCTGACTTTGAGAGGACGTGCCGTACGGGAGGCAGAGTGGCAAGCACTTTTTCGTGGACCAAGGTGGCAAGGACAGGGGTTAAAACCGAGGAATTGCCCAGCTAAATGGTGGGTCCAAAGCGCGCTTCAGCGCGGCGGGACATGGGCGAGGCGGGCGCGGAGTTCCTCGGCTTCCGGCCAACCCGGCCGGAGGCGCAGGGCGGTTTGAATCGCCGGCGCAGCTTCAGCCGGTTGGCCAACCGCCAGGGAAACCTTGGCGAGCATGAGGTGGGCCTCGGGCCAGTCGGAGCGCGCAGCGATGGTTCGGCGCGCAAACACGAGCGCGGACTGGGCGTCGCCCGAGAGGAGGCTGGCGCTCGCCGAGGCCAGCAGAGCCGCCGGGTGTTCCGGCTGAAGGCGCAGGAGGGCCGCGAGTGCCTGCTGGGCTTCGGCCGGGCGGTGGTCGGCGATCAGGACGGCGGCCAGGTTCAGCTGCGGCAGGTCGGCCGCGGGGTCCGCGCTGATCGCGCGGGCGTAAAGGCTGGCGGCTTGCTTAAAGTCGTTAGAGCGGGCGTAGATCCCGGCCAAGTTATTGAGGGCGGGGCCAAAGTCCGGATTCAGCGCCAAGGCCTTTTCGAATTGCAGCGTGGCCTCGCTGATTTTGCCGCGCTGCAGGAGCAGGTTGCCCAAATTGTCGTAGTAGGCGGGTCGATCGGGGGCGAGGGCGACGGCGGCACGGAGGTGCGCTTCGGCGGCCTCGCCTTGTTGAAGGTTGGCCAGGGCGATGCCCAGGTTGGCACGCGGCTCGGGGTAGTCGTTTTTCAAGGCGACCGCTTGCGCAAGGTAGGCGGCGGCCTGATTCCATTCGGCCTGCCCCAGGTAGATTTCCCCCAGGTTCGCGTAGGCTCGGGGGTTCAGCGGGGCTTTGGCAATCGTGTCACGCCAGAGCGTCAAAGGTTCGGCCATGACGGAGAGCCGGGCGACGCTGATGGCGACGAGGGGAAAAAGGAGCGCGAGTAACGCGGCCATGGCCCAGCGCCGCGGCGAACGGGAAAGGAGGCACCAAAGCAGACCGAGAAGGATCAGGGTCGGGAGATAGGTGCGGTTCTCAGCGATGGGCTGGGCGGCAACGGGCACGACGCTTGAGGTGGGCAAGAGGACCAGCAGCCAGAGCGAGCAGCCGAGGGCAGCCCGGCGCGAGTAGCGCCACAGCTGCACGAGCGCAGCGAGGCCAGCGAGGGGGACGACAAGCCAAAGGCATGAGACCGGATCAAACGCCAAAAAAACCGCGCCGTAGTCGAAGACGAGGGTGGCGGGCCAAAGCGCCTTGGCGAAGTAGAGCGCGAGGGCCTTGCACTCCGTAAGTGCGTAGACGCCCACCCCCACCCCCTGCCCGAAGCCGACGGCACGTTGGCCAACATCGCGGAGCAGGAGCGCGAGCGGAATCCAAGTGAGCGCCAAGACGCCATAGAACGCCCTGCGCCGGCGCAAGGCCGCCATCACGGAGCCGGAGACCC
>CAIJFT010000078.1 GCA_903820035.1 uncultured Opitutia bacterium
AGCCGCTTGGCGCGAAACAACTCCGAGGACAAGGCGCCGAGCCGGCCCGCGACGTCACCATCATACCAGCCCTGCTCAACGGCGAGGTGCTCGACGTACAGGCCCCAGCCTTCGCTGTGGGCGCTGATGGTGCCGAACGTACGCCGGGCCCGGAACCGCGGGAGGTCCTTCAACTCCTGCTGGATCGCGAGTTGGAAGTGATGCCCCGGCACCGCCTCGTGGTATGCGAGGCTGCGCATCCGTAGCGTCAGCGAAAACACCGAACCCGGCAGCGGGACCCAGAAAACTCCCCCACGGCTACCGTCGGCTGGCGGAGCGGTGTAGTGGGCCGACGCCGTCCGCTCGGTCAGGGCCGGCACGCGGCGCACTTCGACCGGCGCAGTGGGCTTCAGGTTAAAGAGCGACGTGCTGCGTTGCTCCGCATCGCGGATGATTTCGGTGTAGCGCGCAATCAATACGCCGCGCGGCTCGGGCGTCTCCGGCAACGGCGGGCCGAACGCGGCCCGACCCAGCCGCTCCGCGAAACTGCCCTCGGTGAAACCCAGCTGCCGCAGGAGCCCGTCCATCTCACGCTCGAGCCGCGCAACCTCCCGCAAGCCGATCGCGTGGATCTCGTCCGCCGTCAGCTTCGTGCTCGTGAAAAAAGCCAGGGCCTGCGCGTACGCCGCGGCACCCTCCGGCCGTTGGGAGATTCCGGCGTCATCGGTGGACCGCGGCAGCAGTTCCAGCAACAGCGTCTGAACGCGGCCGTAGGCCGGCCGGACCTGCTCCGCCACCACGCGCGTCGCCTCCGTCACCGCCTTCGCCAGCCGGCCAGCTACCAACCCCTCGACCGCGGCGCCGCGGCCGGAGAGCGACGTGACGTAGATATTTTGCGCCGCCGCCGGCTCGAGGAACATCTCCAGCTGCTGCAACGAGCGCTCGAGAATAAAGCGCGGCGGAATCAACCCCTTGGCCGCCGCCGCCCGCGCGCGGGCGATCCCCTGGTCGATTTGCCCGGACACTTTGCCCAGACGCTCCAGGTAGCCATCGACGTCCCGCGGCCGGCGCAGCGGACTGCGTTCGGCGATGGAATCAACCAGCGCCACATGCAGGCCGCGCAGCTGCCGGAAGACAAACGCATGGTCAGCGAACGGCTGCCGCGCGAGAAACATATCGAGGTGCCAGCGCAACAGCTCCACCGATACGCGCTGGGATGCGTCGAGGGCATCCGGTCCGAACTGCGCGACCTCGGCGAGGCCGCGTTGCGCAAGCGCCACCCGCTGCTCCCGTTGGGCGTTTTGCACCGCCAGCAGCACCGTATCCAGGTCGCCGTTGTCCGCTGCGTCCGCCGCCGAACCGGAGGCGGAGGGCGACCCGCGCGACCACTCCGCCGTGAAGGCGTCGACCCATTGATCAAACGCGGCATTGGTCGCCCGAGCCGGCCGGACCAGAGGAGGGGCGACGCAAAAGACCAACAGGAACAAGCGGAGCACGAGGGGCATGAGAAGAGGGGGGATTGGCGGGGAAGTCCGGCGGCGGAACCAACGCCGGCCGGCGCATTCCGCCCGTGCTCAACCGACCAACGCCGCGAGCGCCGCGGCATCACAGGTCGTCACGCGCAGGTCGTGCGAGCCGTCGGCCCGCGCATACTCGTAGAAAAGATGCCACCTGCCGTTGGCAAACTTGGCATCCAGGTAACGCAGCGAGGTTGACGCATGCGGGCTGCGCAACGCGGGGCCGTTGACCGAGCGCGACTCCCATCGGCGCAGATCGGCCGATACCGCCAGCGCACACTTCTCCTCGTAATTTTCCAGGTGGCTCGCACTGCCGTCGTAGAACGCCAGGTACTGAATGCCACCCGCAGCGCCGGCCAGCGGAACCACCGAGTTCAACCGGCGGCAATAACAGTCCCAGCCGGTCGCCCCCGGAGCGAGCACCACCCCCTGCCACTCCCAACGATCGAGGTCACGCGAGGTCGCCAGACCGGTCGCGGATTTGCATTCGCCGGTATTGAAAATGTCGAGCGTCGCATGCGAGCCGTCGGCCGTCTTCGGCGTCGGCGTCGCGATGCTGAGAAACAAATGATACACGCCATCCACTTCCATGATCCACGGATCCTTCACGCCCTCGAGCCCGAGCGGCGGTCCGGTGAAGATCACCTCGCGTTTTGCCGGATCCAGTTGCGCCACGGTCGGCGCCTTGAGCACCGCCGTGCACCAGCGGCCGTCGCTCGGATGCACATAACTCGTGAAGTACCGCCACAGCCCGTCCTTCCCGCGGTGCAGGCAGCTGCGTTCAATCGACGCCGAGTCGTAGCGGTCCTTGGTGATCGCCAGGACGTCGTCCCACTTCACCAGATCCGTCGACCGTGCGATGCGCACCTCGCCACCGCGATCCGGCGCCACACCGCGCGGCCGGCGGATCCGGTACGTGAGATACCAGGCCTTTTCCGCGGGCTCGTAATAAGCGCCCGGGCACCCGACCCAATAGCCGGAACCGGCGCCGGCCGGTTCGCGAATAATCCGTCCGTGCGCGAGAAGTTCGTCGGTAATCGTCATGGGGTAAATGCGACCGTGATCACACCGCGGAATGCACGGCGCTCAAACCTAATTACGCCCGCGGCCAGACGTGGCGACCCGTGGCCGGAAGCGGACGGGAAAATTCCGCGGCCCGGCGGGAACAGAAACCCGAGCCTAGATGGCCGACGCGCCTGGACGATCGCCCGGCTCGCTGGACCCCGCGGCGGGCCCGAACTGGAGCGCACTCAGTCGCCGGTAAAGACCGTCCGGGCGCGCGGACAATTCATCATGCGTCCCGAGTTCAACCACCTGCCCGGCCTCAATCACCGCGATGCGGTCGGCGTTGCGCACGGTCGCAAGTCGGTGGGCGATGATGAAGGTCGTGCGGCCGAGCATCAACCGGTCGAGCGCGAGCTGCACCTGCGCCTCGCTCTCGCTGTCGAGCGAACTCGTGGCCTCGTCGAGAATCAGCACCGCCGGATTCTTGAGGATCGCCCGCGCAATCGCCACGCGTTGGCGCTGGCCGCCCGAGAGCTGGATGCCGCGGTCACCCACGATCGTCCCGTAGCCTTCCGGAAACGCCCGGATGAAATCGTCCGCGTTCGCCTGTCGCGCCGCCTCCCGGATCGCCGCCTCGTCCGCGCCCGGCCGGCCGTACGCGATGTTTTCCAGAATCGTCCCGCCAAAGAGCAGCACGTCCTGCGGCACGATCGCCATCTGCGCGCGCAGCCAGGGCAACGGATAGTCGCGGGCGTCGCGACCATCGAGGAGGAGCCGGCCGCTTTCCGGATCGTAGAAACGCAGGAGAAGCGCCGTGAGGGTGGATTTGCCGGCCCCGCTCGGGCCGACGAGCGCGATGCGTTCGCCGGGTTGGGCCGCGAGCGAGAGACTTCGCAGCACCGCTGTTTCCGGACGCGCCGGGTAACGAAACGTGATCTCAACCAGCGCCACCGCACCACGGGCCCGCGGCGGCAACTCGCCCGGCACCGCCGGCCGGCCGACCGCGAGATCGCCTTCGGTCGGTTCGCGCAGCAGTTCGCGCACGCGCTGCGTGGCACCGACGGTTTTCTGGATCTGGCTGAACAGTTCCGCCGCCTGCCCCATCGCGCCGGCCACAAACGTCGAATACAGCACAAAACGCGTAAGCTCGCCGGGGGAGATTTTCCCCTGCTGAAGTAGCCCCGCGCCGAACCACATCACGATCGCGATGCCGCCGAAGAGCGCGATGATGAAGAAGGCCACGAACACCGCACGCCACCGCGCCGCACTCAGGGCCGCGGCCAGCACGCGGCGGTTCGACGTCTCGTAGCGCCCGAGCTCGAACGCTTCGTTGGCAAACGCCTTCACGCTCGCGATCGCCTGCAGCGTCTCCTCGACGATCGTGTTCGTCGCGGCGAGTTGGTCCTGCGTTTCGCGCGAGAAGCGGCGCAGACGCCGGCCGAAGAACACCGCCGCCGCGATCAGCACCGGCAGCGTGCCGAGCATCACGGCCGTCAACTGGCCCGACGTCAGCGTGATCAGCGTCACGCCGCCGAGCAAAAACACCGACTGCCGGCACAGCTGCGGCAACGCGTCGATCAGGGCGCCCTCGATCTGGGCGACGTCGGTCGAGACGCGGCTGGTCAGCTCGCCCACGCGCCGCTGCCCGAAGAACGCCATCGGCAGCGCAATCAGGCGTTGGTAACAATCGCGCCGCAGGTCCGCGAGCGCGCTCTGCCCGACGCGGTTGAAGGCGAGCGCGCTGTTGAACGACGCGAGCGACTGCAATGCCACCGCCGCCACGAGCAGAAGCGCGACCTGGTTCAGCGGCATCGCCCCGAGCCACGGCAGGGTGGCTCCGCCGGGGCGCATCGCGGCATCGATGAGCGTCCCGGCGAGAAAGGGAAACGCCAGCCCGCACGCCGCGCTGACGAAGAGCGTACTCATCCCCGCGAGAAAGCGCGGACGGTACGGCCGCAGGTACGCGGCGAGCGCGAGGGTTTCGCGCAGGCTCTCCCGGTTGAGCGCGGCCTTGGGCAGGCGATCCAACGCGATATCTTCCTGAGACGGATTCCGACGTGACATAGGCCCAGACCCTCGCCGCCGCGGCGGAAAAGACAAACGCGGCGTGGCCCCGACCGGATCAGTTTCGTTCAACTCCGAGGGTAACTCGGTCGCTACGAGCGCCGGCGAGTGGGGTTTCACGGCAGCTCGCGACTCGCTGGCGCTCGCAGCCACGGGACCAAACCGATCGGGCGTCACGGAAGGCTTGTCTCCGGCGGGCTCCGCGCCGAGAGATGCAGGGGTTCTGCGGCGCCGCCCCCTTGGCCGCGCCAGTGTCGTCCACCCCGAGTGTCCTCCCCTTCATGAAAGCTACGCTCCTGCTCTGTTGTCTCGTGTTTTCCGCCGGCCTGCTCCGGGCCGCGCCGACCCCGCCCCGCTTCACCGCGTTGTTCAATGCCAAGGACCTCGCCGGCTGGCGCGGTGGCACGACGTTCGATCACCGGAAGCTGCTGGCCATGCCCGCCGCCGAGCGCACCGCGCAGATCGCCAAGTGGACCACCACCATGACCGAGGTGAGCGCCAAAACGGGCAAGCCGCACTGGCGCGTCGAGGGCGACGAGTTGGTCAACGACGGCTTCGGCGCGTACGCCACGACGGAAAAGGACTACGGCGACTTCGAACTGCGGCTCGAGTACAAGACCGTGGCCGGCGCCGACTCCGGCATCTATCTCCGCGGCGTGCCGCAGGTCCAGATCTGGGACATCAACCAACCCGACCAGGCCAAGCAACCGAACCGGCATCCCCGGCTCGGTTCGGGCGGCTTGTTCAACAATACCCCCGGGACCCCGGGCCGGGATCCGCTCGTGCTCGCGGATAAACCCTTTGGCGAATGGAACACCGTACGCGTCGTGATGGTGGGCACACGCGTGAGCGTTTGGCTGAATGACAAGCTCGTCGTCGATCACGCCGTCCTCGAAAACTACTACGACCAAAAACTCCCCGCCGCGGAACGTCGGCCCATCCCGGACCGCGGACCGATTCAACTCCAGACCCACGGCGGTGAAATCCGCTGGCGCAACGTCCACCTCCGCGAAATCGACGCCAACGAGGCGAAGCAGCTCCTCGCGACCCGCGGCAAATGAAGCCGCGTCCCTCGCTCACCCGGCGCGGTTTCGCCACCGTGTTGATCGGGGTCGCCGCCGGCCTCACCGCCTTCGCCGCCGCCCCGGCCCCGGTCGCCAAGCCCGACCTGCCGTGGCGCGTCGGCGCCGCGAGCCGGCAAATCACGCCCACAGGCCCGATCTGGCTCGCCGGTTACGCCAGCCGCACCGCGCCGTCGGACGGCGTCGACTCGGACCTCTTCGCCAAGGCGCTCGCCCTCGACGACACGCAGGGCGGCCGCGTCGTGCTCGTCACCTTGGATCTCATCCGCGTTCCGAAAGCGCTGCGCGACTTCGTCGAGACGGAGGCCGCGACGCGGTTCGGCCTCAAGCCCGCCGAGCTGCTGCTGAACTCATCGCACACCCACAGCGGCCCCGAGCTTGAGCCCGACCGCATGGTGCTCGAAACGGTGTTCAGCCGGATGGCGAAGCCCGCGGACATCGCCGCGCTCCACGCGTACCAGGAGTTTCTCCGCCGCTCGATCCTCGAGGTGATCGGCGCGAGCCTGCAGGCGGCGGCACCGGCGAAACTCGAGTACAGCCACGGGCGCGCCGGCTTCGCGATGAACCGGCGCCGGCCCGACGCCAAGGGGACGATCTCCAACAACCCGTACCCCGACGGACCCGTCGACCACGACGTGCCCGTGCTCAAAGTCACGGGCCCCGACGGCAAGGTGCGCGCGCTTCTTTTCGGTTACGCGTGCCACAACACCACGCTCGGCGGCAGCAAGGTGAGCGGCGACTACGCCGGCCACGCGCAGCAGTATTTGGAGTCCAG
>CAIJFT010000079.1 GCA_903820035.1 uncultured Opitutia bacterium
CGCTCGTCACGATGGACGCCGCGCGGACTGAAATCTCCGGCGGCGCCCTCTTCGTGCGCGACCATGTCGTCGAACAGGTCGGCCACACCGCCGACCTGCCCGAAACCGCCGACGAGGTGCTGGACCTGTGCGGCCGCCATGTGGTGCTGCCCGGGCTCGTCAACACCCACCACCATTTCTACCAAACCCTCACCCGGGTCATCCCGGCGGCGCAAAACTGCGACCTCTTCGGCTGGCTCAAAACGCTCTATCCGATCTGGTCGCGGCTGACCGCCGAGGGCGTGCACGTCAGCGCCCAGATGGCCGCGGCCGAGTTGGTCCTCTCCGGGTGTACGACCTCGAGCGACCACCTGTATCTGTTTCCCAACGACTGCACGCTCGACGACGAGATTCGCGCCGTCGCGGAGATTGGCCTGCGCTTCCACGCCACCCGCGGCAGCATGAGCGTCGGCGAGTCGCAGGGCGGACTCCCGCCCGACTCCCTCGTGGAAAACGAGGCGGCGATCCTGTGCGACAGCCAGCGCCTGATTGAACAGCACCACGACAACCGGCGGTTTGCGATGCAACGGATCGCGCTCGCGCCCTGTTCGCCGTTCTCCGTCTCGCGCGACCTCATGCGCGAATCCGCCACCCTCGCCCGGAGCCATCCCGGGGTGCGGTTGCACACGCACCTCGCGGAGAACCGCTCCGACGTGGAGTACAGCCTCGCCAAGTTCGGCCTCACTCCGGGCGATTACGCGGAGTCGGTCGGCTGGCTCGGCGCCGACGTCTGGCATGCGCATTGCGTGGAGTTGAGCGACGACTCGATTGCGAAGTTCGGCCGCACCGGCACCGGCGTCGCCCATTGCCCGTGTAGCAATCTCCGCCTTGCGAGCGGCCTCGCCCCCGTCCGGAAAATGGTCTGCGCCGGCGTCCCCGTCGGCCTCGGCGTCGACGGCGCCGCGTCCAACGATGCGAGCAATCTGCTCCACGAAGCCCGCGCCGCGTGCCTCAGCGCGCGGGTGCGGGACCGCGACGCGGCCGCGATGACGGCGCGCCAGGCCCTGGAGTTGGCGACCCGCGGCGGCGCGCGCGTGCTTGGTCGCGACGACATCGGCCACCTCGCCCCGGGCATGGCCGCGGATTTCATCGCAATCAATGTCGACCGGCCCGGCTTCGTCGGCGCCCAGAGCGATGTGGTCGCCGCGGTCGTGCTGTGCGAGTGCAACGCCGTCGATTACAGCTTCATCCACGGCCGCCGCGTCGTGGACCAGGGCCGGCTCACCACCGTCGAACTCCCGCAACTCGTCGAACGCACGAACCGGATCTCGCGGGCATTGGTGACAGGATAGCTCAGCGAACCTCCAGCCGATGGGGCCCGACCCGCATTGTCTCTCACCCCTCACCCCTCACCCCTGAACTCCATCCCGCCCCTCACCCCTTAAAAATCCAAACGTGAAAGAACTGCGCAAAGAATATCAACGCTAGTACGTAGCCGAGGGCGGTCATCCGCTTCGGCTCACCCAAACCGAGGGCGAGCAGCGCACTCGCGATCAACCCGAGCCCGATCCCCTCCGCGATACTGAAGGTCAGCGGAATCGCCAGCAGCGTCAGCACGGCGGGCATCGCGATCCGGAAATCCGTCATGTCGATGTCGACGATGGATTGCATCATGAAGACCCCGACGATCACGAGCGCCGGCGCGGTGGCCGCCGCCGGCACGATGAGAATAAGCGGGGTGAAGAACAGCGCGACCAGCATGAGGCCGGCCGTCGTCAGGCCCGTGAGCCC
>CAIJFT010000080.1 GCA_903820035.1 uncultured Opitutia bacterium
GGCACGGTGCCGCCGCGGATGTCGCGCATCGACTCGCGGACATCCAGGCCGGCCTTCAACGACACGGGCAGGCGGTAGACGTCGAAATCGCGGCGGATGTTCGCGAACGCGCTGCGCTGCAGGTCCGACGACTCGCGCGAGTCGCTGCTCGCGGTGTTGAGCACGTAGGAGCCGAGGTTGTACGGGTCGACGGGCGTGTCGTTGATGCCCTCGGTCACCGTGATCTTGCCGGGCCGCAGATAGAAGATGTCGCTGAACCGCACGGTCACGCCGGTGCGCCGCGCGGAGGCGCCGTTGAAGTAGCCCTTGTCGGTATCGCGATAGTGGTTGCTCGCGTGCGAGACGCCGGCGCCGGCATCGATCTTCCAGATCGGGCCGTCGTGGAAGTAGCGCAGCGTCGGCATGTAGGTCGTCCCGGACTTTTCGCGCGCGCCATTGCCGACGGAGATGTCGCCGAAACCCCGTTCGCCGTTGGTCACGTACGGGGAGAAATTACCGGGCCACACGCGGTTCGTGTTAAAGGTGAGCGTGCGGTTGTTGTACATCGCGTCGAAGAACGCGTACTGAAATGAAAACGTCACGCGGGCGCTGCGGGAGAGTTTGTAGTCTAGCGTCGTGCCGAGGGAGGACCGCGTCGTGAGCTTGGTGCCGTCGCGCACGGAAAAGTTGGTGAGGTAGGGCAGGTCCGGCGTGGTGTCCGGATAACCGGTGAGCGCATTGGCCGCGACCGAGGTGGCGTTGCCCGCGCCGCGCCAGGTGTTGGTCATGTAGTCTTGCATGGTATACTGCGTGGTGGAACCGCCCGAGAGGGTGAAACCGAAGCGCTTGTTCACCGGCACCACCCAGGAAAAATCCATGCCGGGGTGGATCTTGTACGTGGGTTCGCGGATCGGACCGGGCGTCTTGCGGAAGCTGCGCTCGGCATCGCGCGCCATCAGGTAGGCGCTGCCGTTAAACTGCGGCTTCGAGCGCTCAAACGCCCCGCGCGGCACCATGTTCACGCCGCCCGCCAGGGCCGAGCCGGGCGACTCCGGCGTCGGCGAATGGTACACCTCGATGCGCGCGATGTTGTTGATGGAAACCTGTTCGAGTTCGACCGAGCGCCCCGTGCCCGAGGAGGCCGCGCTGGCGAGGCTGAAGCCGCCGACCGACACCGGCACGTTGCCCGAGGGTACGCCGCCCATCGAGATGGTGCGCGCGTCGCCGCCGACAAAATCGATCGACATGCCCGGGAGGAATTTCAGGAACTCGCCGACGTTGCCCTCGGCAATGTGGCCGAACTCGTCGGCCGCCACCACGTTCATGATGTTGCTCGCAAACCGCTGCTCGTTGATCGCGATCGCCGCGCCTTCCATCTCCTTCGAAGTCTCAACCACGAAGCGGTCGAGCTTGACCGTGCCATCGCCCGCCACCGGGCGCACCTCGGCGCCGGCGAGGTTGAAATCCCGCTGGGCAATCTGCCCCGCCGCGACGTTGACCACGGCGGTCTCGGCCGCGAGGCCGGTATAAAACACCCGCACCCGCGTCTCGCCCGTCGGCACGCCGGTGAGCCGATACTGCCCGGTGGCGTCGGTAAAAGTCTCCAACCGCGCGCCGTCGACGGTCACCCTCGCCTTCTCCAGATACTCCCCGTTGCGGGTGTTGAGCACCCGGCCCTCGATCGTACCGAGGGCGGATTGAGCGAAGGCGGACGCACCCCACGGCGCGAGGCCGGCGATCAGGACGAGCCGGTGGAGCAACCGCAGGGAGGGAAGGAAGGAACGCAGCATCATGGCAGGGAGAGGGGGCCGGGCGAGGTGCGCCGCAGCGGGGGTGTTAGGGAGATACACCGGCGTTCGGACGCCGGCGCGCGGACGCGGTTGGTGATGCCTCGGGTCCGACCGACTACAATGAGAAAAACGTCCGGTTCCCGGTCCGGCGGTGAAGTGTAGGTCAGCCCGCTCGCGAGCGCGGACTGCCGCAGGAGCGGCGGTTTCCAACCGCCGCATTCAATCGGACGGCGCTTGGGAAAGCGCCGCTCCCGGCGCGCGCCAGCGCGCTGACCTACCCCGGAGGCGCCACGGTTTAGCGGCAACTTGCAGTTGAAAGCCCTCGTCTGCGGGGATGAGACTCCCCTGTCCCTCGGCGCCATCCCCCGCCCCGTATGCACCCGCTGCCTTCCCCTACTCGCCGCACCGCGCTCCGCGTCCGCACCTTCGGACTGGCGGCGCTGCTCGGCCTGAGCACGTGGGTCCGCGGAGCCGTGGCGCCTGCCACCGCCGCGCCGGTCGCCGACGCCGTCGCCCGCGACGCGCTGCGGTTGCTCAAGGCGGAGTGCTTCTCCTGCCACAATGAGAAAAAGAAAAAGGGCGGACTCGTTCTCACCTCCCGCGACGCCGTGTTGAAGGGCGCAGAGTCCGGCCCGGTCTTCGATCCGAAGCAGCCGGAGTCCAGTCCGCTCGCCGACGTCCTGCGGGCCAGCGCCGATCCCCACATGCCGCCGGAACGGCAGCTCTCCGCCGCCCAAATCCGTCTGCTCAAAACGTGGCTCAAACGCGGGGCCGCCTGGGATGACAACGCGCTGCTCGAGGATGACGCGAAACCCGTGGCCCTCGCCGCCCTGCCCGCCGGATATCAGCCGGTACTCGCGCTGGCCCTCGCGCCGGATGCAAAACGGCTCGCCGTGGCCCGCGGCGGCACGATCGCGCTCCATGATACCGCGGCAAAAGATCTCCCCGCGCTCGGTCAGATCGCAGCCCACCGCGACGCCGTCCAGTCACTCGCCTGGAGTCCCGACGGCCACCAACTCGCCTCCGGGGCCTTCCGCCGCGTCGTCCTCTGGGACGCCGAAACCCGCCAACCGGTGCGCGAATGGACCGAAGGCTTACTGGGCAAAATCACCGCGCTCCAGTTTTCCCCGGACGGCACGAAGCTCGTGTTCGCCGACGGCGTGGCCGGGCGCAGCGGGATTGTCCGCCTCGTCGGCTTGCCCGACGGCAAGAGGCTCGCCGCTTGGCCTGCCCACGACGACACCATCTACGGGTTGGATTTCAGCCGCGACGGCACGCGCCTCGCCTCCGCCGGCGGTGATCGCCTGATCAAGATTTGGGAGCCGGGGACGCACCGGGAATTGGCCCGGCTGGAAGGCCACAGCGCGCAGGTGCTGTGCGTTGCGTTCAATCCCGACGCCACGCAGGTCGTCAGCGGGGGCGTGGACAAAGAGCTGAACATGTGGGACGTCACCACGCGCGAGAAAATCAACAGCCTCGGCAACCACACCGCCGCCGTCAGCGCAGTGAGCTGGCCCGGCGACGGCAAGACGATCATCGCCGCCACCGGCAACGGTGCGGTATTCGCCTACACCAACCTGCAACGCCATGCCGGCACCGAGCGCTCCAAGGGCGGCGACGAAAAGAAAATCGGCGAATCAACCGACGCCGTACTGTGCGCGGTGAGTTCGTCCGACGCGGAAACCCTCTACACCGGCACCCACGACGGCCTCGTTCACGTCTGGAGCCGCAAAGGCAAAGTCCGCGCGAAATTGACCGCGGCCGCTCCGGCGCCCGGCGCCACACCGGCCGCGCCGCCCGTGGCCACGGTGAGTTTTTTGCGCGACGTCCTGCCGGCCTTGACCCGCGCCGGTTGCAGCACGGGCGGCTGCCATGCAAAGGCCGAGGGTCAGAACGGCTTCAAACTCTCCGTGTTCACCTACGATCCGAAGGGCGACTTCGAAGCCATCGTCATGGGCGCACGCGGCCGCCGCGTTTTCCCCGCGGCCCCCGAGCAGAGCCTGATCATCCAAAAGCCCACGACGGCGATCGACCACGAGGGCGGCCGAAAATTCGAACCGGGCTCCGATCTCCACCAACTCCTCGTCCGGTGGCTCCGCGAGGGCATGCCCTACCGTCTGCCGAACGAGCCGGACCTCCAACGCCTCACCGTCACGCCGCCGGATCGCACCTACCGCGCGGGCGCCGAACAGCGGCTGAAGGTCGAGGCGCACTACTCCGACGGCACCAAACGCGATGTCACTAAACTCGCCGCCTTCGCGTCGAACGATCCCGAGGTGGCGACCGTCAACGACCGCGGCCTGATCAAGGCGGGCACGCTGCCCGGCCAGGCCGTCGTCGTCGCCCGTTACATGGGCCTGGTGGCCGATTCGCAGATCACGGTGCCCGCCGACCGCACGCTGCCGGAAAAACGCTACGCCGCGCTGCCGAAAAACAACTTCATCGACGAACTCGCGTACGCGCACTTCCGGCGGCTCGGCCTCTTCCCGTCGGACCTATGCACCGACGCGGAATTCCTGCGCCGCGCCAAGCTCGACGCCGTCGGCCTGCTGCCCGACGCCGGTGAAGTGCGCGCATTTCTCGCCGATCCCTCGCCCGCCAAACGCGCCGAGTTCATCCGCCGCGTCGTCGAAGCTCCGGCCTACGCCGACTATTGGGCGACGAAGTGGGCCGATTTGGTGCGGCCCAACCCCGACCGGGTCGGATTGAAGAGCGTGTTCGTCCTCGACCACTGGCTGCGCGAAAGTTTCCGGCGCAACCAAACCTACGACGCGTTTGCCCGGGATATCCTCCTCGCCGAGGGCACGAACCATCAGGACGGCCCGGCGGTGATTTACCGCGACCGACGCGAGCCGGCCGACCGCGCCACGATGTTCGGTCAGCTGTTCCTCGGCACCCGGCTCGAATGCGCCAAGTGCCACAATCACCCGAACGAAAAGTGGTCGCAAAACGACTTCTACCAGTTCGCCGCTTTCTTCGGCCCCGTGAAACAAAAGGGCGCCGGCCTCTCGCCGCCGATCTCGGCCGGAACGGAGACATTCTATTTTTCACCCGGCGGCGAAGTGAAGCATCCGGTCACCGGCGCCGTTCTGACCCCGCGACCGCTCGACGGCACCTACCAGCCTGCCGAAAAAAACGAGGACCCGCGCCGCGCCTTGGTCGCCTCGCTGCTCGCCCCCGACAACCCGTACTTCGCGGCCGCCGCCGTCAACCGGGTCTGGGCCAATTTCTTCGGCCGCGGGCTGGTCGAACCGGTCGACGACTTTCGTCTCTCAAATCCCGCCGTGAATCCCCCGCTGCTGGCGGCACTGGCGAAGGACTTTGTCGCGCACGGCTATGATCTGAAACACCTGATGCGGACGATCATGGCATCCCGTCTCTACCAACTCAGCACGACCCCGAACGCGACCAACCGCAGTGACACGCGCAATTTCTCCCGCGCCTACCGGCGGCGACTGCCCGCCGAAGTGTTGCTCGACGCGGTGAACGACGTAACGGGCGGCACGGACACCTTTGCCGGCATGCCGCCGGGCAGCCGCGCGATGCAGGCCTGGAGCTACAAGATTGAATCGCAGTTCATGGATGCGTTCAGCCGGCCCGACCCCAGCATGGATCCGCCGTGCGAGCGCGACACGCACATCAGCGTGGTGCAGTCGCTGCACCTGATGAATTCCAAGGCGCTGCAAACGAAACTCGCCCACCCGAACGGGCGCGCCCGCCAACTCGCAGCCGGCAACCAAACCCCCGCCGCCATCGTGGCCGAACTCTACCTCTCCACCCTCGGCCGTCCACCCACCGCGGAGGAACTCGCAGTCGCGACCGCGGCGTTCACCGCGGACAAAGCGACGCGCACCAGCGCGACCGAGGATGTGTTTTGGGCGTTGCTGAATTCGGCTGAGTTTGTGTTCAATCACTGACCCCGCCGGCCCGCATGAAGCCCCCCACCCACAACTGCGCCGGCATGCCGCGCCGCGATTTTCTGCAGCTCGGCATCGGCGGCGGCATCGGCCTCGGGTTGGCGAGTCTGCTGCGGCTGCAGGCGCACGGGGCGGTCGCCACGCCCGGTGCACTCAAGGCGGCCAAGAGCGGGGCCAAGGTGAACTGCATCATGATCTGGCTCGACGGCGGTCCGTCGCACTACGAGTCATTCGACCCCAAACCCAACGCGCCGGTGGAAATCCGCGGCGCGCTCGGCTCAATTCCGACGGCGGTGCCCGGCGTCCACTTCTGCGAAGCCCTGCCGAATCTCGCCAAGGCCGCCAACAAGGTGACCGTCGTCCGCTCGATCTGCCACAAGGACCCGAACCACGGCGGGGGCAATCACTACATGATGACCGGCGCGCGGACGCCGGTGCCGGTCGCGTGCGGCGCGTCGGTGACGTTTCACCCCTCGTTCGGCTCCGTCGTTTCGCATGAACGCGGTATCCGCCACGGCCTGCCGGCCTACATGTCGGTACCGCGCGTCTCGCGCAGCGGTGGCCCCAATTTCCTCGGCGGCCGGCACGCGCCGTTCGTGATCAACGGGAATCCGCAGGACAAAAACTTTCAGGTGCGCGACGTCGTCCTGCCGGCCGATATCAGTGAAGGCCGCGCCTCCTCCCGCCGGGAATTGCGCACCGCGCTCGACCGGATGGCGCGCTTCAACGACAAACTCGCCGAGGATCCCGCCGTCACGTTCGATCAATATTACCAGCAGGGCTTCGATCTCGTGTCGTCACCGCAGGCGCAGGCCGCGTTCGACATCCACCGGGAGGATGAAAAAGTCCGCGAGGCGTACGGCCGAAACGACTTCGGCCAACGGCTGCTGATGGCCCGCCGGCTCGTCGAAGTCGGGGTTTCGTGGCTGACGGTGTATTCAGGTGGCTGGGACCATCACACCAAGATTTTCGAAGCGTACCAGGGCGAGCAGGTGAAGAAGCTGGACCAGGGCGTCGCGGCGTTGATCAACGACCTCGACGCCCGCGGCCTGCTCGACAGCACGCTGGTCCTGCTGCTCGGCGAGTTCGGCCGCACGCCCAAGGTCAACAAGGACGCCGGCCGCGACCATTGGCCGCACGCCATGTCCGTGCTGATGGCGGGCGCGGGCATCCCGCGCGGCCAGGTCGTGGGCGCCACCGACGCCAAGGGCTACAACGCGTCGGAGAATGTGTACCGGCCGGAAGACTTCGCGGCGTCGATTTATACGAAGATGGGGATCGACCACGCGCAAATCCTGCACACCAACACCGGCCGGCCCGTCCAACTCGTGAACAACGGCCGCCTGATCAAGGAGCTGTTTGTTTGAAACCGCCGCGGGTTCGCGTCCTTCTCCGCCTCGCGCGCGCCGTTTGCCTCGGTCTTTTCAGTGGTGCCGGTCTCGGCGTTTCCCTGTCCGCCGCCGTCCCCAAGCTCGACCAACTGTTCCCGATCGCCGTCCCCGCCGGGGCCACCACGGTCGTCGGCAGCGCGGGCAAGTTTGAGCCGTGGCCGGTGACGGTGTGGACCGACACGCCCGGCCTCGTGATCCGCGCGGAAAAAGACGCGGGAAAGTTCAGTGTCGAAGTCGGCGCCGGCGTCTCGGCCGGTCCGCACCTGATCCGCGCGTACAACCACGCCGGCGCGAGCGCGCCGCGATTCGTGATCGTCACCGCCCGACCGGACGTCGCCGAGGTCGAACCCAACGACGACGTCGCCAAGGCCCAGCGGATCGCCCCGCTGCCGGCCACGATTGGCGGCCGGCTCGGCAAGGCCGGCGATGTGGATTCGTACGCCGTCACGCTCTCCGCGGATCAGACCCTGGTCGCGGCGCTCGACGCCTATGTGCTCGCCTCCCCGGTCGACGCCGTGCTGCGACTGGTCGACGCCACCGGCCGCGAACTCGCCTTCAACCACGACAACGGGCGGAACCTCGACCCCGCCCTCGCGTGGACGGCCCCCGCGGCGGGCACCTACGTGCTGCAGGTGTTCGGCTTCGCCCATCCCGCGACCTCCGACGTGAAATTCACCGGCAGCGAAGCGTGCGTCTACCGGTTACACCTCGGCCTCGGGCCACAAGCGCGCCCCGTCCCACCGGCGGTCGACGGACCCGAATTCACCGCCCCAAATTTTCCCGCCGGCACCGCGGCGCAGCCGGCGCCGGCCGCGCCGTTTGCCGTGACCGGCGGCATCGAGCGGATCGGCGACGAGCACCGTTTCGCCTTTGCTGCCGCCAAGGGCGACAGGCTGGTGCTGGAGATTCAATCCGCCTCGCTCGGCTTTCCGCTCGACGCCTGGCTAGCGGTCAAAAACGCCGCCGGCAAGGAGCTGGTCCGCAACGACGACAGCGCCGGCGCCGATCCCGTCGTGGAGTGGACCGCGCCGGAGTCGGGCACCTTCACCGCCGTCGTAGGCAGCGTCCTCCACCGCGCGGGCTCCGACTACCGTTACCGGCTGTATGTCCGGGCGGCCCGGCCGCGGTTGCAGGCGGTGATCGCGGAGCCGGGCTTCACCGTCGAACCGGGCAAGTCCACCGCCATCAAGGTCACGGCCCGCCGCCTCGAGGGGTTCAAGACCAAGCTTGTCGCCTCGGTCACCGGCCTGCCCGACGACGTGTGCGCTCCCCCCGTGGAGGTGGGCGAAAGCGCCAAGGAGTTTTCGCTGCAACTCACGGCGGATCCCGCGGCGAAACCGTTCAGCGGACCGATCGGGATCGTGCTGCGTGAGGCCAATTCCGATACACTCAGGACCGCCGTACACGAGTTGATCTCAACCGCCCTGGACAACGGCGTCCCCCAAGGCTTCCGCGACCTGGTAATTCCCGCGACGGAACAAATCTGGCTCACCGTCCCGCCCGCCCCACCCGCGAAGCCCACGCCACCTCCCAAGACCCCTTGAACCGCCCCGCCCAGTGTGGCAGCCGGAGGTCCCTTAGTCCCTCACTCCCTTAATCAGCCCCATCGCGCGGTGCATCGCCGTCGAGCAGGCCGCGCAGGCCGGATCGTTCTCCAGAGCGTTGAGCACCTTGTTGAACGGCTCGGGCCGGATGGGGCCGTCGTAGCCGATCGCCGCGAGCGCGTTGAGGTAGGCGGCCACATCAATCACGCCCGTCGCCAACGGCAGCTCCCGTTCGCCGTCCTTCTGCTGCGCCTTGGCGATGCCCACGGGAGCATCGTTCAGGTCGGCGCTCACCACATCGGCGTTTTTTAGCGCCAGCAAGTCCGCCACCGTGTCGCCCGCCGTCCACCAGTGCCAGGAATCGAGCACCAGCCCGACCGACGGCACCGCGATGTCGGCGATCAGCTCCCGCGCCTCCGCCAGCGTATGCACAAACGGATAACGGCCGCCCACGAGCGCGTGCTGGGTACCGACGTATTCCAAACCGAGCCGCAGTCCGTGATCCGCGAGTACACGGGCGACCGCGCGTAGCCGGGTCACATGCTGCGCGAAGTTTGCGCGGTAGGTCAGTTCCTTATGGCTCGGCGAGAGCCAGGTGCCGACGCGCTGCACGCCCGCGCGCTGCAGGCCCGCCGCCAGTGCGGGCAATTTGGCCAATCCGTCGCGGAACGCCGCGTCGTCCTTGCGAAAATCCACCGCCAGCCCCGCCGCCGCCCAGCTCAGGCCTTTCGCCGCGAGGTCCGACTTTACCTCGGCCGCCTGCCCCGCCGCCATACCCGCGAGTTCTTCCACGCGCGGCTCGACCGCCTCGAAACGGTGCCGATGCGCGAGTGTATTCAATTCACCCTGACTCGTCACCACGACGCCGACGCTCCCGGGCACAAGGGCGATCCGCATCGTGCGCGTCACCGTCGCCGCGGCGAGCGCCTCCGGCACCGCCGCCAAACCCGCCAACGCCACGGACCCACCCACGAAGTCACGTCGATTCATGCCCGCACCGTGGCGGCCCGCCGCCCCGATGCAATCGTGCGAAATTCCAGACAGCTAAAACCACGAAACAGCCCAAACACCCGATAGCCCCGGAGAAGCATGCCCGAACCAGACCAGGGCCCACGGAACACACGGAACCGGACGGAATCGGACCGCCGTTCCCTCACCCCCGCAGCTGCAAGCGCCAGCGAGTGGCCGGTCTCGTGAAACGAAAGAAGGGTTTCACGCGGTGGCGCGGAGGACGCGGGGAACACGCCCGCCAAACCTCCGCGCTCTCCGCGCCTCCGCGTGAACCGGTCCGGCCTGACGCGGTTCCTGAGGCAGATTGCGTTCCCCCGGGAATTCGGTATCCGAAATAGCCCCACTCGCATTGAC
>CAIJFT010000081.1 GCA_903820035.1 uncultured Opitutia bacterium
ACGGCGATCTGATACCGGCCCCCGACGCGGGCGGTGAACGCAATCTTGTTCCGGTCGGTCCGGCACCAATCCGGCTCGGCTGCGTAGGTAAAGCCAACGCTAAGGCGCCGCGGCGCGCCGCCCGCGGCGGGCATGACGTACAGCTGCGGACCGGGTTCCATCGCAAAAACCAACTGGGTGCCGTCCGGGGACCAGCACGGAGAGGCCTTGACCGAGTCTGAGCGGGTGCGCTGCACGGCATTACGGCCCTGCGGATTGCTGGTATAAATCTCCGGCGTGCCCGAGCCGCTGAGCACCATTGCGACCTGCTGACCGTTGGGGCTGAAGCGGGCGCCGGTATTGGTTCCGCGGTAGGACGCGAACGTCTCGCGCCGGCCGGACTTCGGATCGAGGAGAAAGATGTCCGGACCGCCCGACTTGAAGTAACTGGTGTAGATCAGGCGCGATCCATCCGGCGCCCAACGCGGGGAAAGCACCAACGCGTTGTCCTGGGTCAGGCGCATGGATTCGCCGAGAAAGAGATCGGAGGAGTAGATATCACCCTTGCCGCCCCGCTGGGAAACGAAGGCCAGTTTCGCGGTGAAAAAACCGCGCAGGTTCTGCCCGTTGGTCTTGGCGACGGCGACATCGGCGGCCCGGAGCAGGGCATTGCGCGGCGAGGAACCGTTGACGGTTTCAGCGACGACGGCCGTGGCGGCGGAGCCCCGAGTCACTTCGACACGAACCTGATTCGCCCCCTGCGCACTGAACTTGAGGTCGAAGGCCTGACCGCTCGCGACCACCCGGTAGCGGCCGTGGGAATTAAAGGCGGTTTGGGCGAGCGCCTGGAGTTCAGGACTGTTGGCGCTGACGCGGACGGGGATCGTGTTGCCGTCGACCTCAACCCGGATTTCCCCGAGTTTGCGGGCGCCCTGACCGCAGGCGGAGGATGCGGCGAGCAGGGAGGCGACGACGAAAAAGCGGAAAAGCATTTGCATGGAAGTGGAGGCCAGCGTTCGGTGCGGAGCGGTGTGGCATTTCTATTTGCGCCGCACCGCGTCATAACAACTCTAATTTGCTCAATAATTTCACCCGCACCGTGACCTCCGACCAAATCAACGAACAGCTCAAGCAAGTCAAATACCCGGGGTTCAGCCGCGACATCGTGTCGTTCGGCCTCGTCCGCTCCGCCGGATTTCTGGACGGCACGGTAAAGGTTGCACTGGCGCTCACCAGTAATGACCCCAAAACGCCGTTGCAGCTAAAGAGCGATATCGAGGCGGCGCTGCGCGGACTGCCGGGCGTTAAGAAAATCCTGGTCGAGATTGCGGTGGCCCCGGCGAAGGCGCCACCGGCCGCGATGAGCACAGGCACCGCGGGCGGAAATCTAGGCGGCAACGCCGGCGCCCCGAAAAAAATCCGGCATGCCATCGCCATCGCGTCCGGCAAGGGCGGCGTCGGCAAGAGCACGTTCGCCGTCAATCTGGCCTGCGCCCTCGCCCAAATTCTCACCCTTCAAGGGCGGCCCGGCCGCGTCGGGTTGATGGATTGCGACATCTACGGGCCCAGCGTGCCGCTGATGATGGGCTTGCAGGGCCGCCCCGAGGTCCAGGGCGACGGCGCCGAGGCCATGCTGATTCCGATGGAGCGGCATGGGGTGAAGGTGATGAGCATGGGCTTCCTCGTGGACGACAACACCCCGGTTGTTTGGCGCGGCCCCATGATCATGA
>CAIJFT010000082.1 GCA_903820035.1 uncultured Opitutia bacterium
CCCGTGCGCGTTTCCCCCGCGGGCATCGTCGCACTCGATGCCCGCATGGTCCTGCATGCCGCGGATATCCCCGGCCCGCACCTGCCGCGACCCGCCATCCGTCCGTATCCGGAAATATACGTCACGACCGGCCGGCTCCGCGACCGCACACCGGTGGTGATCCGGCCGATCCGCCCGGACGACGAACCGATGATGGTGGACTTCCACCACAGCCTGTCGGAGCGCAGCGTGTGGTACCGGTATTTTTCGCAGCACCCGCTGGAACAGCGCATCGCGCACCGCCGGCTGGCGCGCATGTGTTTTGTCGACTATGACCGCGAGATTGCCCTCGTGGCGGTGTACACCGAGCCCGTCACGCATGAGCAGGGTATCATCGGAGTGGCGCGGCTGTGCAAGGAACACGCTCAACCGGAGGGGGAGTTTGCCGTGGTGATCAGCGACCTCTGGCAGGGCCGCGGCCTCGGGTCCCTGTTGCTGCGTGAACTGATCGAGGTGGGCCGCGCCGAGCAGTTGCACCGGATCACCGGCACGATTCTGGCGGACAACGTCGAGATGCGCCGGCTCTGCACCCGCGTCGGCTTCACGCTCTCGCCGACGTGCGACGGTGAGTGCACGGCGGAGTTGGTGCTGTAGCCGCCTCGGCGGCAATTTTCGCCGCACGTTGGTCAAGGCTTGCGGAGCCGAGGCGGGAACGGAGGCGTACGTTGCGCGTGAGACCAACGGATGTAATCGCCGCGCCCCGTGGTCCGCCGCTCCGGCCGCCTCCGGCCGCGAGCGCTCCGGGCCTCGGTCCGCGGCAGGATGAAAGGGAATCCCATGAAGACCATGCGCCAATCGCTGCTCCCGCTCACTGTGCTGGTTAAGCCCCGGCCTGCGACCGTTTCGCATCCGGTCCCGGTGGCTGCGCCGTCGCGCCCCGCCCGGCCCGCCAAGGCGGCGCAGCAGTCCGCCGATCCTGCGCACCGTTTTCATGCGCGGACCCATCCCGCCGATTCGCGTCCGGGGGTGGCTGCCAGCGGCGCCATGGTGCGCGTCCGCGGCAACGCCCAGGAGTTTCACAAAGTCGCCGCCGTCGGCGCGCGCCACATCCCCGGCGGTTTGGTGGCAAAGCGGAGGGCCGGCAAATGACCCGAATCGCCGCGCTGACCCCGGCGGTCACCCGGGCGATGGACTTCCTCGAGGATGCGATCGGCGCGCCGGCGCTGGAGCGCGTGGCGTTCGAGTTGTGGGACGGGGCGCGGTGGCCCGACGACACGCCGCGCCCGGCGACGATCGTGTTGAAGCACCCTGAGGCGCTGGAGCGGATGTTTGGCGGCGGCACCGAAAAGTCCCTGGCGGAGGCCTATCTGCGCGACGACTTCGACGTGCGCGGCGAACTGGAGGCGGCTTTCGAACTGGCCGACTTCGTCGCGCGGCTTCCGCATCCCGACTGGCTTACGATGTTCTCACGCCATTTCCAGTTGCTGGGGATCGGTGGGGCGCCGTTGCAGCGCTCGTGGCGCCGACTCGTGCGGGAGGTGGGCGAGCCGGTGCACTCCCCGGGGCGGGACCGGCAGGCGGTCTCATTCCATTACGACCTGTCGAACGATTTTTTCGCGCTCTGGCTCGACCCGCGGATGCAGTACTCGTGTGCGTATTACGAAAAAAATGACACGGGTCTGGATGCCGCGCAGACCGCGAAACTCCACCATCTCTGCCGGAAACTCCGTTTAAAGCCCCGCCAGCGCGTCCTCGATGTCGGTTGCGGATGGGGCGGTTTCGCCCTCTTCGCCGTGCAGCACTATGGCGCGCAGGTCACCGGCGTAACGCTCAGCCCCCAACAGGCCGCGCTGGCGTCGAACCGGGCCCGGGCAGCCGGTCTGGCGACGGATGTCACCATTGAGCTCCGCGACTACCGCGATCTACCGGAGGCGGAGCCGTTCGATGCGATCGTGAGCGTCGGCATGTCGGAACACGTGGGCCGCGCCCATCTGGAGGGATATTTCGAAAAGCTCGGCCGACTCCTGAAACCCGGCGGTGTCTTCCTCAACCATGCGATCGGGGAAGGGGTCCGCCCGCGCGGTGAACGCGGCCCTTCGTTCATCGATGAACATGTTTTTCCGGACAGCGACATCCCGCCGATTCCGGTCGTGCTGACGGCGGCGGAACGGGCGGGCTTCGAGGTGCGCGACGTGGAGAATCTCCGCGACCATTACACGCGCACCTTGCGACAGTGGGTCGGACGTCTGGAGGACAATCATGAACGCGCACTCCGCTACGTTGACGAGGCGACCTATCGCGTCTGGCGGCTCTACCTGGCCGGTTCGGCGCACGGTTTCCGCATGGGTCAGCTCGGCGTCTACCAGGCGCTCCTCGCCAAGCCCGGGGCAGCCGGCGACGTGCCGCTCCCGCTGACGCGGCGCGACTGGTACCAATAAGGCCACGGCGTGGGGCCGCGTCCGGGGGCAGCCTGACCTCCGGCGCTGCCGGTAGGCCGGGTCGGGCCAATTAACGCCGGTGGATCGGCAATCGCTGCGCAGCGGCGGAGGAATTCCGGGCCTACGTTGTAACCGTACAGGTTCAACCCCTTCCAACCCTATGAAAACGATTCTGGCTCCGGTTGATTTTTCCCCCGTGACCCAACGTGTCGTCGCTGCGGCGGCGGCGCTGGCCCGCGCCGTCGACGGGCGCGTGGTCCTGCTCAATGTTGCCCAGCCGGTGGCGCTCGTCGCGGATTACACGGCCTTTCTCGACAATATCGCCGAGGTGAACGATCTCGTGACCCGTGCCGCCAAACGCCAACTGCTCAAGTTCGCGGGCCGGCTGAAGGCCACCTTCGACCGCGTCGAGGCGGTGCAGCTGACCGGTCCGCCCGTGCCGTTCGTGCTGGACCAGGCGAAACGGCTCCATGCCGACTACATCGTCATCGGTTCGCACGGCCATACCGCATTCTACGAACTGCTGGTGGGCGGCACGGCCAACGGTATCCTGAAACACGCTACCTGCCCGGTGCTCGTGGTCCCGCCCGCCCGGAAGCCGGTCAAGGCAAAGCGGCGTTGAACGGATCGGAGGCGGGATTCACCGCGCACCAATCGGTGCAAGGTGAAGGTCAATTTTCGCCGAGCATTTGCGGCGGACGGGCGTAGGTTGCGGGGCCGGGCGATCCCCGTCCGGCGTAGTGGAAGGAGCATCACATGAATACTCAGATTACCCGTTGGAACCCGTGGAAGGAACTCGATCAGATGCAGAGCCGCCTGAATTCGCTCTGGAACTGGGAACCGCTCGGCCTGCAGGCCGGCAAGGAGGAGGCGCTGACGATCTCGGAATGGATGCCCCGGGTGGACATCGCGGAGGATGAGAGGGAGTTTCTCATCAAGGCGGAACTCCCCGACATGAAGAAGGAGGACGTGAAGGTGGCGGTGGAGGACGGTGTCCTTACGATCACCGGGGAGCGCAAACAGGAGAAGGAGGAGAAGGGGAAGAAATTCCACCGGATCGAAAGCGAGTACGGTACCTTCCTGCGCAGCTTCGCGCTGCCTGTGGCGGTGCAGGCGGACAAGGTCGCGGCGGACTTCAAGGATGGCGTCCTGAAGGTGCATCTGCCGAAGGACATCAAGGCCGAGGCCAGGAAGGCGGTGGAGATCAAGGTCTCCTGAGCCGCGCCGTGCGGCGGTTGAAAGCGGTGCTCCCTTCCCGGATTTCAACCGCCTTTTTTCCTCGAGTTGCAACCTCCAACCCCTCCCGCCATGCCCCTCGCAGCCACCCTGCAGTCCGGCGATGCGCTGGTGATCGTCGACGTGCAGAATGATTTTCTGCCGGCGGGCGCGCTGCCGGTGCCGCGCGCGACCGAGATCCTGCCGGTTTTACGCGACTACGCGGCGCGCTTCGAGCGGCGACGTCTGCCGGTCTTGGTCGTTCGCGACTGGCATCCGGCCAAGCATGCCTCCTTCCGCAGCCGCGGCGGAGCGTGGGCGGAGCATTGCATCCAGTTTTCCACCGGGGCGGAGGCTCCGCCGGTACTTGAGCTCCCGCCGGGGGCGATCACCTTTTCGACGGGAACGGAGGTGACGGATGAGAGTGCGTCCGCCTTCGCCAACCCGGGGTTCGAGGCGAAGCTCAAAACCCTGCGCGTCCGCCGGCTCTTTGTTGGCGGACTCTGCGCCGAGTACGGGGTCTTTGAAACCGTGCGCGATGCGCGCCAGCGGGGTTTCGAGGTTTTTCTGCTCCGCGACGCGATGCGCGCCTTGAACCTGCGCCCCGACGCCGGGTCCCGAGTCGAGGGGGAAATGATCCGCCTCGGCGCGGTTCCGCTGAATGCGGTCGATCTTTGCCAGCGCGAACCGGCCGCGAGCGCGCTGCTCACGGATCTTTTCGAGGTAGGCATGCTGCGCGCTTATTTCGACGCGGGGATGAAGGATACGGCGGTGTTTGAGTTTGCCGCGCGGCGCCTGCCGCCCGGCCGGAATTTCCTCGTGGCGGCCGGGCTCGAGCAGGTGCTGCAGTTTCTCGAGGAGCTGCATTTCAACGATTGGGAGATCGAATGGCTGGACCGGACGCGCCGTTTTTCCCCGGATTTTCTGGCCTGGCTCAGGGGCCTGCGGTTTACCGGCGACGTCGACGCGATGCCCGAGGGCACGTTGTTTTTCCCGCACGAGCCCGTGCTGCGGGTCACGGCGCCGATCGCCGAAGCGCAGCTGGTCGAAACGCGCCTCACCAATCTCGTGCACTATTCGACGCTGGTGGCGTCCAAGGCCGTGCGGGCCGTGCTGGCGGCGGCGGGGCGGCCGCTGGTCGATGTCGGGTTGCGGCGGGCCCACGGGGCCGAGGCGGCGGTCCTCGCGGCCCGGGCCTGCTACCTCGCCGGTTTCAGCGCGACGTCGAATGCGTTGGCGGCCCAACATTACGGCATTCCCGCGGCGGGCACGACGGCGCGTTCGTTCGTGGAGGCGGCCGTTTCGGAGGAGGACGCGTTCCGGCGGTTAGCGCACTCGGATCCGTCGGACCTCGTGTTGCTGATCGATACCTATGATGCCGTCGCGGCTGCGCGGACGGTGGTCCGGCTGGCGCCGGAGCTCCGGGCCGAGGGTATTACGATCCAGGGGGTGCGGCTCGAGAGCGGCGATCTCGCACGGCAAGCCCGGCGGGTGCGGCCGTTGCTCGACGAGGGCGGGCTGCGCGGGGTCAAGATCCTCGCGAGTGGCAATCTCGACGAGATCGCCGTGGCGCAGCTGGTCCGCAGCGGTGCGCCCATCGACGGCTTTGCGCTCGGCTCGCGGGTGGTCACGGCGGCGGACGGACCGTACTTGGAGTGTGACTACAAACTGCAGCGTTATGAAGGCCGGCGCCGGACGCACCGCGCCGAGGGCGAGACCACCTGGCCCGGCGTAAAGCAGGTTTTTCGGGAGCGGAATGCCGCCGGCGGATTCGACTGCGACGTGGTCGCGCTGGCCGACGAGGCGCATCAGGGGGAGCCTCTGTTGTTGCCGGTGATGCGCGGGGGACGGCGATCCGGTCTCGGGGAATCGTTGGCGACCCTTCGCGATCGCGTGGTCAGGGGGATGGAATCTATCCCTCCGCGCCTGCGCGCGCTGGAATCGGCGGAACCCTATCCGGTGTTCATGTCCGAGCGGCTCCACACCGAGTGTGTGGCGGCGGGAATATTCCCCGCTTGCGAAGTGCCGCCGGTCAGCCCGCCCGTGCCGATTCCGCCGGCGGTGCCCGCGGCTCCGATCGGAGCGTGTTTGGCGAGTTGAAGGGCCCGGATAAAAACAGCCGGGGCCGGACTTCTGGGTCCGGCCCCGGTGAGGTCCGCGAGGGGTGGGTGGGCCTACGCGGCGAAGCCGAAGCGGAAGTGCTCCTCCTCGGGCTTGATGTTAAGCGAGGTGCAGATCAGGCGGGAAGCGACGGCGGCGGCGGCGACCTTGAGCATGTGGTCAAACTCCACGCGCGGCAGGTCGCTGCCTTCGTGCTTGATCGCGTGTATCCCCATGCCGCGGAGCAGGAGGTCCTGGATGAATTGCTCACAGACCACAGGGTCGTCGGTGTAGTGGAACTCGTGCGGGGGCGGGGAGTGCTTCCGGGCCGCCGCACTGTATTCGATGGTGAATTTGGCGAGCATGATGATTTCCTGGGTTGAGGTTGAGGCGTCCGCTGACGCCGTTCCCTTGACGGTCGAAGGTAGGCTCGGTGCCCTCGTTTTTCTCGGCGGGAATTGGCCTTTGCGCGGCGCTTTTTGGCCCCCGGGTCGCCGCTGCGCCGCCCGGGTTAAACGGAACTACGAATACCCTGTTCGGCCGGACAAGCGGGGCCCAGCAAATGCCAATCGCCGCGGAGTTTCCCGCGCGGATCGGACTATGGTGCGGCGTGGTTCCAAGTCCCGCCGGTGGTTTCCCGCCGGCGGCGACGGAGCTCTCAACGAAAGGCGTTATGAATAATCGGACGAATGTTAAGGAAATCATGCCGGTTGAACTGGCCAGCGAACTCCGGGCCCTCCTGGCCGCAGCCGAGAAAATTCTGAGCGACGAAGGGGCCTCGCCGACGCAATCTGGCGTCGCCGCCCTGCGCGAACGATTCGAGGCGGCGCAGGAACAGATGGGCGCGCTTTACACGGACGCCAAGGCGAAGGTCGTGATCGGGGCCAAAGCCGCCGACCGTACGATCCGCGATCACCCGTATCAATCGCTGGCCGTCGCGCTCGGCGCCGGCGTTCTCCTCGGCGTGCTGATCGGTCGCCGCAGCGGTTCGTAGTTGGCCGGCGGATCCGTTGGGAACGCGCAGCTGAATCCCGGCCGGTGCGCCTGCGCCGGCCTTTCCGCGCCGGAGCGGCCGGATCGCGCCAAGTCTTGCGCCACACCGGGCAAGATTTGGAGAGCTCCGGTCGGGCACGTGTGGGAAGGTGTCTGCGATCTCCGTCTGTCCCTACCATGAAAACAACCTCCAGCCCGTTCGGACCGCCGGTGCTCCACGAGGAGGACATTCGGGCGTACGCCGAACACCTTTATCAACTCAGCGGTCGTCTGCCTGATCGCGATCTTGCCAACTGGCTCGAAGCCAAGGTCTGCCTCGAGGCCCACTTCCCGCCGGCAGCCATCGCGCGAACCCCGTCGCAGTCCGCCCCGCGCCGCAGCGGCTCGCGCCCGCCCCAAGGCTTCACCATGCCGCCGAACGACTCGTCGCTGTGGATCGAAAAAGAATCCTGCGATTCGTGTCCGCCGTTCACGCCCTCGGGTTCGACTCCCGGGGACGGAGTGATTTGATGGGCGGCGGCGTTGGTGGGTAGACCGGTGCGGAAGCCTAGGCCGCGTGGCGCTTGCTTCCGGGGTCGCGGTGCACTTCGGATTGGACTGACGGCACATCCAAGGGGATGACTATGCGTCAAGCAGGTGTCCTTTCCCCGATCCCGTACCCCATGGCTTTTCCGTTTGCCCCATTTACCGTTCAACCGACCGCCGCGCGTTGGGCCACGGCGCTGACCTTCGTCTGGCTTGCCGCGGGCGTGCTGGTTGCCGCGGAAAGTCCGCGCCCTTGGCCTGCGGCGCCCCAATTCCGGCCGCTGACCACCGAACGTATCGCGGCCATGCCTGCGGCGGCTCAGCCGCCTTGGCGGGCCTATCTCGCGGCGTCCAACCGCCTCGCGGCCGCGTTGCCGGCGCGGGACGCCTTCGTCACGCCGTCCCTGCTGAAACTCGAGGGCGCCGGGATTCCGGGTAAACATAGTCTCGGCCTGCAATTGTCCGCGGAACCGGCCTGGTACGCGACCAACGCGGCGCAGGAGATCGCCGGGCGCGTGGTGGCGCGGCAAACCCGCGCCGGGGCCTGGACGAAGGGCAACGACTACACCTCGGTGCTGGTGATAAGCCCCTTGAAGGCGGATGTGTGGAGCGGTGGTACGCTCGACAACGATGCGACGACGTGGGAAATGCGGTTCCTCGCGCGCGTGGCGGCGGCGGCGGCGCCCGGCGACGTACGCGTCGCCGGCTGGCGGGAGGCGTTTCTCCGCGGGTTGCTTTGGCTGAGCGCCGCGCAGTATCCCAACGGCGGATTCCCGCAGATTTATCCGCTGGCCGGCGGCTATCACGACGCGATCACGTTCAACGACGATGCCATGACCCAGGCCTTGGAACTCCTGCGCGATGTCGGCGTTGGTCGGGCGGAGTTCGCCTTCGTGTCCGCCGATCTCCGCGCGGACGCCACCGCGCGCCTCACCCGCGGCATCGCCTGCATCGTGGCGGCCCAGCTCCGGGATGGCGGGGGCAGGCGCACCGTGTGGTGTCAGCAGCACGACATGCTCACCCTGCAGGCCTGCGCGGCGCGTAATTACGAGCCGGTTGCGGCCTGTACCAACGAGAGCGCGGCCCTGGTGCGTTTTCTGATGACCCTCGAGCCACCCTCGCCCGAGGTCGCCACGGCGATCCGCGGGGCGGTGGACTGGTTTAAGCGCACGGCGTTGCAGAACCTCGTGTGGACGCGGCAGGGGGGGAGCGGTCAACTCCTCGCCCATCCCGGCGCGCCGGCGCTTTGGGCGCGGATGTACGAGATCGGAAAGGACCGCCCGATTTTCGGCGATCGCGACCGTACCGTGCACTATTCGGTCGCGGAACTCTCCTCTGAACGCCGTAACGGTTACGCGTGGTACGGCGTTTGGCCGGCCGTGGCCATCGAAGGCTTTGCGGTGTGGGTGCAGCAAAATCCGTGAACGACGAGGGACCGAGGGACCAAAGGACTAAGCCATAATCATGCCGTTGAAAGGTGCGAGCTGAGCGTTGAGAAAAAAGCCAAAGGTGGGTTGGCCATGCCAATGTCGTGCGGGCTTCCCGTCCCCCGGGAATTGGTGTCTCAACCCTCATCCCTGAAGTGAATGGTTCCGGCGAAGACACTAACGGACAAAATGGCCACGGGGCCTCGTAAGCGGACGCAGCGGTTCACGCCTTCGCCTTCGGCCCAAGCGCGGCTGCGGGCTTGAACGCTTCGCATTCGTCCTCCCGCCCGTCCCAATCTCTTGGTTCATTGTTACGCATCGGTCGCACCACACTCCCCCCTCGCCATGAAATTCCTGCTTCGCCTTGGCTCCACGCTCGCGCTTGCTTCGTTGGTCACGATGTCCGCCGCCCCCGCCCCGTTGTCGTCCAGGGTCTACGACTGGCAAACGCTCGAGGTTACGCCGACGCCGAATGGCGAGCGCCGGATGGTGTTCGACGGGCCGACCGCCACGCTCGACCAGCTGCAGTGTCACATCACGACCCTCCACCCCGGTCAGAATTCCGGCGAGCCGCGGCGCCATCTCCAGGAGGAGGTGCTGATGGTGAAGCAAGGGCTCGTCGAAGCGCACGGCGACGGCCGGACGCAGACCGCGGGCCCCGGTTCGGTGCTTTTCTTTGCAGCCAACGCCGTCACGCAGTTGCGCAACGCCGGCAACGTACGTTGTAATTTGCGACTACACGCCGCTCACGCCGAAGCCGTGAACCAGCCGCACCGCATCGATTCCCCTCCTGCAACGTCCTTCTTTTTCCCATGAAACTCCTCCAACTTCTTCTTCTCTCGCTCGCCGCCGCGGGCGCCGCGCTGGCCGCCGAGGCGGTCCAGGCCGTAAAACTGACCAAGCTCGCCGACCGGGTGCGCGTGGAGATCGGCGGTACGCTGTTTACCGAATACGTCTACCAAGGCGCGACGCGGCCCTATTGTTATCCGGTGCTCGCCGTGGACGGCACCTCGCTGGTGCGCGATTACCCGATGAAGGAAACCGCGGGGGAGGAGACGGACCATGCGCACCACCGCGCGCTGATGTTCGCCCACAGCAACGCCAACGGCGTCGACTTTTGGAACGAGGGCACCTCGGGCACGAAGTTTCCCAAGGGCAGCACGGTCCATGATAGTTTCGTGGAAACCAAGGACGGCGGCGTCGGTGTGATCCGGGTGCGCAACCGCTGGGTTGCACCGGACGGCGCGCAGATCGCCACCGATGAGACGACGCTGCGTTTCCGCGGCACGGCCGAAGCGCGGTGGATCGACTACGAGATCACGATCAAGGCGCAGCCGGACAAGCCGTTGGTCATGGGCGACAACAAGGACGGCACGATGGCCATCCGCGTCGCCCAATGGATGACGCTGCCGCACAAGTATCAGAAGAAGGACGTCGCCGGCGCCGGTCACATCGAGACGGCGAAGGGCGACCGCGACGGCGCGGCGTGGGGCACGCGGGCCGACTGGTGCGATTACTACGCGCCGCGCAACGGCAAGACCTACGGCGTCGCGATTTTCGACCACCCCCAGAACCTGCGGCATCCGACCTGGTGGATGGCGCGCGAGTATGGCCTGTTTGCGGCAAATCCTTTCGGGCAAAAAGATTTCGAGCCCGCGGCGAAGCATCCGGCGGGTAAGGGCGACTACACGATTCCCGCCGGCGGCACGCTGACGATGAAGTACCGTTTCTTTATCCACAGCGGCGACACCCAGACCGCCCAGATCGGTGCGCGTTACGCCGATTACGTGGCGGGCAAGTAACTAAGCCGCCGGCCAGGGCGAGGCCTCCGGCAACGCACGCACCGCACCGGACGAGGGTGGGACGGAGAAAGCGCGGGGGAAGTCGGGTCTTATCCTTCGTAGGTTCGCTGTTCTCTGCGCCCGATCCTTTTGAATTTTCAAGGCGGGTTCACGCAAAGCCGCGAAGGGCGCGAATGCGAAGCGACGGAGGAGGTTCCAAACGAGCGCCCCTGGTTTCTCGTCCCTCGTGGCTTCGCGTGAAATCTCGGCCTCCGTCTCGCCTGCCCGCTCAGTGCTTTTCCGCTGCCGGCGGGGGATGGGAATTCAGGCTCTGCGTTTTTTCGCGGGCTCGATGGTCGCGTCGCGGAAGAAGAGGCCGCCGGCGAACGAAACGGTTTCGGCGCTCTCGCCGCCCCTGAACGTGCAATCGGTGAAACGGATGTCGTCTACTTTCGCCGCGGGGAAACCCGCGATCCAGAGCACGCGCGGACTCGAGGTGCTGGTGACCTGCTCAAGGGCCACGTTGCGCACCGTGGGCGGGAACGGCCCCTTCGCGCCCTCTTCGTCGACGAAGTCGACCGTCAGAATCGGCCTCGGCCACGCGGCCGATTTTCACGCGGCGCCTGAAGCTATTTTCGAGGATGCCGCCGCGCTGGGCGTTGGACTTGAACCGGAACGCGCGATCGAGGTTCGGGCTGTCCATCGTGCAGTCCTCGACGAGGACGTTGCGGCAGCCGCCGGAAATTTCGCTGCCGATGACGACCCCGCCGTGGTCGTCCTTCATCGTGCAGTCGAGTGAGGGAGGTCAGCTCGCTGCGAGCGCCTCCGACGGTTCTGCGCGCCCGCGGGCGGGCTGGCCTACGACCGGATTTCGTCTGGTCGGTCACCCAACTCTCAGCCCTCAACACTCAATTCTTCAATACCCGCTGTCCGCCAACTGCCGCCGCAACTCCTTCAGCGCCGGTGCGAGTTGGTTGGGTAGGTCGGTCCAGATCGGCTCAAGCGCCAGGCGATCGTTGTAGCCGGTTTTGCGCAGCGCACGCAGGAAGGGGCGGAAGTTTTCGCCGTTCACGCCGGGGGCGGCGCGGTCTTTGTTCTCGGCGATGTGCGCGTGGCGGATGAGCGGGCCGACCTTGACGATGTCGTCGGGCGACTCGCCGTTGCGCAGCATGTGGAAAATATCCACGAGCAGTTTCACGCCGTTGGTGTTGGCCTTGCGGACGGCCTCGGCGCCTTCGAGCACGGTGTTGACGAGGTTGCATTCGCCGCGGTTCAGCGGTTCGACCACGATGGTGACACCGTTCTCCGCGGCGAGCGGGCCGAACTGGCGGAGGATGTCGACGTATTGTTCAAAGCCGGTCGCGATCGGGAAGCCCGCGGGCACCATGCGCGCGCCGGCGCTGCCGAAGACGATGGTAGTCATGCCGATTTCCTTGCAGCGTCGGAAGACGACCTGCGCGTAGCGGTCGAGGTGGGCGTAGTCGATGTCGGGGCCGCTGCATTTCAGCGTGGCGGGCAGCAGCACGTTGGCGGCCGGCATCGGGTAGCCGCAGGCCTTGAGGGCGGCGGCGCGCGGAGCGAAATCGGCGTCGCTCGCCTCTGGGGTGAGAAAGTTCACAACGTGCCCCTCGATGAAGTCGCACTCCGGGCGGAAGGGCAGGGAGGCGAGCGTGGCGGGGTCGGTACAGAAGCCGATTTGCATGGTCGGGAGGAAGAGGCGTGACGCTTGGCGGCGGAGCGTGCGCGGGCAAACCAATGCTGCAGTTAAATACCGCAGCCGGGACTGCTCCGGTTCGCTGGGAGTCCAGCCGGCGAGAGCCGACGCCTCCACCGCATCGCTTTGTTTCGGGTGGTCGCGACCCGCTGAGAGTGCCGTGACCGATCCGGAGTCGTGGTCCGCCGCGAGGTGGCTGGCCGTGAATGCGCGGAGATTAGCGCCGAGCAGCGGTTGATCCGATTATGCCGGTTCGGAAGGTGTCTGGAAAAAGCGCTTGCGTCACGGGGGCAGGGGAGTCTTGTTCACCCCTCCTTGTTCGGGCTGTAGCGTAGCCTGGTCGCGCGCTTGCATGGGGTGCAAGAGGTCGTGAGTTCGAATCTCACCAGCCCGACCATTTTCCCCGGTGCGCATCGTGACACTTCGATGCGCATCTGAGGCACTCCGCACGGGTTCAGGCCGAAACCTGCAACCACTCGGCTCGGTCAGGTCACACCGTTGCACGTTTTTACCCTGACTCTTTGTCACGGCATCCCTAGCCGCAGCCAAGCCGTCTCACGCGAGGCGCGCCGTCACTCAAACCAAGCCTTACCGCTTCGCGAACTTCGCGGGAGCCTGGATGGGATGGGTCACTCCATGGGGACGCTCAGGCCGAAACGTGAACGACCCAATGCGTTCTGCTGGCTTCGTTGCACGTTTCGCCCTGACCCGTTGTCGCGGTACCCTCATTGAGTACGATTCGCGCACAGCCCGATTTCGGCAAGAATCGCGGCAAGTTCGACGCTCCAAGCGTAGTATCCGGTTTCCGCCAGATGAAGTCGATCGGGCAGAAAGATCGGGGCTGTCGGGTTGTCTTGCGCGAGCAGGCGCGGACCGACGTCGACGAAACGGACGCCGACGCGGCGCGCGGCGCGCGTGCGGAGGTCAGCGTTGATTGCGTCGATCGCGGTGCGCGCGGAAGCCCCGGGCTCGCCGCGGGGAAACAAGGCATGGAGGACGATCGTGGTATCGGGAAGTCGGAGCGCGACGGCGTCGACGACGGCGAGGATGCCGGCGACGATCTCGTCGGGTGAGTTGCGCGGGGTGAGGCTGGGTTCGCCGAACCCGGGGTCGAGATTGTTGGTGCCGATGAGCACCAAGGTGGCGCGGGGTGAGAGGCGCTCGAGTTCGCCGTGCTCGATGCGCCAGAGGAGTTGCTGGGTGCGGTCTCCCGCCACGCCGAAATTCAGTCCGCGCAGCGGCCCAAGCAGTCGCTGCCAGGAGGCCAGACCGCCGCTGCGCCAATGATCCGTGAGTGAGTCGCCGAGGAAAAGCAGGTCGGCCTCGTCTCGGCGTGCGGCAGATACGAACTCCTCGTGGCGTGCGAGCCAGGCCGCGCGCTGTTCAGCGGAATAGTCCGGACGAATCGCGGGCGCGGTCGCGGTGTTGAAGCGCGGCGGGGAGTGCGAGGGCCGCGGCGATGGAGTCGGGTGCGCGTTCACTTCGCGTTGTAACCGCCGTCTACGGGTAGATTGGCGCCGGTGATGTAGCTGGCGGCGTCACTCATGAGGAGCACAACGGCGCCAACGACCTCGTGCGCCTCGGCGAGGCGGCCGAGCATGGTCATGCGACCGTAGCGCGCGAGGAACTCGGGCGGCAGCGGGCGCTGAGGGTTGAGGATGCGGAGCTCCACACGGGGTTAGGCCGAAATCTGCAACCACCCTGCTCGATTAGGTCAAGCCGTTGCAAGTTTCGCTGACCCCTTCTCCCGTCCTTCTCCCGTCCACCAGTCACGCGAGGGGCGCGCGGCCCAACCCAAGGCACTTCGCGCGGCAAGACGTTCAGATGGCCTTACCACGTCGCCGCGGGCGGTTAATTTGCTTGTGCGTCCGCCCCTCGGAAGGTAACCAGATGGTTACCCCGTGCCCGTCGACCCAATCGCCGGCGCTCCCCTCGGTTTGCTGTTACCCATGAAAAAGACCCCTTCCTCTCCGCGGCGCTGTGCGTCGTTATGTTTCGGCCTGGCGTTGATCTGCCTGTTCCCGGCGATTGCGCTGCACGCGCAATCTACCGGCAGCGGTTCCATTCAGGGCCGCGTCTATAATCCAAGTCTGCAGCAATACGTCCGCAACGCCGAGGTGCGGCTTGAGGGCTCTAATCAAATCACGTATTCGGAAAGTGACGGCTCTTTCCGGTTCGACAACGTCGCCGCCGGCCCGGCCAGGATGGTCGTCACATTCACCGGCTACGGCACCGTCACTGAGACCTTTACTGTGGCCGCGGGCCAGCCGGTCGTGCGCGAGATTAACCTCACGACCACGTCGGCACCGCAGCCGAGCAAGGATGGCATCGTGAAGTTGGGCGCTTTCACTGTTTCCTCTGAGCGGGAGGGCAACTCGAAGGCGATCATGGCGCAACGGCGGAACATGAACATCACTACGACGGTATCTTCCGACCTCTTCGGCGACGTGGCCGACGGCAATGTCGGCGAGTTCCTCAAGTTCCTCCCCGGGGTCGACCTCGACTATGTCGAGTCCGAGGCTCGCGGGCCGCGGCTCGGCGGCATGGACGGCCAATACGTCGGCGTCTCCTTCGACGGCATGCGCAGCGCCAGTGCCGACGCCAATCGCGGGGGCGGCTCAAGTTCGCGCGCCACCAGTTTCGAGGGCTTCACGATCACGGCCATTGATTCGATCGAGATTAACCGCACGGCCAGTCCCGAGAATGACGCCGACTCGCCCGCGGGTACGATCAACATGAAGACGAAGCGGGCCTTCGACCGGAAGGGCCGGGTCTTCGACTATAATCTCGGCGTGAACTTCAACGGGGAGGAGTTCACGCTCAAGAAAGCGCCGGACGCGCGCGACAAGCCGGCGTACCGGTGGAAGCCGAACTGGACGCTCGGCTACTCGGAGTCGTTTTTTGACCAGCGCTTCGGCCTGCTGTTGAGCTACAGCCACGCCCACTCCTACACGGAAGAAAATCCCATCACCATGACCTACAACCGCGTCGATCAGTCGGCGGCGGATTCGCGGCCGGCGGTCATTCGCCAGATCGATATTCAGGACGGCGGCAAGTTCATCATCAAGGACGGGCTCCTTCTTTCGGCGGACTGGAAGGCCACCCCCCGCCTGGTGCTGTCGCTCAATATGATCTACAGCTACTTTGAAGGGGAGTTTTGGAGCCGCACCTTCACCTTTATCGCGGCCAACGACAACAGCAACGCGAACAACGGTCGCTCGACGGTCGGCGGTGACGGCATGCTCACCGTCATTGCGCCTCCGCGCACCGCGACCGCCACTGTGGCCACCGTTAACAACGGCGCCGGCTCATCCGCGAAGCTTGCCTACACCCGGCAAATCTCGCCGAAATTCGAGTACAAGCTTGGCGCCTGGGTGATCGACGGGGCGGCGGCTTTGTCCCGCTCCCTAAATAATTATGAGTCGGTCGAGCGCGG
>CAIJFT010000083.1 GCA_903820035.1 uncultured Opitutia bacterium
CAAATTCGAGGCCGATTTCCGGCCTGCGGGGGCCGGATTCGTCTCACCGCCGGAATTCGTCAAAGTGCTAACACTGTTTTCCCCTCTGGCCGGCGGATTTGTCTCACGGGAGTTCGTATTTTCATCCAGCCCGGGCAGCCAGTGGGGGAAAAATCAGAACTTTTTTCGAGTTCGGTCAAAAAAATGTGCAAGTTGCTCAAATGCGCATTAAAACAGAACTCCCCGATTTGACTGATCTGACGCGAAGTTCTTCGTTTTATTAAGTTTGCGCGGTCCCTCGACGGCCCGTGCGGATTTTCCAAAAAGATCAGTCAAAAGAAGTCGCGGCGATTGTTCGTTGCCAATTTGAGCGGCGGATCGAGCTTCGCACCATGCCAAGCAAGCCTTGGACTCCCTACGCCAATTCCTTCGAGGCAGCCGTCGGGGCACTGCGCCGGCACCTTTTGCGAGCATGGCCGATGCGGGTGTATGGATTGCCGAACGCAAGTTCATCGACGTCATTTCCACCGACCTTGAAGCCGAAAGCCTGATAGAAGCCATCGTTTCGGAAAAACTCCGTGACTATCGTCTGGGCATGAACAATCCGGGGATTCGCTGGGAACTCCACTCCGATGCCAGTGCGCCCACTCGTTTTGCATGGGGCGGGTCGGTGGACGACGAGACTTCGCCTGGGATCGGCGTCCACCGGAGATCTATCGACAGCTGTTGGTCGAATTCTGGCGGACCGAAGCTTTGCACTGGGCAAAAACGGAATTTGGGACGAGGGGCTATGCCGAGCCCAAGCAGTTGGGCGACCGCCTATTTCAGATGAGGAAACGGCTCGCGAGGACCGATCCCACGCTCAACTGAAGTTTGGGTCATGGGAGATGACGACTCGGGTCGAGACCTCGCGATTGATCGCAAAGAGTGGTCTTTGGCGAACGTTCATGGAAACCTCGTCATCCGCCAAAAGTCATGCTTCACGTGCCCTCGCAACGTTGACCGGTAACAGGTAGACTGAGTCGGCTCCCCGGTAGTTCACGGCACCGGCACGAGGCGGACGCGCCGCAGGCGGACTTCGCTCCAGGTTTTGCCCTGGGATTTGAGTTCGAGATTGTGCTCCGCCGCTGCTCCGAGCGCGACGGAGCCAAGGGCGACAAACCGGTACTCACCGAGTCCGCCCGTGGGGGCGATCTTCGCCACCGACTTTGCGCTGCCACAGGTGACCTCGAGCGCAGCATCGACGGCGGCGGCCACGCGAAAGAACGCGACCCAACCCGCGCCGACGTCACGCGGCGGAGCGAATTGAGCCGATCAATTCCCAAGTCGACCGGCGAGGACTCCTCTTCACCGCACGTTAACCGTAAATCTCCCGTGCAACCGCAGGTCCGCGCTGGAGGCGCCGACGTGAACCAAAAACTCACCGGGCTCGACGACGCGGCGACCCTCGCGGTTGATGAGCACAAGATCGCGGGCGGGCAGCTTGAACGTCACCGTCTTACTCGCACCGGGCGCCAGCGGGACGCGCTCAAAGCCAACGAGGTTCAGTTCGTAAGTCGTCACGCTCGATACCGCCTGGCGGAAGTACAGCTGCGGGACCTCATCGCCGGCACGGCCGCCGGTGTTGGTGACTTTGCAGGTCACAGCCACCTCGCCGTCCGGGGAAATGACGGGCGTGACGGTGAGATCGCTGAACGCAAATTGCGTGTAGCTCAGACCAAAACCATACGGATAAAGCGCCCCCTCGATCGACGCCTGGCCGAAGCCGTTGGGATCGTCCTTCTTCCCCTGCCCTGCATGGCTGCCGGGCTTGAAGGGGAAATTTAACGGCAGCTGACCGACACTGCGCGGAAACGTCACGGGGAGTTTGCCGCCGGGATTGAAATCACCAAAAAGCACCCCGGCGAGGGCCGTGCCGCACGCTTCACCCGGGAACCAAGCGGACAGAATAGCCGGAACCTGGCGCTGGATGTAATTGATCGTCGCCGGGCGGCCGGTGAGCAGCACCGCCACGAGGGGACGTCCGGTGGCCACGAGGGCCCGGACGAGATCGTTTTGGTAGCCGGGAAGATCAAGACTCGTGCGGCTCTTCGACTCGCCGATTGTCGCGTTGTTGTCGCCGAGGAACACCACGACGGCATCGGCCGTTTTCGCCTTCGCGACCGCGTCGGCGATGAGCGCCGCCTCCGCGCCAGCGGGCGCCTCCGGGAAAAGTTCCGACTCGGGCCACCGCGCGTCGGCGACCTTGCAGCCTTCGGCGAACAGCACCTCGGTGCCGGTCGAAGCCAGCCGCGCGCGGATGCCGTCGAGCGCATTCACCACCTCGCCGCCATTGGAGCCGTAGCGGTCAAAGGAAGTCTCGGTCAACTGCGCGGTCGGCCCGCAAACCAGGAGCCGTTTGAGTGACGGCGAAAGCGGGAGGGTTTGGTTGGCATTCTTCAGCAACACGACGGACTTATGCGCGGCCTCAAGCGCCAGCGCCTGACTCGCCGGGGCGCGCAGGACCGGCGGCGCCTTGGCGGGATCGGCCACGTAGGGATGGTCGAAGATGCCGGTCAGAAATTTCACGCGCAGGACGTCGCGCACGCGCGCGTCAACCACGTCGAGCGACAAGCGCCCGTTGGCGATCTCGGCGCGGAGGCCCTTGATGAAGACATCCGGCAGCGTGAAGTGCGTGCGAACGTTGCCGCCCTCGCGGATGAACATCGCGGCGGCTTCGGGATACGTGGCAACGACGCCGTGCTTGGTGAGCAGAAATTCAACGGCCTCGCTGTCGGATACAACGTAGCCCTTGAAACCCCATTGGGTGCGCAGCCGGTCGATGAGAAATTCCCGGCTACCGGAAATCGGCACGCCGTCGTAGTCGTTGTAGGAACTCATCAACCCGCGGATACCGACCTCTTTCACCATCCGCTCCCAGGGGCGGAGGTGGAGCATTTCCATTTCGCGCGGAGCCACGTGCGGATCGGTGCGCGCCGAGCCGTCGCGGCCCCCCTTCGGCTCGGAATAGACGGCGAAGTGCTTGGGTGACGACGTCACGCCGCCGTCCTGGAGGGCGCGGGCCATCCGGATGCAGAGTTCGGCCACATGATAGGGATCCTCGCCATAAGTCTCAACGACGCGACCCCAGCGCGGATCGCGGGCAAGGTCCAACAACGGGGCGTAAACGCTGGTGTAGCCGACGGCGCGGGCCTCGGCGGCGATGACGGCGCCAATCCGCGTGACCAGGTCGCGGTCCCAGGTGGCACCGAGTGCGATGTTGGCGGGAAAGTTGGTTGAGCGAACGTAGTTAAGGCCGCGGACGCCCTCGTTGGTGAAGTCCACGGGAATGCCGAGGCGGGTCTCCTCAATGAACCAGCGCTGAATGGTGTTGAGCGCGTTGACGGTGTCGGCGGGTGTCGCGTTATAGGGAGACTTCGCGAACTTCCCGATGCCGTTGTGCATCTCGTCGATATTGGCGATGCCGTCCTGCCAAACGGCTTTTTTCCACTCGGGCGTGGGCAACGGATCCTTGAGCACCCGACCGTAGCCGTAGAGCGTTGCGAGTTGGCAGGTTTTTTCCGCCACGTTCATCTGCGCGAGCAGATCGTCGATGCGACGTTCGACCGGCTGATTCGCATCCTCGTAGACGTCTTTTTTTCCGTTCTTGTTGAAGTCGATCCAAGTCGCAGGCTCGCCGGCGGCGAGTACGGAGGCTGCGACGACGATCCAAGCGAAGCAGGTAAGGCGGGGGGGAACTTTCATATGGAATAGCCACCGCGATAAAACGAGGTGCGCGACCTCCAGCCAAGCCGCTTCCCCTGAAACGCTCAATCGCAACCCGGCAAGGCTTCACGTCATTAGCATCCGCGCAGGGCGCCCAGCGGGACCGTGATGACGACGTCCGGAGTACGCAGGTGCGGCTTGAGCTGCGGCAGCCCCTGGCCCACGGTGAGCCGTGCTCCGCCTTACCCTTCTGTGCTGTTTAGCGCTGGTGTCTGTAACCCGGGCCGCCGAACCCGTCGCCCTGCCCCACGCCCACTCCCACAACGACTACGAGCAAAAGCGCCCGTTCTTTGACGCAGCTGAACGCGGCTTCGGGAGCATCGAAGCCGACATCTACCTGGTGGACGGCAAACTTCTCGTTGCGCACAACCGGCAGGATGTGAAGCCGGAGCGAACCCTCGCCGCCCTCTACCTCGATCCGCTGCGCGCCGCGGTGCAAAGTCACGGCGGCCGCGTCTACCGCAACGGCCCCGCCAGCATCATTCTGCTCGTCGACGTCAAATCCGAGGCCGGCCCGACCTACGCCGCACTGCACGCCGAACTCACCCGCTACGCCGACCTGCTCACGGTCTTCCGCGGCACCGCGCGGGACGTTCGCGCCGTCACCGTCATCATCTCGGGCAACCGCGCGACCCCCGACGTCACGGCCCAAGCCGAACGCTATGCCGCCGTCGACGGCCGCAGGGAGGATTTGAAAAACAATCCGCCCGCCACGCTCGTGCCGCTCGTCAGCGAAAACTGGAACTCGGTTTTCAGCTGGCGCTGGAAGGGCGACATGCCCCCCGATCAAAAAGAGAAATTGGTGCAGTGGGTCAGTCAGGCCCATGCGCAGGGCCGGCAAGTCCGCTTCTGGAACACCCCCGACCGGGCCGACGCGTGGCAACTGCTGCGCGCCGCCGGCGTCGACCTCATCGGCACGGATCACCTCGCGGAACTACAAGCGTTCTTCAGTGGATCGAAGTAGGCCCGCGGGTGAGCGCCGGGGCTTTTCGCCCGGAGTCCTCCCTGCGCTCACGCGCAGGGCTACGTTTTCAAAGCGCCCGCAAAGCCCGGCGACGTTGCACGCCCAAGGCTGAAAGGTGATCGCCGAACACCGGTCCACGGTGGTCCCGGCCCCACCCGCAATGCCCCCTTCCCGTTTCAACG
>CAIJFT010000084.1 GCA_903820035.1 uncultured Opitutia bacterium
GCCGAACAGCCGTGCGTGGGCGGCGTTCATGAAGACGTAAACGCCTTGCGGGTCGGTGAGTGCCATGCCCTCGCGCGATTGGGAGATTGCGAGGTTGAGTGCGGCGTTCTCGTCGGTGGAGCTGAGCTGATTGGTGTTCCGAAGGGAACCGGCGATCAGGTTTTGGCCGCGCCACCTTATCCCACGGGCCGAGAGGCGAAACAGCTGCGGCTCGCCCGCTAGGTTGACGCTTCCCCTGACGACCTTGTTCAGGACTCGCGCCGATCCCATCTCCTGCTGGAGGACTGTAATATTGGTCCCTGCCGGAAACCCGCAGAGGGTCAGGCAGAACGTGGCGTCCTCCAAAAGCGCATCGGGGGGCGCGCTCGACAACGTTTCGACCGGTCCGTCCATGAACAGCATCCGCCCGGAGTCGTAGTCCGCGATGAAAGCGATCAGCGCGCTGGACTGCCTCAGCTGGCTGAAGAGCTCGCAGGCGTTTTTTTCGCTGAAATTCTCACCCAGCCGGTAGACAATAGGGGGAGCCGCGGGCTCGTTGGCGTGGTCCCGGTTCGTCATGCGAGCGCTCCCGAAGGTGGTGCCGAGAGGATGGACTCGCTGGTATCGATCAATCCGAGCCGGGCCGCCGCCGAGCGAAAATCGCGACCCCGGCTGGCGCCGGTCCGGGCGCAGATCCGCCGGCGAATCTTGTAGACGCCGGAGACCGTCAGCCCGGTGGCCGCGGCGATTTCCTTGGGCGTGTGGTCCGTGGCGAGTTGGCGCAGCACGGCGAGATCTTGGGCGCAGAGCGGCTTTTGGGTGTCGCGGCTGCGGACCAGCTGGCGCAGCGATTCCGCCATCCGCGGCGTCAGGCGCACGCGGTTCGCGGCCACGTCGCGCAGCGTCTCAAGCAGTTCCTCGACCGAGGCACTCTTGGCGACGAAGGCGAGGGCGCCGAGTGCGATCGCGGCTTCGTGGGCCTGGTCGGTGTCGACTCCACTGCAAACAACGATTTTCGGAGCGGATCTCTCGCGTTGGAGTACCGTCATTAGCTCCAAGCCCCCGGAACCCGGCATCAGCAGATCGAGAAGGACGATATCGGGCCGCAGGAGAGCGATTTGGGTGGCGGCCGCGGCTCCGTCCCGGGCCGTGCCCACGACCTCAAATTCGGTGGACCGCGTGAGCAGTTCAACGAAGATCGTGGCGACCATCTCATGGTCTTCGACCACAAAAACTTTCGTGCGTGCTGGCGAGGGGGTGGCGAGTGCGGACATGAGTGTGAGCGTGGTACCCATGATGATGGACCGAAAGGTATTTGCCTTCCTATTGTTGAACGAGCGCCTAGGTGCAAGCGCCTAGGGAAAACGGGTCGAGTTTGGCGCCGGCCGGCCCCTTGGCCCCGTCGCCGAGGCCGGCCGAGATGCGGGCAAAGACGGCGTCGAACGAGCCCCGGCCGTCGACCTGCAGGACGTCATGGAGTTGCTTGTACTTCTCGATCACGGGCACGGTTTTGGTCTCATGCTCCTGCAGGCGCTTTACGATTTTGGCCGTGCTGGTGTCATACGGCATGCAGCCGTTGGTCTTGCTGCGCTCGTCGAGCCGCCGGATCAGTTCGAGCGTCGGCACGGTGATTTCGATGATCCGCGAGATCGCGGATCCGTGTTTTTGCAGCAGGCCGTCGAGGATGTAAGACTGCACGAGGGTGCGCGGGTAGCCCTTGAAGATGAAGCCTTTCACGTTACGCGACGCCCCGAGCTTTTTCTCGATCAACGGTACCACAATCTCATCCGGTACCAGCTGGCCGTCTTCGTAAAGGGCGGTGATCTTCCGGCCGATGTCGCTCTTGCGCTTGATCTCGGCGTCGAGCATCGAGCCGGTGGAGACGTATTCGAGGCCGAACTGCCGCGCGAGCGCCTTGCCCTGCGAGCCGCGGCCGGACCCGGGATAACCGAAGAGGACGACGTTGAAGAGGCTTTTGCCCAGCTCTTGGCGGAGAATCTCGGTGATACTCCCGTGCACTTCGTCGATCCGCGCGGTGCCGTCGACCTCCACGTAAATCCCCTTGTCGCGGTAGAACTGAAGCACCGGCAGGGTTTTCTCGTGGTACTCGCGCAGCCGGTTGCGGATCACCGCCTCATTGTCGTCACTCCGGCCGGAGCTAAGCCCGCGGCTGAGTAGGCGTTTGACGGACTCTTCCTCCGGCACGCGCAGACTGATCAGGCAGTTGAGCGAGGTGTGAAGCTTCAGCATCAGACC
>CAIJFT010000085.1 GCA_903820035.1 uncultured Opitutia bacterium
ACGGACGTCGAAGGGGACGTATGCGAGCGCGATCGGGAAATGCACCAGATAGAGGTCGAGGACGTCGAGCCCCAGGTCGCGCAGCGAACGTTCGCAGGCGGCGCGGACGTGCTTGGGTTCATGATACGTGTTCCACAGCTTTGAGGTGACCCAGAGATCGTCGCGGCGGCAAAGGCCGTCGCGCACTGCGGCCTTGAGGCCGGCGCCCGCCTCGACCTCGTTGCCGTAGTCGCAGGCGCAGTCCAGATGGCGGTAGCCAGCGCGGATGGCACCTTGGACAAGCCCCGCGACCTCGGGCTTGGGTAGCTTCCAGAAACCGAGTCCGACGGACGGGAACTTGCCGCCGTCGGCCAACGTGAGTGCGGGGCTGGGGTGGGACGAGAGGTTTGACACGCTTTCGAGTTTGCGGGTCAACGCGGACGAGAGAAGCACGAAGCTCGACGCAATTGAGACGGGTGGAGCGTTTGGCTGCTCCCTCGTAAGCTCGGTTAGTGTCAGTAACGCGCAGGGTTACGAGCCGAGTGGTTGAAGGCTGATCAGCAGGGCCGGAGCGAGGTCGCCGACGTGCAAAGCGTGCAGGGGGCGGTGGGGCTCTTGGTGGGCTCAGGGGGCGTAGGTGATCGTGCGGACCCCGCCAATGCCGGTTACCGTGATGGTTGAGCCCTGAGTATAAATTGCGGGGTAAACTTCACCCGCGACCGGATTGAGGCTCTTGATGTAGTTATTCGCCCCAACTAATTGATCAATATCAACAACCGCTACACCGTTGTTCAGGAAGTATTGCGAGGACGCGCTCGCCAGCTGTCGGATATTGTTGAGGACGGTATTATCTTGGGAGCGGATGCGGATTTTCGCAAAATAGGGAACAGCCAAGGCGATGATGAGAGCGATAATGACCACGACGATCATGATTTCGACGAGGGTGAACGCGCGTTTGGTGGCGGACGTAAAGGAGGAAGAAGTCATGATGGTCGGGGACGGTCGAATTACAGGTCTTGATTGCAAAATGATAACAGCTAGGGGTTTGCGGACAAAGGCAGGACTAAAGAGCGTGCCCGAGCGTACGAATGAGGAGTCCGCCGAATCCAAAGATCATGGCGGTGGTTACGAGGGTGGCAAAGAGGTGGGTGGCAAGACCTTCAGTGGACATGCTGTGCCCGAATGAGCCGAAATGGAATCGGAGTGATCTTCGGGCGCGTCGGTCCCGCGGATTTTTGTTAAAAACGAGCGCATGGAGAATTGTTAAAAAATTGCTAAGATTGGAACGGTGATGGAAACGCTAAACCTGAGAGGTAAATCATCGATTCAAGTAGGGTTAGAATAACCCCCAGCGCGTAACGCGAACATCCCTAGATACACTCAATTCATTGGACAAAATTCGCACCAATTCGGTTAAACACTTATCTCAAAGTGATCCATAAAGTGTAATTTCAACGGAATAACGCTGCCGTAAATCAGGTAAAAAAAGCAAAAGTATGCCGTTTGTATCTGGGCAAAAGGTCCTTACGGATATTTGAAATCCGTTCCCTCTGCCGCCCCCCTGCTTTGCCGCCGTTCGCGTCCGTTTGAAATCATTCCTATCGTGTCGGCTTCGTTTTGGTGGCACTGCTAGGCAGTGTTGCCGGCGACGAATAGCGGTAATACCTGTGGCTGTCTTGCTTTAGCAGGGTTGGGACCTGCGAAACGTGGGCCTCGGTCGGCCGCCGCGGGGGCTGATCTGAAAATTGGGGCAATCCACTCTAAAGGGAACCTTCGAAGGGGAAATCGAACGTTACGCGCAGCCCGGGGCCATCGGCGTTGGGGCTGAGGTGCAGGGTTCCTCCCGCGAGTTCGCTCACCGCCCGGGCGATGGCGAGGCCGAGCCCGAGTCCCTGCTGCTCCCGTTGCGGGCGTTCAAATTGCACAAAGGCCCCGATTTTCGCGCAGTTTTCGGGTTTCATGCCGATGCCCCGGTCGGTGATCGTTAAGCGGTAGCGGGTACCCTCATGCGTCCCTACGACTTTCACCGGACTTCCCTCCGGGGAAAAGCGGAGGGCGTTAGCGACAATCTCGGTGACTGCGGAGGTCAGCAACCGTCCGTTCACCCCAATCTCCACTGGTTCACAGACGACTGCGACTTCGCCTGGGCGTTTGGCGGCCTGGGCAGCGTTGGTGGCGGCCGCCTGCACGACCGTTTCAGCGTCACAGGATTCTGGGGGCGGCTTGATTTGTCCCAACCGCCGCCGCTCAAGTTCATAAAAGAGTACGACTTTGCGGAAGAGATTCTGCTGCCGCTCCGCACTCTCCCGGATCAATCCGAGAAGCTCCTGCATCTCCCCTGCGGGCAGCTTACCTTGCAGCTGCTCGATCAGGTCCAAACCGCCGAATATCCCGTTCAACGGCGTCATCAGCTCGTGCGACCAGTTGGCGCCGGCCTCGGATCGACGTTCCTCGACCATGGCCTCGATCCGTTCGCGCAAGGGTTGCTGCCGGCGTATCCGGGCGGCGATGGCTCCTACGATGTCCTTTTCCGTGAAAGGCTTTGTGATGTAATCGTCCGCTCCGAGCGACATTCCGCGCCGGTGGTCTTCGCGGGCTGCGCGCGCCGTAAGAAATATAAACGGGATGTCGCGGTACTGCGGATCGCTTTGAATCGCACTGATGACCTCGTAGCCGTTCATCCCCGGCATTCCCACGTCGCAGAGGATGATGTCCGGACGATGCTTCACCAACTCCACGCCCTCGGGCCCGTTGGTGGCGGCGAGGACGTTGTGGTGGTTAAGCTCGAGCAGGTCCTGCAGGGTTTGCCTGATGGACGGTTCGTCTTCGATGATCAGGATTTTCATGGAGTGCACCGCCCCAAGGTGGAGGGGAGGCTGTCGATTCCGGCGGAATCGGGAGGTCGAACCAAAAACGAGCGCCCTGTCCAGGGGTGCTGTCGACGCCGATTCGTCCACCGAGCTTTTCGATGATGCGGCGAACGATTGAGAGGCCGAGACCGTGCCCCCCCGTGCGGACATTCGAGAGCCGGGTGAAGGGTTGGAACAACTTGCGTTGTGCGGACTCGTCCATTCCAGGGCCATTATCCTGGACGAAAAAGCGCGCGTAGTGCCCATCCGGGCTGAGTTCACCACCCAGCGTGATGTTGGGGCGGCGGCCGCCGTATTTTGCCGCGTTACTGAGGTAGTTGACCCAGACTTGTGTGACCCAAGGGGAATAGCCCAAAGCCACCGGCCAGCGTTCCGTTTGGACGATGCAGGCGTTGTGCTCTTCAATCGTGTCTTTCAGGCGGTCGACGGCCTCCGCCACGATCGATGCGGTGTCGATCGTCGTCGGGATTACCGCTTGGTGGCGGACGCCGGCCAAAATCAGCAGCTCGTCCAAAATACGGTTGAGGCGGGTGGCGGCGAGTGAAGCCGCGGATGCCTGTTGTTGCAGGATCGCAGGGTCCGCATTGCCGATCATTTCCTGCAGGATGGAAATGCGCCCTGCGAGGACGCACAAAGGGTTCTTCAGATCGTGCGCCACCGTGTGGGCGAAGGCATCGAGTTCGTCCACCAGCGCCTTTTTCTCCAGCCGCGTGGTGATGGAGTGCATGAGCTCGGCCTCCGTGAACGGTTTGCTGATGAAATCCGCGGCCCCGAGTTCCATGCCGCGGCGGGTGGCTGCTCGCTCGCGCTGGGCTGAGATCACGATAACAGGGATGGAGCGCAGGCCCTCGTCGCGGCGCAATTGTTCCAGGAGCTCGAAGCCGGTCATCCCCGGCATGGCGACATCGGTCACGATCAAGGAGGGGGCCTCGCGCTGCGCGAGTTGAAGTCCGCTTAGTCCGTTCGTGGCGACAAGCGTGCGAAAGCCGTTCAGCTCGAGCATGTCGATCAGGGTCTGCCGAACCGAATCGTCGTCCTCGATCACCAAAATTGTGGTCTTGGTCAGGATCATGCGGAAAGTTTCAATCGGGGGAGTTCGATACTGAAGCGGCTGCCTTGCTGGAGTTGCGATTCAACGTACACCCTGCCGCCGAGGGCGTCCACCATCCGTTTCACGATATTCAGCCCGAGTCCGGTTCCCCTGATGGTTTCGACGTTCCTCCCCCGTTCGAAGGGCTCGAAAATCCGCGCATGGTCATCCGGGTGAATGCCGATCCCGTGGTCTTCGATGTGCACCGTCATCCTGGCGTCATCCACCTCGACGCTTACCCGCACCATACTCCCGGCCGGTGAAAACCGAAAGGCGTTACTCAGCAGGTTCGTCAGGATTTGCCGCAACATCTCGGGGTCGGTAACGAAGTTGAGGTACTCACCCAAGGGGGGCAATTCGATCAAATGGTCGCGGGCGCTGAGGTGACGGGCCTCGTCTATGACCGATTGAATCGTTCGGCGCAGGTTGAATTCTGCCGGGCGCAGTTGTTCACCGCGGCGATCCATCCGGCTGAGCGTCAGGACGTCGTCCAACATGTCGGTCATCCGGTGCAGCGACGCGCGCACCCGGCCCAATAGCTCAAGGCGCTTTTCGGCGGACAGGCGCTCGAGGTGGTGATCCAGGATTTCGATCGAGCCGAGGATCGAGGCCATGGGGGTGCGGAACTCATGGGAGATGACCGAGATGAAGCGGGATTTCATGTCGGAAATCTCGCGTTCCCGGTCGAGCTGGCCCGCATTTTCCTGTTCGAGGGCCCGACGGGCCGTGATGTCGCGGGCGATGAGAACAAATTCCTCGGGACCGCTCGGTACAGAGCGCAGTTCGGCGTGGAGTACGCCGCGGCTCTGCCGGATTTCCACTTCTTCGGTGACGGGTGCATTTTGGTCCAAGGCGGCGCGACCGCACTGCAGGGCTTTGGCCAAGATGTCGGCGGTCGAGTTCGTCGCGGACCCCGCGATCGGAAACGGGTGCTGGGTCGCGCCCGCGAAACACTGTTCCCCCTGCAAGTGGAGGATCGTGCCGTCGGTCCGTTGGCGCACCACCAGATCAGGGATGGCGCGCAGGAGTCCTTCCATCTCACGGTTCCGGGCCGCCAATTCATCCTGATGAGTCTGGACCTGGTCCTCGAGTTCCGAGTTCCGCCGGCGCGAGATTTCCTCCGCCAGTTTGCGCTGCGTGGTCTCGCGCTGCACCGCGATGAACCGCTGGATCTGGCCGTCGGCGCCGATAATCGGATTGATCTGGATCGATACCCAATAAGGCGTCCCGTCCTTCGTGACGTTTACGATTTCTTCGTGGACCGCACGCCCCTGCCGCAATCCCCAGCGAATCCGGCTGATCACGGTGGGGTCGGATTCCGGCGATTGGAGCAGCGTGCCGGGTTTGCGGCCAAGTACCTCGGACAACGTGTATCCGGTTCTCCGGACAAACGAGTCGTTGACCCATTCCGTGCGACCCTCCCGGTCGGTGATGATCACCATGTCCTGGGTGGACCGGGCAACCATGGAGAGCTTTTCGAGCTCCTCCTGGGCCGCTTTTTCCCGGCTGATGTCGCGCAATACCCCCACGCAGCCGCCCGGGGACATGCGGACCACCGACAGGTGGGCCCAGATCACGCTACCGTTGCGGTGGCTGATCCGCAGCTGGGGATAGAGGTGCTCCTGGCCTGATTCGGCCTGGGCCAGCAGCCCGACGAGGATCGGGCGATCGATCGGCGCGACGAATTCAACCAACGGGCGACCCAGGGCGGCCGCGGAGTCGGTTCCGGTCAGCTTGCCCCAGGCGCTGTTGAGGAAAACGAGCAGACCGGCGGCGTCGGTTTCGAACACCGCCTCCGAGAGGATTTCGATCCGCCGTCGCATCCGGTTTTCGGATGCGATGAGGGCCTCGGTCAGCCGGTAGGTGGCCTCGACATGAAGGTCGGTGGCGAGGGTGCTTTGGACTTCCTCCGGGGGGCCGCTGCTCAAGGTCGGGGTCTCCGGATCAGACGGCGACCGGACTGAGTTCATGCAGGATCTGCGTGCTCTCCGCCGCGCGGCCGTAAAGGGGGAAGACGTTTTGGCAGAAGAAATCGTGTTCGGACCGGGTGCGGCCCGAACTGCAGTCGGACACCACCGTCACGCCGTAGCCGCGCTCATAGGCGGCGCGACCGGTCGAGTCGATGCACAGGGAGGTCACCATGCCGGCGACCAGTACATCGCGGATGCCGCGCTGCTCCAGCAGGCCCTGGAGCGTGGTGTGGGAAAAGGCGTTGAAGCCCACCTTGCCGTTCACGTAGTCGATGCGCTGGCCAAACGCGAGGAGCTCGGGGATGGTTTCCGCTCCCACCGTACCGTGGCGGAAGGCTCCCGACTGCTTGATCGCGTGCAGGATGCCGACGGGGCTCGCGAGGGCACGATACTCCGGATCGAGTACGATCGGCGTGGAGATGATCAGCATCGGCGTCTGGGCAGCCGCGCGGATAAACGCCATGGTATTGGCGAGAACGGCGTCGACCCGGCCGGGCTCTTCAAAAACGCCGCGGAGGATGCCGTTGGGGGCGAAGTAGTCGTTTTGGTATCCGACAAGGATCAGGGCGGTGGTCTGTGGATTCATGGTGGAGTGGATGGTGGGTGGTTGTAATTACTGCAGAGAGATAGGTGGGGGCGATTTAGGCTTGGCTGGCTTCGGCCGCCAGCGGCAGACGGAGGCGTGCGGTGATGCCGGCCGCCGGCGCATTCGGGGAAAGTTCCAGCTGGGTATCCGAGATCTTGGCGAAGCCCCGTACGAGGACCAACCCCATGCCGATGTCGCGCTGGTCGTGGGCGGTACGACCGAAGACCACGGGGTGTTGCAGACTGGCCACCAAGTCGGGTTTCATGCCCCGGCCGCGGTCTATCACTTCGAAAACGTAGCGGCCGTTTTGGATTCGGCCGGTGGCTTCGACCATCGTGCCCGGCAGGGAGAACTTGAAGGCGTTGTCCACCAGATGCCGGAAGACTTCGACCAGCCCGCGGCTCCCCACCGTGACCACCGCGTTGTCGAGTCGGGAGATAAACTCGGCGCCCCGGCCGTAGTGTTCGGCGCACTCACGGAGTTGCCGGTTGAGATCCGCGGCCGAGATCCGGAAGTTCGAGCGTTCCGGCGGGTTCGTATTCCCGGCGCCGCCGAGGCATTTTTCGAGTTCGGACCACAGTGCCAGATTTTCGGCCAACCGGAGGAGCCGCCGGCCGCTTAGCTGCAGATTGCGGGCGTACTTCAGGAGTTGCTCCGGCGGAATGACCTCCCCGGCCTCGCTCGCGGCGATCATTAATTCCGTGTATCCGATTATTCCTGTCAGCGGGGAGCGCAGGTCGTGCGGTAGCCGGCCGGCCAGGAATTCCCGCATCTGGCGCTGGTAGCCCTCGATCTTGGCGGCGCGCTCCAACCGCACCGCGACCGTGCTGAGCAGGTCGTCCGGCAGGTACGGCTTGGTGACGTAGTCGTCCGCGCCGAGGGACATGCCGGCCCGGAGGTCGCTGGTGTCGGCCTTGGCGGATACGATGATAAACGGCAGCCATTCGTGGTC
>CAIJFT010000086.1 GCA_903820035.1 uncultured Opitutia bacterium
CATAGAGCCGCGCCAAGTCGCGATCAAGCATCACGCGCTGACCGCGCACGGTGTGGATCGGTGGGAGTGGGGGATCTGGGGGCGGTTTCCGGGGCATGGAGCGAAGAGTCTCTTCTCCGCTCTTCAACCGGCGACGCGGGTTTGTTCTGCGGCGAGGATTGACCGGAAGCGAAAGGTTCCCTCGGGCGGGCGCAAGGCGTGCACGTCCACTCCACGTACCCGATCTTGATGGGGGCACGGTGATTCCGAACGGGAGCGATTTCCGAAGCATACTCCGCGGCGGCTTGGAGCTTGTTTCTTGGGCTGGATGCATCCCGCCGATCCGCCACCGCCAGCTCAAATACCGCTTGAACAGGGAGGGAGCGAAGGACGGAAGAGGCCGGAGGAAAACGTCTCCGTTCTTCCCGTTGATCCGCTTTAGGGTTGGGCGCCGGCTTTCTTCTTGGCGCGCCTCGCCGCCTTGCGGTCGGCGGCGCCGGGTTCGTCGCCGTCGTTGTCCTGATGTTGCCCGCCCCAGAGGGGTTTCGCGTTGCGTGCGTTCCAATCGTCCCACTTCGCCTGCAATTCCTTCACCTTCTCGGGCATGGTCGCGGCGAGGTCGTGGTCCTCGTGCACATCGGCGGCGAGGTTGTAGAGTTTCAAGCTGCTCGGGGGTTGGTTGCGTGCCCCGGTGAGGGTGTCGACGTTGGTGTCGTAGCGCACGAGTTTGAAGTCACCGGCGCGAATCGCCATCTGCGTGCCGAAGCGCCAGTAGAGCGCATCGTGCGGCGCGTGCTTTTTCTCGCCGGCGACGTAGGGCAGCAGATTGACGCCTTCAAGTTTTCGGTCTGCCGCCGCATCGATGCCGGCGGCCGTCAGGGCGGTGGCGGTGAGATCCAGCTGAATGACCGGTTGGGCGTAGGTGCCCGGAGTGATCCGTCCCGGCCAGGCCACGACAAACGGCACGTGGATGCCACCCTCGAGCGTCGTGCGTTTGGAGCCGCGGAATGGATCATTACGCGAGGCATTTACGGTTACGCCGGGCATCGTGGGTCCGCCGTTGTCGCTGATGAAAAACACCAGGGTGTTTTTTTCCTGACCGGTTTCGCGTAGCTGTTTCAGCACGAGGCCGATGTTGTCGTCCATGGCGGACATCATCGCCGCGTAGGTGCGGCGCTTCGGGTCGGCGATCGCGGCGAATTTCGCGAGCCGATCCTTGGTCGCGTCCATCGGCGTGTGCACGGCGTTGAACGCAAGATAAAGGAACCACGGGGCGCCCGTGCGGTGCTGCGTGATGAAGGCCGCCGCTTCCCGGCCAAAGGCGTCGGTGGTGTAGTCGAGTTCCTTGATCTGCTCCGTGCCGCGGAGCATGCCGGTCGTGTTGAAGTAACTGTGTGAACCGCCGAGGAAGCCGAAGAACGTGTCGAAGCCGCGCGCCTGCGGTTGCATCGCGGCGGGTGAACCGAGGTGCCACTTGCCGACGAGCGCGGTGGCGTAGCCGGCCGCCTTCAAGCGGTTCGCGAGCGTGGTCTCCGTTACCGGGAGGCCGCTTTCGGCTCCGCCGGGATTAAACTCGTGGCCGAAACGCGTCTGATAGCGTCCCGTCAGCAGGCCCGCGCGCGTCGGCGAGCAGTACGGTCCGCTGACGTAACCGTTGGTGAAGCGCACTCCGGAGGCGGCGAGGGCGTCGAGGTGGGGGGTGGGGATGTCCTTGCAACCGTTGAAGCCGACGTCGGCATAACCCATGTCGTCGCCGACCATGAGGAGAATGTTTGGATTGGCGGCGGTAGCGGTGGCGAGGCCGAGGGCGCCGCAGGCGAGGGCGAAGCAGAGACGGAGTTGCATGGGGAAAGCGCCGGGGCCCGGGAAAATCCCGGCGCGCCCGACCACTGAACTTCCGGCGGACTTACTGCCCGGGTCAACTGTTGCCTGCCGGTCGTGCAGGCTTGAAACCCCGGTGGGAGTGGGGCGTCATGACGGCTTACCCCGTACCCCATGAAAAAGTCCGTTTCCGCGATTCTGGCCGTCTCCTTCCTCGCGTTCGCCTTCCCTGGGTCCGCCCATGCCGCCAAGGGGGTTGAGAAGAAGAAGGAATCGCCGGCGGAGGCGTTCGAGACGTTTGATCAGAACAAGGACGGCGTGATCACGCTGGCCGAGTACCTCGGCTTGATGAAGAAAGTTTTGGGCGAAGAGACCGCGAAGACGCGATTCGCCGCCTTGGACAAAAATTCCGACGGCAAGCTCACGAAGGACGAGTTCGGCGCCAACTCCGCCGACACCGAGGGGAAGCCGAAGCGGAAAAAGAAGAACGCGAGCTGAGCGGGGGCTCGGTTTAGAGCTGAGCGTTGAGAGCGGATCGACCATTCCCGCGAACGGGTGGGACCCGATGTCCTCTTCGGGTCTTTCGTTGCGACGTCCCTTCACTCACCGGCCCGATCGGGACGGCGGGCCCTAGCCGCCTTGCGACTGATCTACGGCTTGGCCTTCTTGCCGGCCTTGGTCGAAGGCGGTGCGTCGCCGCGGGCGTTCCAGCCCTCGGGCCAAACGAAACCGGCGGCCTGCGCGCGCGCTTCGAGCGTCGCCTGCAAGCGTCCGCGCAACGCGCGGTCGCCCGCCAGGTTTTTTAATTCGTAGGGATCCTGCTTCAGGTCGAACACCTCGGTCCACTCGTCGTGGCCGGGGTAAGTGATGAGCTTGTGCGTGGTGGTCCGCAGCGCGAGGACCGTGGGCACCGCGTACTGCGGCTCCTTGAAATACTCGTAGAAATAATCCGTTCGCCAATCCGCCGGCGCGCGGCCTTCGAGGAGCGGCCGCAGGCTGCGACCCTGCGCGCCGGGCAGGGGGGCGGCGCCGGCGAAGTCCAGGATCGTCGGACCGTAGTCCAGGTTGAGCGCCATCGCGTCGACGGTGACTCCGCGCGCGGCCGACGCGCCCGGCGCCCGCATTACGAGCGGCACGCGCAGGCTTTCGTCGTAGGCCGAGCGTTTGTCGCCGATGCCGTGTTCACCGAGGTAGTAGCCGTTGTCGCTGGCAAAAATCACGAGGGTGTTCTCCGCGCGGCCGGTTTGCGCGAGGGCGGCGAGTACCCGGCCGACGCATCCGTCCACCGCGGTTGCGTGACGGTGAAAATCCCGTTGCGCCTCCTGCTGCTGGGTGTTTTCGGCGGCCTGGGCGGACTGGCCTTCGACGGCGCCGAGATAAATCGCTTTCACGCCCGTGTTCGGCGTCGGCCGCGATTTCTCATTGGCATAGAGGTGGCGCGCGTGCTCCGGCAGATTGTCGCCGCCGCGCGGTCCGTGCGGGCTCTTGAGCCCGAGCCAGAGGAAAAACGGTTTCTCGCGCGGCTGCGCGGCGACGAAGCGCGTGGCGTAGTCGGTGGTCACGTCGTCGACCCAGCCCTTGGTGGGCGTCTCGGTTCCGTTTACCAGCAGGGGGCAATCGGTGTAGCGCCCTTGGCCGATGAAGCTCGCGACGTAGTCATAGTACGGCCGCTCGCGTTGGCTACCCATGTGCCACTTGCCGCAATACGCCGTGGTGTAGCCGGCCTCCTGCAAGAGTTTCGCCAACGTCACCGTGTTTTCCGGGAGCGGACGGCTGTTGCCGATGATCCCGGTGTGGTGGCCGTAGCGCGAAGTCATGACGTTCGCGCGGCCCGGCGAGCAAAGCGACGTCGCGACAAACGACTCGCGGAAGCGCACGCCCTGCGCGGCCATCCCGTCGAGGTGCGGGGTTTGGAGCCAAGGGAAGCGGGCTGCGGCGCCCTGTTCGCGCTGCACGACCCCAAGCGAGTCCCAGCGCAGGTCGTCGGAGTAGATGAAGACGATGTTCGGCCGCGCCGGCGCGGCGGCAAACGACCGGGCCAGGAGGAGGAGTGCGAGGACGAAGAGGCAGGGCAGGCGTGGTTTCATCGGGGTGAGGAGAGGTCCACATTGGAGGCGGGGCGCCTCCGTCCCGCAAGGCCCGTCCGCCGGCAGGCCCCGCCCCCAGGGAACGAGTGAATCAGTAGGGTGCCGCAGGGTGGGAGGTGGGGAGAATCGCAACTCACTCCAAGGCGCCGAACCAGCAGCCGCAAAAAACCACAAAATTGCCCGTCCGGCGGGCGGAAATCTTCCGCGCGCCGATGGGCGCCATGAGGGCCTTAGTCGCCCTCCGATCTCTGGGCCTTTTTGCGGCCATGCCTCGATCGTATTGATGGAGGCGGGGTGGGGTCACCCCGCC
>CAIJFT010000087.1 GCA_903820035.1 uncultured Opitutia bacterium
AATGCGCGCGCGCGTCGGCCAGTCGCCGTCGGGGTAGTCAGCGTTGCACCCGAAGACCGTCGGCGCGATGAGGCTGCGCGAGAGGTTGCCCGCCCCCGGATAATGGATCCCGCCGGTAGCGACCTCGTATTCGCCGAGCTTGCGCATGCGGCGGCCGTTGAGGTTGAGCTTCTGCGTGAAAGCGCGCCGGTACACCTCGAAGGTTCGCGGATCATAGTCCGCCGGCGCCTCGATCGGGATCTGGTTCTGGTCCAACGTGAACTTCCAGCGGAAGCCGTAGCCCATCGTGAGTTTGTCGGCGCTGCCCTCGGGCCCCGGCGTGAGATCCTGCAGCAACGGCAGCAACCCGCTGCCGCGGTCGCCCGGCTTCACGTAGGGGTCGATCGGGTACACGACCATCGGCGGCCGCACGCCCGCCAGCGATTCGCCGTACTGGTCCCGCGCCTCGCGGCCGTAGGTGTACGCGACGCCGGACTTGGCCATCAGGTCGCCCTCGTAGGAACAGTCGATGAACTGCTTCGCCGTGACCACCACCGCGGCGGCGGTCTGCGGTTGCGCGACGGGGCAGCCGAAACGGTCCGGCGGCGCGTGGTCGAGGGTGAGCGCCGTGATCGTGTTGCCCGTGCGCGTCACCGCGGCCACGCGATGTTCGAAAAGAATTTCGACCCCGGCCTCCTTCGCCCGGTCCGCGAACATCCGCCGGTACTGCGGATCGGTCAGACCGTCCTTCAGCCAGCGTTTCGCCAACCCGCCCGCCGCCTCGGACCGGCCCCAATCGATGTGGACGAGGCCACCGCCGGTCATGCCACCAAGCCAGCGGGACGGCTCAATCACGAGCACGCGCAGGCCCTCGCGCGCAGCCGTCACCGCTGCGGCGATACCGGCCGCGTTGCCGGCATAGACGCAGACGTCGCACGTCCGCGTCCGTCCGTCCGCGCCGCGGGCCGCGAGCCAAGCGCCCGTCACGCCCGCACTTCCGACTTGAATAAAGGTCCGGCGATTCATGCTCCGAACGTGGCCGTCCGAGGCCGCCAAGCGAGGGGGAAAGCCACGACCGGACCGGGCCCGGTCGCGCCCAAAGTGGGGCGGCCTATTTCTTTTTCTCCTCCCACTTCTGGGCTTTCACGACCTGCTCGAGCACGGCCTTGGGGGCGTAGTCGGCGGGCTCGATCTGAAACTTGGCGAGATAACGGAACGCTTTCAGCACGCCTTCGATCTCACCCTTTTTGGCCCCGAGCTGCGCGGGTGCCATGGCCTTGACGCCGGCAGCGTACGCCGTCGCGAGCTCGTCAACTTGCGCGGACGTGGCCGCGTCCTTCTCGTAGGTCAGTGATTCGGCGAGGCGGAGGAGCCGGGCTGGGCCGGAACGTTTCGCCGCGTCGGTGCGGAGGTCCGCGGCGATCGCCTTGCGCTTAGCCAGCGTGGCCGCGGGGCTGAGTGCACCGTCGGTGCCGCCCTCGACCGCGCGCGGCGGCAGCGGACGGTACCAGATGTTGCGGAAGCGCACGGGATTTCCGTGGTCCTGGAGTTTAAGGGGACCGGTTTCCGGGAACGGACCGCTCTTGGAGCGCTTCATGTGA
>CAIJFT010000088.1 GCA_903820035.1 uncultured Opitutia bacterium
CGGAGAAAGAAATCAACCCGCCAGCGGATCAAAACGGCTTGGCGCTTTACGAGCGCAGAACCGGTGACCGCCCCTAGCCGGGACGGGGGGCCGCACGATCATCGCGACTAGGCAACGCGAGTCAGACATCAGCCCCCTTAACCGCCGCTCGCCTATTTTTTCTTCCTACAGCGGGAGCGGCCGCCTGGGGCGCAAGGTAATGGGCTTCGCACTCGTTTTCGCGACCGCGAATGATCCGGCGGCCACACGCCGGCCCGAAGTCGGCGGTGACCACGGTCGCGCGACTCTCGCCATCATGGCCGTCAAAATAGAGCACAACCCATTCGCGCGACTTAAACAGGTCGTGGGCGCGTTCCGAATTCGAAAAAAGCGCCGTGTAGTGCCGCTTGCCGCGCGTCGCATGCAGGACAGGACACCACGCCTCGCGGGTCGGGTTAAAGCACTTGGGCGCGATCTTTCGCAGCGTGCCCGCGGCCGCCTCGCGCCGGTAATCGGCATCAACCGCGAGCAAATCCGCCACGGGCGGCAGATGACTGCCATCCTCCGGCGGCAGCAGCGGGCGAAACCGATTGAGTCGGTTCGCGATCGATTCGCGAATTCCGGCCAACCGCTTGCCGGCCAGGCCCCCGAACATTTCCAGGCGGCCGTCGTACGCGGCCACTTCCAACTCCTCCAACGACTCGACCCCGAGCTGGTCGTGCAATTGCGTCGCGCGCTCCTGGCTGAGGCCGGGCACGGACGCGATCAACGCCACCGGATCGTGGTGCCCCCGGAGGCGCTCCAACAACGCGAGCCGTCCGTGGAGGATCAGCTCGCGAATCGCACGGGCCGGGACCGGAGTGATCCCCGCCAGCGCATCGACGCCCTCGATCCCCTGTCGGCGAAAGATCTCCGCCACCGGCTGCGGCAGGCCCCGGACAGCCACGGCAGCACGCTGGAAGGCGCGCGCGCGCACGGCCGTGGCCCCCTGCTCAAGCAGCACGCGCGCGGCGTCCTCAAGACGAAGAGCGATATCAGGGTTGGCGGTAAGCGACATGATGCGGGCAGCGGAAACGGATGGGATACGTTACGAACTCCGGACCGCGGAAGCAAAATTCCCGAAAATGCAGTAACTACGACCCCGGTCCGGTCCCGCCGAAACGCCCTACTCCTTCGCCTTCTTCTTGCCGGCGCCCGGCCGCGCGAGACTGCCCTCGTTCACCTGCTGTATGCGCAGGCCCAGGCCCTTCGGCGCCGGGTCGCCAATCGGGTGGGCGATATGACCGAAATTAAAGCCATCACCCAGCGGCTTCACCCCCGTCGCGGTGAACGGCAGAAAGCGGATCACGAAAAGATTCCGTGTCTTGTCCAGCGGCTCGATGGTGACGAGTTTGGCCAACCGCGCGAATACCGCGTCGATCTTCGGCGCGTTCCCGTCCTTCGCGTAGTCCGCCACGATAAACTTGAACGCCACTTGGTAAGCCCCGGCGTCCAGGATCGCCTGCGCGATTTGCTGGTGCGTCACGGCGTGGTGATCGAACGCGATGTTCGCCAATCCACTCGTTGGGGTGAGGTCCACGACCGACGTCACTGATTTCACTTTCAGCACCGCCGCGGACACGGCCTTCACGTCCGACTCCGAGGTCACGCCGGTGATAAAAAACGACCGCGTCGACGGGGCCGGCTCATTCGGTCCGGGCGCCGCTTTCTTTTCCGCCGCCCAGGCCGTCACGCCGACGCCCAGCAACGCCACCAAAAACCAACGCCGTGAAATCCGAGGGGACGAGTTCATCCGATGATTCAAGGCGGCCGCCCACCCCCGGCGCGAGCGGATTCCCCGGCTCGAGGCGGCGGCCCGCTCACCACCAAGGCAGGCGTGAAGCCCGCGCTACCCGACCAACGGCACCGTCGCCACAAACTCCGTCCACTCCGCGTCGGAGCGGCCGAGCACGAGGTCGCCGCCGTGGGCGCGGAAAATCTCCCGTGAAAGACTGAGTCCCAGGCCCACCCCCGCAACCCGGTCGCGGGTCCGGGCCGGATCGCCGCGATAAAAACGCTCGAACAACCGCGCGCGGTCCACCGCCGGAATACCCGGGCCCGTGTTGCCGACCACGATGCGGGCCCGACCCTCGTCCCGCGTCACGGTAATGCGAATGCGGCCCTCCGCCCGGTTGTACTTCACCGCATTGCCGGTGAGATTCTGCAGCGCCTGTTCGAGCAGGACCGCATCGGCGGGAACCATGACGCCCGCCGCAATGTCACTCTCCACCTGCACTTGCGGCGCCAGTGCCATGGAGTCTTCCACCAGATTGGCGAGCATCCCGCTGAGATCGGTCGGCGTGCGCTCCAGCGCGAGCCGGCCGCTGTCGGCGAGGGAGAGCAGCAGCAGCTTCTCCAGGATCGCCTTCAGCCGGTGGATTTCGTCCAGGAGACTCGAATACGTCTGCTGCTCCGCCGAGCCCGACCCGGCCCGCTGCATCGCCTGCTCCAGCTCGAGCTGCAGCAACGCGAGCGGAGTCTTTAGTTCGTGCGACGCATCCGCGCTGAAACGCCGGGCCTGATGAAACGACTGCTCCAGCCGGTCGAGCATGGCGTTGAACACCGTGACGAGCCGGTCGAACTCGTGGTCCCGCGCGGGCGCCGCGATCCGCTGACTGAGGCCATGCGCGGTGATCCCCTCCGCCGCCCGCGTCAACGCGGCGACCGGACGCAGGGCCCGGCTGGCAAACCACCACGCGCCCAGGCCCACGACGAGGAGCACCACCGGCAACAAGAGCAGGAACCGCCGGCTCAGGCGCTGCAGGTCCAGGTTAAGTTCATCGAGGTTCGCCGCGAGCACCAGCGTGGTGTAGGGATTGCCGGTGACCGCGACACGCCACGTATGACCATCGGCCCCACGGGTGTCGAAGCGCGTTTCGCGGATGGGCAATCCCGGATTGGTGGCCGAAAGGCCCGTGTTACGCGGCGCCGGCGGTGGATTCGGGATACGCACGCCGCCGGCGTAAAGCTCCGGTACGGGCAGCTTGTCCGGCGCGATACCAGCAGGCCAGCCCTTCGAACGGTACTCTTCCCGCGCGTAGTTCTTCACCCAGAGGACATACGCCGGCGAACGATCGCGCCCCGACACAAACGCGAGGGCGCCGTCGAGTCGGGTCCAGTGGCTCGCGTCCGACACGCGCTCCAGATTGCCCCTCGCCAGGTTGACGAGTTCGCGGTCGAGCCGGTCGAGGTTGAACTGATTCGTCAGCTTCCACGCCACGTAACCGGCGCCGAGCAACAGCGCGGCCGTAGTCGCGCCGACCAACAGCGCCAAACGCAGGCGAAACGAGTTCACGCGCCGAGCTTCTCCGCCGCCGCGACCGCCCGCGCGCGGTAACCGACGCCGCGCACCGTCTCGATCAGCGACGCCTCGCCGTCCGCCTCCAGTTTGCGGCGTAGTCGCTGCACGTACACATCGACGAGATTCGTGCCAGGATCGAAGTGGTAATTCCACACGTGCTCGCAGATCTGGGCCCGCGTGAAGGTCTGCCCGGCCGACCGCATCAAATAGGTCAGCAGCGCGAACTCCCGCGTCGTCAACTCGACCGCCTGGCCGACGTGCCGCGTTTCGCGGGTGACGAGGTTCACGGTGACGTTGCCGTTCTGCAGCAGCGTCGGCGTCCCGCCGGCCGCCCGGCGCGTCACGGCGTGCAACCGCGCGATGAGTTCGTCGACATAGAAGGGCTTGGTCAGGTAATCGTCCGCCCCGAGGTTCAGCCCCTCGAGCTTTTCATTGAGCGCGCTGCGGGCGGTCACGAGCACGACCGGCACGTTGAGCCGCTGCTCGCGGAGGTTGCGGAGGATGCTCAGGCCGTCGCGGCCCGGCACCATGATGTCGAGCACGAGTGCGTCGTACGCCCGCGTGGTGGCGAGCGCGTAGGCGTCGTCGCCGTGGTCGCAAAAATCCACGGTGATGCCCTGGCTCTCGAGGCCTTTGCGCACGAGTCCGGCGAGCTTCTTGTCGTCCTCCATCACGAGGATTTTCACGCGCCCCATCAGCCGACCACCCGCTCGCGGGGTCAAGCCGCCAAACATGACAGACTATTCATTTCACCGCACGGAGGCCCTTCATTTCCGACGGCTAACGTCGGCGGATGCTGCGGATCCAACCCCTCCTCCTTGTCCTCGCACTGTCCGTCTTTCCCGCCCTCGCCCAACCGCCCGGTACGGTAAAGCCGACCATCGCACACACGATCACGCTCAACGCCTACGCCGACAACTGGTGCGCGATCTTCATCAACGGCAAACTCGTCGCCGTCGATGCCATCGACTTCCTCCCGCACAACCAGATCTCGATTAAGATTCTCCCCGAGTACCCGATGACGATCGCCGTTCTCGCGAAGGACAACGCCGAGCCCGCGACCGGCCTCGAGTACGGCAACAAGATCGGCGACGCCGGCTTCATCCTCAAACTCGGCGACGGCGCCGTCACCAACGCGGCCTGGAAGGCCAAGGCCTTCTTCCGCGGTCCGCTCAACTCCACCGTCACCAACCCGACGGTCGAGCGAACGCCCCTGCCCGCCCGCTGGTACGCGACCGATTTCGACGACAGCGCCTGGGGTAAAGCGACGGAGTACACCGCGGAGCGCGTCGGACCGGACGGCGACTATGTTGCCGCCGACTTCACCAACGCGAAGTTCATTTGGACGAGCGACCTCAACCTCGACAACACCGTCGTGTTCCGCACCACGGTGCCCAAGCCGGCCGGATACGTGAAGCCGTGGACCACCACGCCCGACCTCGACGTGAGCGCGTTTCCCGCGGAGATCGCGCCCGCGGTCACCGGCGTCACCACCGACGCGGGGCAATTCGTCAACCTTTCGACCCGCGCCTTCGTCGGCACCGCCGACGGCGTGCTCATCCCGGGCCTCGTGATCGGCGGCACGACGGCCAAGCGCGTCCTCATTCGCGCCGTAGGCCCGACGCTGTCCACCTTTGGGGTCACCGGCGCGCTCGCTGATCCGACGCTGACGGTATTCCGCGGCAGCACCACCATCGCCAGTAACGACAACTGGCAGGATCAAACCAACGCCGCGGCCCTGGCCACGGCCGCGGTGTCCGCGGGAGCCTTCACCCTGCCCGCCGGCAGCAAGGACAGCGCGCTCCTGCTCACCCTCGACCCCGGCGCCTACACCTTCCGCATCGCCGGCGCCGGCACGAGCACGGGGATCGCCCTGGTTGAAGTGTACGCCGTGCCGTAGGCGGGAGCGTA
>CAIJFT010000089.1 GCA_903820035.1 uncultured Opitutia bacterium
AGAGCAGCGCGACGAGGGGTAAGCGGCGACGGTTCATGCGCGGACGTTTTCAAGGCCGACCCGCCAAGTCAACGAACGCGTCGGAGCCGACGGCAGATAGCGCCCAATGTCCCCATCGGGCCGGAATGCCCGCGCCGCGAATCGACCCGCGGCGGACATCGGGGCCCCTCCGCGAGGGCTCAACCCGAGCCTACTGCCCCGCCAACCGCGCGATCTCCTTGGCCGACAGCGCGCGCGGAAAAACGGCGATCTCATCCAGCCTCCCCTCCCAGTTGGCCTCGTTGTCGCTGCGCCCCCCGAAGAAGCCCTGCTGCAATCCCGCCGGGAAGTCCGCCGGTGCCTCGACCGCCAATTCCGGTTGGCCGTTCAGATAGACGCGCACCGCCTTGCCCTCGCGCACCAGTGCCACGTGCCGCCACTCCCACCGCGGGATCACCGTCGTCCCCGCCACCAACCGGGTCGGATCGTTGCCATGGAAGAAAATCAACCGACCGGCGTGACCCGCTTTTCCGCCAACCCCCAGGTGTTCGCCGTAACGCACCAACCCCTGATCCGGCCCGCGCGAAAAAAACCAACCACCGACGTCGCGGCCTTCATTCGGCATGCCGTTCCACACCCAAAGCGACACCGTGTAGTGGTCGCCCCACGTATCGAGCCGCGTGCGCAGCCGCCCGCCGACAAAGTGCGCGGCCCGGTTGATTTCACCCGGCGGACAGAACGGCGCCGTCGGTCCCTCGAGATAAAACGTCACCTCGCGCTCGTACGTGGCATCGCGGCCGTGACCCGAGGCATCCGCGGCGAGCGGACCCGCGAACTCGTTCAACCGCCAATAGGCCGCGGGTTTCGCCGCCAGCACCACCTGCGTGGCCGGTCCGGCCCCGAGGCTCCACGGCCGCCGCGGCTGCCCACTCACTTCCTCCAGCAACCCGATCGCCGCCTCCGCAATCTTCGGCTCGGCCTGCACCTCGAGCCCGGCGGAACGCGCCGGCCAGGTGTTGTAGCCGCCGAACAGGTGTTGCTCCGGCGGCGGGATGTAGCCGTCGCCGCCGTTGGCCAAATCGAGCACGATCGTGTGCGCCACCGGACTCGCCGCTTTGATTTTCAAACCGGTGATCGCGTAGGTCTCGGTCGGCGTCGTCGCGATCGCAATGTCGCCGATGCGCAGCGCCTGCACCACGACCTCGGTCCGCTGTTTTTCGTCGAGCAGGATCTGCTCGCGCGCATACACCTCGGGCGTCGTCTTCGGCGGCCGGTCGCCCATCTCCTTGACGATGCGTCGCGCCCACTCCAGCCGCTGTTGGTCGGGCACGCGGTAGTTCAAGGCCAGACGTCGCTCCGCCATCGCGAGGTCGACATCGCTGCGATAACGGATGCCGGCGTGCGCCTGCAGCGCGCGCTCGACCAGGCCGCGGGCGTAGCTGTCGATAGTAAACTGCGGGCGCTGCTTCTCGGGTATCCGGTAATCGGTGCGGTAGATGTCGCCGCTGCAGCCGTGCGACATAATGCCGACGAACTCCGGCTTCCCCGCGGCCGCGACCGGCGCGAGGCGCTCTTTCAACCCCGCCGCAAACAGCCCATAATAGTCGGCGCTCAGATCTTTGTCGCCGAAGTAGTGCATCGAGAAGTTCGCATACACCGCGATGGGCCGGCCGTCGCGGGCCTGCAACGAGAGCACCGACAGATCGGGATCCTTCGGGCCGGATTCACCCGTTACGTCGTCCCAGTTCCGCGCCGCGTGCATGTTCGCGCGCAGGGTCCTGTTGCCGAACGGATCCTCCGCCAACCGGTCCGGGCGGCGGATCCAGCGGCGCAACGCGGCGAATTCACCGGCGTCGATTTTCGCGAAGCCGACCTGCGCCGGTTCCAGATTCGCCAGCGCCGCCATCACCGCCTCGACCAGTTTCGCGCGCAGGAAAGGCACATAGCGGGGATCCGCGTCCGTACCGAGGCAGCCCATGGACGACGGCGCGCTGTGGGCGTGGGTCGCCGAAATGAGGATCCGATTCGCCGGCACTCCCGTGCGCTGCGCGGCGAGCGCCTTGGCTTCGTCGAGCACGGGCCGCGCCATCATGCAGCTGTCGACCGTCACGATCACGAGCGTCATCCGGTCATCCGCCACCGCGATGGCGCGGGCGTGCACCCGCGTGTTCACCTTGTCGAGCGTCCGGCTGAGCATGCCGCCGTTCACCAGCACCGGCAGGGTCGGAGGCGTCACATCCACCACCGCGGCACCGGCCCGGAACTCCGCGCGCAGAGCCGACTGGCCTGCCCACACCATTGCCAACGCCACCAAGACCAGACGAGGGGTAATCATCACCGTGATGGGTATACATAAATAACCGTCGTGGAAACGAGGAAGTGCGGGGGCCGTCGGCCGGCGTCGGTTTGCGCTCCGTCCCGCCTCCCGGCGGGGCGCAAACCGCCGCTCTCCTGCTCCCGTCAAGCCGGCAAAGATGACAGAGTTTTAATCCGGACGCCGGCCGGCGCTTCATCTGGCTGTCCTATCGTGATACGCCCACGCACGTTCCCTCCTTTCCGCATGTCCCGATCCCACCTCCGCGCCTGCGTCCTGCTTCTCCTCGGCGTCACTCGCGTCTTCGCGCACTCGTGGCACGACGACGGTCCGGTCAGTCCCTCCGTCGCCCAGGCCCGCGCCGAGCTCCTGGCCCAATATCGCGCGGAGCAGCGCACGATGCTCGAGGCCGCCGCCGCCAATGGGCGCGCCATCGCGGCCGCGGCGCCGACGACCCCGCCGCGCGCCGCGGCCGCCAGCTCCCCCGCGGGCTACGGCGCCCTCATGGCCGAGTCCTTCGGCGCCTTCAAGCCGCGGGTGCGTTTCTATTGGGATGCCACGACGTTCTACGAGGAATCGGACAACGTCCCCGACCCCGTGCGTATGCCCAACCTGATGGTCGGCATCACTTCGTGGCAGCAGCAGATCCCGCTGCCCACCTCCTATTTCGCCGCCACCCCCAACCCTGAACGCGACCAGAACTCCATCGGCTTCGGGAAACCCAACGTCTGGCGCCTCCCCCTCGTCCCCACCCCGTCCGCAGCGCCGATCCCGATCTCCGCCGGCAATTTCCAGCGCGGCGCCATCGCCGTCGGCGCCGACGGCATCGCGATCTTTAATCCGCGCAACAACACCGGGCGGGTCTCGTATGAGATCGGCGAGCTGGACCTCTATGGCGGCCACTGCGGTCTCGCCGACGACTACCACTACCATATCGCCCCCGTGCACCTGCAATCCGTGCTCGGCGTCGCCCGACCCGTGGCGTGGGCGCTCGATGGTTATCCGATTTTTGGTTACACCGAGCCGGACGGCTCCGCGCGCCTGCCCCTCGACGCAGAGGGCGGCCACACCCACGGCAGCTGGGCCTATCACTATCACGCGATCGGCAGCGCCGCGACCGGCCCGCAGGCCCCCTATCTGCCTCTGGCCTTCCACGGTACCGTCATCAACTTCGGCGGACAGGTCGACGGCCAGCCCGAGGTCGGCAGCATGCGCCCGACCGGCACCGGCGGCTATAACGCCAAGGCCGTGCCCGGCGCGTCCATCCGCGCCTACAAAAATCCCGTCGCCCTCGAAACCGACGCCGCCGGCAATCTCTCCGAGTCGGCCACCGGGGTCCCCTCGCCCGATCAATACCTGATGCGGGTAGCCATCGGCAACGCGACCTACGATCTCTGTTGGCGCCTTAACCGCGTCGCGAATCCGAAGACCCTGACGGTCACCTGGCGGCTGCCGGACATTTCACCGACGACCCAAACCTACAACAGCAACAACAACCGGATCACCACCTACCCGATGGGTTCGCCGAGCCTGTTCAAGTTGCCCGATACGGGCCAGACGATCGACGCCACCCCGACGTTCGGCGAGGACTCCGATTACACGATCAATGCCCCCGCCTACACCGACAACGGCGACGGCACCATCACCGACCGCGTCACGGGCCTGGTCTGGCAAAAAAACGATGCCGGTGAGTCGACGTGGGAAAACGCCATCGCCCGCGCCGCCAGCATCAACACCGGCGGTTTCACCGACTGGCGGCTGCCCACTCCGACGGAGCTGTTCAGCATCATGCTGCACAACAACGGCAACCCGGCAGCGCTCAACCTGACTTACTTCCCCACGCCGAACCCCACCACGACCGCGGCCGAATACTGGTGGACCAGCGACCTCTACGGCGCCGACGCCACCAAGATCTGGTGCGTCAACGCCGGCGGCGGCCTTGGCCCCAAACCGAAGAGCGAAACGCTCAGCGCCGGCGGCACCTTCCGCTACCACACCCGCTACGTGCGCGGCGCCAAACCCGGCAACGGCCACAACTATGTCAATAACCTCGACGGGACGATTACCGACACCGACACCGGCCTGATGTGGGCGCAGGCGCCGGGCGCCGCGATGAACTGGACGGCCGCGCTCACCTACGCCGAAGGCCTCAGCCTCGCCGGCTACACCGACTGGCGGCTGCCTAATATCAAAGAACTGCAGTCGTTGACCGACTACACGCTCACCTCCGCGACCACCCCGGCCGCGGCCTTGGCCCCGCTGAATCGGGTTTTGTTTCCGACCGCCACGACACCGGCCACCGCCTATTGGTCCTCGACCGTCTTGCGGGGCGGCAACGGCAACAATGCCCCGACCAGCGCGTGGCTCGTCGAGTTCGGCGTGGCCACCAATATCCCCGCGGCCAACGGACCGGGCCGCAACGCCCAAGGTTTGATTTCCTATGAGGTCATGACGTCGAGCTACCGCCCGCTGGCCGTGCGCGGCCCCGTCGTCGCCGCACCTGAACCCGGCACCAGCGGCACCGCCCGGCTCGTGAATATCGCCACGCGCGTCGCCGTCGGCGGCTCGGCCGGCACGCCGATCCCCGGCTTCGTCCTGAGCGGCACCGGCACCCGTACCATACTGCTCCGCGCCGTCGGCCCCGGTCTCGCGCCGTTCGGCGTCGGCGGCGTCCTGACCGACCCCCGCTTCGACCTCTTCACCGGCACCACGACACTCGCCGCCAATGATAACTGGCTCAGCGCCGACGCCGCCACGATGAGCGCCGCGGGCGCGTTTGCCCTGCCCGCCGGCAGCCGCGACGCCGCGTTGGTCCGCACGCTCGCACCGGCCGCCTACACCGCCCCGGTGTCCGCCACCGACGACGGCAGCGGCGTGGCCCTCCTTGAGGTCTACGACGCCACCACGGGCACGGGCGCCTCGGTCGTTAATGCCTCGACGCGCGCCTACGTCGGCACCGGCGACAACGTCTTGATTCCCGGCTTTGTCATCGGCGGCAACGGTGCCCTGCGGGTTCTCCTGCGCACGGTCGGACCAACGCTCGCCACGTTTGGCGTCACCGGGGCGCTGGCCGATCCCACCGTGACCCTCTTCCGCGGCTCCACGGCGATTGCCGCCAACAACGATTGGTCCAGCGCGCCCAACGCCGCCGAAATCGTCACCACTTCGAGCACCGTGGGCGCGTTCGCCCTCCCCGCCGGCAGCCGCGACGCCGTAATCCTCACGACCCTGCCGCCGGGCCCCTACACCGCCGTCGTCAGCGGCGTCGGCGGCACCTCCGGCACCGCCCTGGTTGAAATTTACGTCGTCCCCTGACCCCGGCCGCCACCGCGCCCTCCCGGGGTGTGGTTTAGAACGTGCCCTTGATGGCCGCGGTCCAAAGCGAGCCGTAGATGCTGTAAAGCTGCCAGTGGCTGGGCAGGTTGGAATAGACGATGTCGGGCGCGTTGAAAATATTGCGGCCCGAGAGCATCAATTCGAAGTGCCGGGTGAGCCGGTAGCCGGCGCTGAGGCCCCACAATTCGCGGGGGGCGTGGTAGAGTACGCCGCCGTTGACGGTGGTGGGCGTGTTGCTCAGGGCGCTCGTGCGATACGTCGCCTGCCAGGTGCCGTTGATCTGGAAGGAAGCGGGACCGTAGCGGTACTTGAGGCCCCAATTGGCCGACTTGTTGGGCGTACCGACCCGCACGCCGTCGGCCATGACGCGGGTGATCGAACCGTAGAGCCCGAGACCTTTGAACACCCGGGGCAGAAATGAAAGCTGCTGGTTGTATTCGAAGGTCAGACCGTTGGTATAGCGGGTCGACGGGTCATTCTGCGTGCTGATGTAGGTATAGCCGGGATAATCGCCCGTGCTGTAACCGACGGATTCAGGATCGGCGATCGTCCGGCCGGTCACCTGCATGTCCTGCAACTTGAGCCGGTAGAAGGAGAGGCCGAGGACGCCGGAAGGCTCGAGGGAGTAGTGCAGACCGGCGTAGAATTTCGTGGAGCGCTCGGGCTTCAACTGGGCGTTGGGCACGGTGACGGTCAGGTTGGTGTCGTTGACGGTCGTGGCGCCGGCGATGTTGCCGTAGTCGGCGCGCAGGATGGACTCGCTGAACGCCACCTGGCCGACGAGCTTGCGGGTGAAGTCGTATTTCGTTCCCCCGCTGAGGAACCAGTTGTCGTACGAGCCGTGATGGGCGCTTTGCTTGCCGCCGCGGTATTGGAAGAGGACGCCCTCGACGGTGCCGGTCGAGAGGCCGGCCGCGCTAATTTCCTTCGCCGAACGGAGATCCCATATCTTGGTGTCGGTGGAGGTCTTCTCGTAACGGACGCCAAGATCGAAGCGGGCCCGTTCGTAGCGGGTCTGGGCCTCCACGTAGGCGGCGGCGATCTGCTCCTGCAGTCCCTTGGTGCTGGCGAGCAGGCGCTGGAGGTTGGCCGCGTCGCTCTTTTGGAAGTACTCCGGATGCTGCAGGAAGAGATCGTAGGTGGCGTAGTTGGCGTCGGCGCGCCAATTCAGGTCGTTGAAATTGCCGGCGTCAAAACCCTCGATCTTCGCCCGGTAGTTCTGAGTGTAGGGTACGGTGGCCTGCGCCTGGACGCCGGTGGGGCCCACGAAGGTGTAGGCCTGGTAACCACCCTCGTTCGAGTTCCAACCGTTGGTGCGGGCACCGCCGCCGGCCAGCAGTTTGACCGGGCGCCCCGCCAGGACGAGTTGCTTCTCCACATCGAGATAACCGCTGAACATCTCGTTGGTGGTATCGGAGTTGGCATTGCGGACATTGTTTGCACCGTAGGACTTCCAGTTCTCGGGATTACTCCAGTTGTTCGTCGGGGTGACGCCGGTCTGCGTGAGGGTCCAGTCGACGGAATCCGTCGACGGACGGTCGAGGACGAAGCCGCCGAGATTGGTGATCGCGCTGTCGTTGCGCTGGAAGAAGCCCTTCAGGCCGGCCCGGAAGTTGTATTCGGCGCGGGAATAGCCGCCGCGCAGCGTGGCTTTGAAGGTGTCGCCCTTGTATTCAATCTTCGGAGATAAGAGGACGACAGGGGTGTCGGCGAAGCGGTGGGAATACTCGGTGTCGACGCGGGTATTGGTGGTGCCGGACCCGACGATGTGGGTGGCGGTGGAGCCGGCCGCCACGTTCGAGACGCTGGTGGTGCCGAAGTAGAGATACGTGTATTGGTTCACATACTCGACGTCGTAGTCCGAATAACTGCTGCGCAACGAGAGCGTGACCCGGTCGGTGAGCTTGAAGTCCGTCGTAAGATTGACGGCCTCCCGGTGCGTCATCTTCGGCCCGGCGCGCCACATGGAGCGGTACGGAATGCCCACGCCGCCGGCATACGGGCCCGTCGCCGGGTAGATCCAGTCGATCTGGTTGCGGTCTTGTTCGACGAAGTTGGCGTTATAGCTGGCGGTGAGTCCGAGGCCGAGCCGGCCGCCCATGAACACATCGCCGTAGCCAATCTGGCCGGAGGGCAAAATGCGGTGGTGCCTCTGGTCGTCGGGAAAATAATCGCGCGCGAGCCGGGCGTCGGAGGTCCCGATGGCGCCGAATTGATAGACCAGTTCGCGGCCCTTGCGCTGAAAGGCGTACTTGCTGCGGAGGTTGATGCTGCCGCCGGGCGAGTCGGCATCCATGCTCGCCAAAAGGGTGTTGTTGAACTCGATGCTCTCGATGCCGGTAATGGACATCTGCTCGAACGAGTTTTGGCGGCCCGTATTATTATTGGAGGTGCCGGTGGGCATGCGGGCCCCGTCGGTGGTAAAGAGGGAGTACTTCGGGTCGAGCCCGCCGATGCGCACGGAACTGGTATCCACCTCGACGTAGTCGAGGGAGATGCCGGGCATCGACTTCATGAATTCGCCGACGTCGCCCATGGTGAGTTCGCCGTAGTTGTCGGAGGCGACGACGTTCTTGGCGTTGATGGAGGCGAGGCGCTCCATGACCGCCTTGGCCTGCCCCTCCCGCTCCGCGGAGACGACGAAACGGGAAAGCTTCATCACCTCGGCCTCGCGGGCGGCCCCCTGGCCGAGGCCCTGCAACTCAAAATCGCGCCTCACCATCTGCCCGGCGGCCACCGCGACGCGGGCCGACAACGGCTCGCTGCCGGTATAGGACACCGCGACCGTCACCTCGCCCGCGGGAACGCCGACGAGCCGGTAAAAGCCCGCGTCTTCCGCGTAGGTGACGAGATTCGTGCCCGCGATCCGCACCTCGGCGTTGCGGACGTACTCCTTCGTCGCGGCGTTGAAGACGCGGCCGGCGATCGTACCGGGCATGGCCGTTTGCGCGCGGGCGAGGCCGGCGATGGCCCCGAGGAGCAGGAACCAACCGAGGTACCGGCGAAGCTGCGGAACGAAAGGCCGGGCAGCGGACGGCGACGGACAAGCGGGAGTCATCATAGGGAGCACAAACCTGGTTCAAGCGCTGCGTGAATAGAAATTCGGCATGCCAATTCAGACCGTACTTCAACGCTCGAAGCCTCGTCAAGGGAGGCCGTGTGACGAATCCGCGACGGGCCATGCGCCCGCGGTCATCATCCATTCCGCCGAATCATCCCCATCCCCCTGTCCGCACATGACAACTTCGTCATGAAGGTTTGCGCCGGCGGTTCATGTTGGCGTCATACCCTTGCCGCATGAAAACCCCGCCCGCCGGCCCGCTCCGCCCGCGTCGTGCCTCCACCGCGTTCGCCGTCGCCACCCTCGCCGCCCTCGCACTCCCCGGCGCGGTCGGCGCGCATCTCCCCGGCGACCCTTCGGATCATCCGGCTTACGATTGGTCGGTGCGCCCTACCGAGAAAATCGTGATCACGCGGCGCGTCGCGCAAAATCAGTCCGCCCCCCGGCCGGCCACCCCCACGCCGGCCCCGCCGCAACCGGCCCAGGCCGCCGCGTTCGCCGCGTTTGCACCGCGCGTAAGCCTGCGTTGGGACGACACCTTCCTCTACGTCGAAGGCAAGGGGCTGCCCGCCCACCCGATGATGATCGGCATCACCGCGTGGCAACAACAGGTGCCGCTGCCGCAGGCGTACACCGGCGCCAACGCCTGGCGCATCCCGCTGCAGCCGGTGGTCGCGACGCGACCCCAGCCGATCCGCAATCACTTTCTCCGCGGCGCCATCGCCCTCGCCGCCAACGGCATTCCGATCTTTAATCCGCAGAACAACCGCGGGGAAGTCGCGCAGGAGATCGGCGAACTCGACCAGTGGGGCGGCCACTGCGGCCGCGCCGACGACTACCACTACCACGCGGCCCCGCTCCACCTGCAGTCGGTGCTCGGCCCCAACCTGCCGATCGCCTTCGCCCTGGATGGGTATCCGATTTATGGACTCACCGAGCCCGACGGCGCGGCCCCGGAAAAGCTCGACGCCTACAATGGCCACGCCACGCCCGCCCTCGGCTACCATTACCACGGTTCAATGAAGTACCCGTACGTGAACGGCGGCTTTCACGGCGAAGTCGTGGAACGCGAGGGCCAAGTGGACCCGCAGCCCCGCGCACAGCCCGTGCGCGAGTCCCTCCCCCCGCTGCGCGGCGCCAAAATCACCGGGTTCTCCGTCACCCCCGATGAAAAATCCTACGCCGTCGACTATACCGTGAACGGCCGGCCCGCGGCCGTGCGCTACACGATGACCGGCCCGGGGGAGTGGAAATTCGGTTTCGAAGGAACCGACGGTCAGACCCGCTTCCAAACCTATCAGGCCGGCCAGCGCGCCGGTGGTGGTGGTGGCGGCCGCGGCGAGCGGCCACCCGGCAAGAAGGGCCGCCCACCCGGTGACCGCAAGGGACCGCCGCTGGAAGACGCCGCCCCCCGCCCGCTCTCGAACACGTTCACCCCCGCACGCTCCGCCCCGCCGGGCCCCGCTGCCCCGGCCGCGTTTTCCCTGCGCAGTCCCGTCGTAACCGACGGCGGCAACCTGCCCGTCGAGTTCACCGGCGACGGCGCCAGCCGTTCGCCGCCCTTGACCTGGTCCGATGGCCCCGCCGGCACGCAGAGCTACGCGGTCATCATGCACCACCTCGACCCCGAGGGGAAAACCAAGTGGTACTGGACGCTCTACAACATCCCCGCCGACGTGCACGAATTGGCGAAGAACACGCAGGGCGTCGGTCGCCTCGGTAACAACAGCGTGAACCGCCGGATTGGATACGCCCCGCCGCACTCGAAGGGTCCCGGCGCCAAAACCTATACCCTTACCGTCTACGCGCTCTCTCAAACGCTCAACCCGGCCGGCCCCGCCGCGGGCGTCAATCGCGACGTCCTGCTCGCCGCCATGAAGGACATCACCCTCGCCTCCGCCGAACTCAAGGTGGTGTACAACCGGGACGGGCGCGACCGCTGACCGTCCCACCCCTGCCTTCGCCGATCTTCCCACCACATGCTGCGAACCCACGCCCGCCTTTGCCTTGCACTGATCCTTTCGGCGCCGTTCGCGTTCTGCGCCGACGTCGCCCCGGTGACGGAGCCCAACTTTGTCGTCATCATGGCCGAGGCCCAGGGCTGGTCGAACACCTCGGTGCCGATGGATGACCGGATGCCGGACGCCAAGAGCCGGATCTTCACCACGCCCGCCGTAGAACGCCTCGCCCGCGAAGGGATGCGTTTCACGTACGGCTATGCCGCGTCGCCCCGCTGCACGCCGTCCCGCGCCGCGCTCTTCACCGGCCGCAGCCCCGCGGCATTGCACATGACCTACGTCGGCCTCGGTCGCAGCGAGGGCCCCGTGCACACGGCGCTGCTTCCGCCGGAGCCCGTGCTCGAACTGCCCGCCGCCACCGTGACCGTCGCGGAAATTCTGCGCGACGGCGGCTATACGACCGCCCACTTCGGCAAATGGCACGTCGGTCGCACCGATCCGTCGCGCCACGGTTTCGACCAGAGCGACGGCGCGACCGGCAACGGCGGGCCCGACAACGTGGCCAGCCCGAATCCGAAACAGGCCTTCGGCATGACCGAACGCGGCATCGCCTTTATGACCGCGGCCCAACGGGCCAGCCGGCCGTTTTACCTGCAGCTGTCCCATTACCCGAATCAGGAACGCAAGGAGGCCTCCGGCCGGCCCGAACGCGGGGCCAAGGTCGACTCGGATGAAATCGACCAGACCGTCGGACTCCTGCTCGCCGCCCTTGATCGCCTCGGCCTCGCCGCCAACACCTACGTTTTTTATACCGCCGACCACGGCGCGCAGGGCCGTGTGGGCAACGCCCCGCTCTCCGGCGGCAAGGGCGCCGTGCTCGAAGGCGGACTGCGCGTGCCGTTCCTCGTCCGCGGTCCGGGCATCGCCGGCAACGTCTGCTCGCGCGTCCCCGTCACCGCCTGCGATCTCCTCCCCACGATCGCGGAACTCGCCGCCGCCGGCCCTGCGCCGCGCGAAGTCGAAGGCGGCAGCCTGGTGCCAGTGCTGCGTGACGCCACGGGTCGAGGCCGGGTGCAACGCACGAGGGAAGAACTCGTTTTTCACTTCCCCCACTACGACCTCGGCAACGGCGGCCCCGCCACCGCGATCATCGTCGGCGCCCTGAAACTCATTCGTAACTACGAGCGCGGCACCCGGCGGCTCTTCGATCTCGAACAGGATCCCGCGGAGGCGAAAGACCTCGCCCCCAGCCAGCCCGAAAAGGCCGCCGAACTCGACGCGCGGCTCACGGACTACCTGAAGGCCGTCAACGCCCAGTTGGCGAAACCCAATCCGAACTACGATCCCGCCATGGCGGGGGAAGCCACGGATGACGCGCGCGGACGCAAGGGCGGAAAGCGGAAACAATGATGTTGCTCGCCTCCTTTTCACCGCCCGCGAGTACCCGCATCCGGCTTCGGCGGATCACCGCCTCAGTCGTCGCCGCCGGCCTCGTGGTTGTCGCCGCCGCTCAAGACGGCGGCGCGCGCCGCAACGGCAAAGGCGCCCGCGATGGCGAAGGTCGCGGCGAGGCCAAGATGCCCCCGCCGGTATTTCGCACGGACGTTCCAGCCCGACCCTTCGACTTGATCCTCGGCCGGCCGACAACCAACGCGGTCACCGCCAGCATTCTCGCGTATCAGGAAGCCGAGGGCACGCTCGCCTACGGCACTGCGCCCGACGCCCTCAGCCACGAAACCGACCGCGGGATTTTCCCCGCGGGCCAACCCGTCGAGGTGAAGCTCACCGGCCTCGCCGCGAACACCACCTACCACTACGAATTCCGGATGCGTTTCTCCGGTCGCGGTGCGCTCACGAGTACCGGCCGCCACTCGTTCACCACCGCTCGTCCGCCCGGCACGCCGTTCACCTTCACCATCCAGGCGGACCCGCACCTCGACTTCGGCATCGATCCGAAGACCTACGAAAAATCACTCGCGAACGCGCGCGCCGCGCGGCCGGACTTCCACCTCGACCTCGGCGACACCTTCATGGTCGACAAGTATCTGAAATTCACCGACGCCGCCCCGCAGTACCTCGCCCAGCGGTATTACTTCGGCCTGATCGGCGCCGATATCCCGGTGTTCCTCGTCCTCGGCAACCACGACGGCGAAACGCTGCGCCGCGGTGGCGACGCCACGATGGCGTTGTGGTCGAACGAACGGCGCAAACGCTATTTCCCGAACCCGGAACCAAACGACTTCTACACCGGCAACGCCGTGCCCCACCCCGAGGCCGGTCTGCTGCAGAATACCTACGCCTGGACGTGGGGCGACGCGCTCTTCATCGCCCTCGACCAATATTGGACCTCGGCCGGCGGCCGAGGCAACGGTCAGGACAACTGGGGCCGCACGCTCGGGCGCACCCAGTACGAGTGGTTCCGCAACCTCCTCGCGCGCAGTCAGGCAAAGTACACCTTTGTCTTCATCCACCATCTGGTCGGCGGCGAAACCCCCGAGGGTCGCGGCGGCGCCGAGGCCTCGCGGTTCTTCGAATGGGGCGGGCTCGAGTTGGACGGGCGCACTACCTTCGCCCAAAAACGCCCCGGCTGGGCCGCACCGCTGCATGACCTGCTCGCCCGGCGTCGCGGGGTGATTGTGTTTCACGGTCACGACCACCTGTATGCCCACCAGCAACGCGACGGCGTGATCTATCAGTTGGTGCCCCAGCCGGGACATTCGCGAACCGACAACATCCGGAGCGCGGCCGAGTACGGCTACCAGCAGGGCGTGATCCAGGGCGCATCGGGCATCTTGCGCGTCTCCGTCGCCCCCGCCGAAACCGTCGTCGACTATGTCCGCGCCTACCCCGACAGCGCCGAGAATGCGGCGCACCGGACGGGCTCCGTCACCCACCGTTTCACCGTCAGACCCTAGCTTCCTTCGCCCTCGTCTCCGCCCCAGCCATGCGTCCGCTCCTCCTCCGCTTCGCCTTCGCCCTGGTCCTCGCCCTCACCTTGACGGTCCAGGGCCAAACTCCGCCGCCGAAAAAGAAAGGCGGCAAAAAGGGCGGCGACGACAAGGGCCTCGTGAAGCCCACGATGGCCGACACGATCAAGGTGAACGTCTATGCGGACAACTGGTTTGTCCTCTACCTCAACGGCCGGTTGACCGCGGTGGACTCGATTCCGTTCACCCCGCACACCGTCGTCTCCGTCGACATTTTGCCCGAATACCCGATGACGATCGCGGTCATGGCGAAGGACAACGCCGACCCGAAGACCGGACTCGAGTATGGCGACCACATCGGCGACGGCGGCTTCATCATCAAGTTTGCGGACGGCACCGTTTCAAACGCGACCTGGAAGGCGAAGAGCTTTTTCAAGGGCCCGCTGAACGGCGACGTGAAGAATCCGCGGGTCGAGCACACCCCGATTCCGGCCAACTGGTTCGCCGTCGATTTTGACGACAGTAGCTGGGCCCGCGCCACGGAGTACACCGAGGCGCGCGTGAATCCAAAGGAGCCCTACTACAACGCCGACTTCAAGGGCGCGACGTTCATCTGGAGCAGCGACCTCGACTTGGACAACACGATCATCTTCCGCACCCGGGTGGAGAAACCCGGCTGGAAACCGCGCTGGAACACGAAGCCGGACCTTGATGTTTCCGGGCCGCCGTTCAAATGAGCGCCGCCGTCAGAAGCCGAGCGTGACCGTCGAAACGAACTGGCGCGGCTCCGTGTAGCGCGGCCACCGCCAGCTGTTACCCTGGTCGGACTTCAGATCGAAGACGTTGTTCACGTTGAGCTGCGCCGTCCAATTGTAGCGTCCCCATTTCCTCCGGTACGCGATGAACGGGTTCACGAGCACGGTGTCGTCGGTGGTCGTCTCCGGCAGCACCTCGACCCCGGCGATATTGAGCACGGCCCGCGGCTTGCCCCGCGTGTAGCGCGCGGCCGCCCCGATGGAAAATCCGCGTAACGCACCCTCCGTAAAACTGTAGCGGGTCGTCACACTCGCATTGGCCCGCTTGGTGACCGCGACGCTTCCGTCCTGCTCCGCCAGATACTCGCGCGTCAGCGCCGTGGCATCGTTGGGGTTCGCCCCCCGCGCCTGCGCTGTCGTCCGCGCCTCCGTCAGAAAGCGCCCGAGGAGCGGGAAGAACCGTGTGTACTCCGCCGCGCTGTTGGAGCAGCGCGCCAGGACGGTCCAGTTCTTCGTCAGATTAACCAGCACCTCGTACTCCCAGCCGGTCGAGGTCAGGTCGCGATAGTCGATCAGATTGGAAAACGGCCGGGCGAGCAGCGGATTCAGCTCATCGCGCACGGTCGAATCCACCGCGGAGTTCAGGTTCTCCTGCTTCGTGGCGAAACGCGTCGCGGACAGCTCGACCCGCCCGCCCAACAGATGGAGGCGCGCGCTGAAATCATGACCCTCGCCGGTCAGCGGTAGCAGCGCCGCGCCCGTCAAATCCGTCCCGTAGTTGTCGCTGAACTGCGACGACTCGAAATAGCCGCCCGTCAACGAGAGCCACGGGCGTACGTGCCAGACCGCTCCGTAGGTCTGGTTGGTGCTCCAGAGATTCGCGAACGGGAACACCGGCGCAGCCAGCTTTTCGAGGCCGTTGTTGGGCATGAGGGCATTGTTCGCATCGACGTAGCGCTGCTCGTTGAAATTCGTCGGGTCCGCGCGCGTCGCCGTGCTCGCGCTCTGCAGCCAATGCTCGCGGCTGACCCCGACGCTGGTGCGCAGGTGCTCCTTGAAGTACGCGCCGAGGAGATTGACCGAGCCCGAAGTCAGGCTCTGGTCGAGCCGGCGGTTGGTGCCGTTGCCGGCGTTGTTGCGGAAAAGTTGGGTGACCCCGGGACGGATGCCCCAGCCGAGGGTTTCGTCGGCGTTGCCGTCGCGCAGGTAGTGGATCGGGTAGACGAGATTATTGGTGTAATAGGCCGCGGCCCCGGTGAAACCGCGTTTCGCAATCTCCTCCTTCGTCAGCGCATAACTGTAGTTGTCGGAGTAGTTCTTTTCATGGCGGTAAGTGCCGCCGACGACGACGCGCTGCGAAACGCCCCACGGGAGCCGGGCGTCGTACACGGCCTGCGCCCGCCAGTTGGAAATTTGATGGCCGTCCGGATTGTAGAGCGGCGCATGGACGACATAGAGCTGCTCGAAATTGGGATTCGGCACGGTGCCGGTCCCGTTGGGGTTGGGCAGGACGGGATTCACGTCCACGTGCACGCTGCGCCCGGCGATACCACCCACACTGCCGAGGTTCGAGAACGTCTGCTTGCGCACCGTGTCGTCGATCTGGCCGTTGTGCGCGACGAGGACGTTGAGGTCCGGCGCGAACGAATGCTTCAGTTCGATGGTATAGGCGTAATATTTCGCGCTCTGTTTGTTGTCGGGCCCCGCCCAATCCTGCCCCAGCGGAATCATGCTCTCCGGCACGCGCACCAGTGGTAAACGCAGCGGATTCTGCGGATCGGTCGCCGCAACCGCCGCCGCGGCCTCATTGGTCACGGTGATCCGGTAGACATTGGTCGCTGACGATTGCCAGTTGTTGATCACCCCCCCGACGTCGACGATCGCGTGGGTCGCGGCGGTCGCGGCCCGGATCTGCTGCATGCCCACGCCGTTGGTCTGCACGCCCGGCCGCACCGGGTCCGCGTCGAGGGCACTCGTGCCCGTGCCGTAGACGTACGCGTTGCGGCTGTCGGTCGGCCCGAGATGGCCGAGGTGATACGTGGTGTTGCCGGTCTCGTAGACGGCGTCGATCTGCGTGCGGCGATTCTTGAACGGCTCCCACCGCAGCGCTCCCGCGTAGCCCTCGAGATCGCGCCCCATGCGCTGCTTGAACATCTCGACCTCGGACTTGATCGCGTTGGCCCGCAGGGCGAGCCGGCCGGGGACGAGCGGCTGGTTGACGTCGAGGGAGTAACGCTGCGTGCCGAAGTTGTCGTAACGCACCTGCACCGCACCGCGCCGCTGAAACGTGGCCCGCTTGCTCGCGATGTTAATGGTGCCGCCGGCGTCGACGTCACCGTAAGCCAGCCCGCCGGGACCGCGGCTGAATTCAATGCGTTCGGTGTTGTAGACGTCCGCCGAGAGGTACCACGGAAAGCCGTCGCGCAGCTGCCGGATGCTCGCCAGGCCGCGG
>CAIJFT010000090.1 GCA_903820035.1 uncultured Opitutia bacterium
CCGTTGGGCAAAACGTCGACGAGGCGCGGCACCGCGCGGTTAATGCGGGTCCAATCCTCAACCGTCGGACGGCGCAGCCCCACGGCGTGGGCGATCGCCGGTACGTGCAGAATCAAATTGGTCGAACCGCCGAAGGCCGCGTGAACCACCATCGCGTTGTGGATGGCGTCGTCAGTCAGGATGTCGCGGGTCGTGACGCCCTTGGCCTCGAGGTCGAGCAGCGCGCGCGCCGAGCGGCGGGCCAGGTCGCGCCAGATTTCAGCGCCGGACGGATTCAGCGCACCGTGCGGGAGGGCGAGGCCGAGGCCTTCGGCGACAACCTGGCTCGTGGCCGCGGTACCCATGAACTGGCAACCGCCGCCGGGCGAGCCGCAGGCTCGGCAGCCCATTTCCGCCGCGTGCTCGAGCGTGACCTCGTCGCGCGCGAAACGGGTGGCGAGGGTTTGCACCTTGCCGGTGTCCTCGGCCTCCTCGGCGAGCAGCGTGACGCCGCCCGGCACCAGCACCGTCGGCAGGTCCGGCGTGCCGGCGAGGGCCATGAGCATCGCGGGCAGCCCTTTGTCGCAGGTGGCGACGCCGAGCACGCCGCGCCGCGTGGGCAGCGAGCGGATCAACCGGCGCAGCACGATCGCGGCGTCGTTCCGGTAGGCGAGGCTGTCGAGCATGCCGGCGGTGCCGTTGGTGCGGCCGTCGCACGGATCGCTGACGTAGCCGGCAAAGGGCACGGCGCCGGCCGCCGTCATCGTGCGGGCGGCTTCTTCCATGAGCAGGCCGACCTCCCAGTGTCCGGTGTGGTAACCGAGCGCGATCGGCGAGCCGTCGGGGGCGCGGATGCCGCCCTGGGTGCTGAGGATGAGAAACTGTTTACCGCGGAGCAGGGCGGGATCCCAGCCCATGCCGGCGTTCTGCGTCAGCCCAAAGAGGTCGCCGCTGGCCATGTGCCGCAGTTGGTTGGCTTCAAGCGGCAGTTTTCCGCCGGGACCGGGGGCGGTGGTGCGCAGGGCGAAGATGGCGTCGTTAGCGGAATCGAGAATTGGGTCCATGCGGGGGAAAGTTAAGCGGAGACGACGGCGAGGCAGAGGTGGGATGAACTCACCCCGCCTGAATGGTTAGCCCGTGGCGAGCGGATCGCGGGTTGGCGTGCCGTTGACGAGGCGGAGCAGGCCGAGGGGGTTCGCGCTTTGGAGCGCGGCGGGCAGCAACACGTCGGCGAAGCCCTGGTAACAGACGGGGCGGGCGAAACGCAAAATCGCGGCGGTGCCGACGGAGGTAGAACGGGTGTCGGTGGTGGCCGGATACGGACCGCCGTGGTTCATCGCGGGGCTGACTTCGACGCCGGTCGGGAAACCGTTCACGACGACGCGGCCGGCCTTTTGCTCAAGCACCGCGACGAGGCCGCGCGCGGCGGCGAGGTCGTCGGGAGTGCCGTGCAGGGTGGCCGTGAGCTGGCCCTCGAGGGCGGTGGCGCACGCGGTGAGTTCGCCGGGGTTGTCGGCGAGCACGACCAGGGTGAAGGGGCCGAACGCCTCAGTCGCGAGTTCCGGATGCGCGAGGAAGGCGGCGGCGTCGACCTTGGCGACGCTGGGCTGGGCTTCGGTCTTGGCGGCATTCGCGACGGCGCCCGCGGCGAGGGGCGTGACGCCGGCGACGCGGGTGACCTTGGCGAGGTTTTCGGCGAAGGCATCGCGGATGCTGGGTGTCAGCATGGTGCCGCACGGGGCGGCGCGGACGGCTTCGGTGAGTTTGGCGAGGAAGGTGTCGGTGTCCGCGCCGCGCAGGGCGAAGACGAGTCCGGGCTTGGTGCAGAATTGGCCGACGCCGAGGGTGAAGGAGCCGGTGAGGCCGGTGGCGAGGGCGGCGCCGCGTTCGCGCAGGGCGCCGGGCAGCAGGAAGACCGGGTTGAGGCTGCTCATCTCGGCGAACACCGGGATCGGGTGGGGCCGGGAGGCGGCGGCGTCGAACAGCGCGCGGCCCGCGGTGTGCGAGCCGGTGAAGCCGACGGCGGTCGTGACGGGATGTTTGACCATCGCGATGCCGATGCTGGCGCCGCCGCCATGCACGAGCGAAAAGACGCCCGCCGGCAGGCCGCAGGCGGCGACGGCGCGGTTGATGGCGCCGCCGACGAGTTCGGAGGTGCCCGGGTGGGCGCGGTGCGCCTTCACGACGACGGTGCAGCCGGCCGCGAGGGCCGAGGCGGTGTCACCGCCCGCGACGGAGAAGGCCAACGGAAAATTGCTGGAGCCGAAGACCACGACCGGCCCGAGGGGGATCAGCATCCGGCGCAGGTCGGGGCGCGGCAGCGGCTGGCGGTCCGGCAGCGCGGGATCGATGCGGGCGTCGACCCACGAGCCGTCGCGCACGACTTGGGCGAAGAGCCGGAGTTGCCCGCAGGTGCGGCCGCGTTCGCCGGTGAGGCGCGCCAAGGGTAAGCCGGTTTCGGCGTGGGCGCGTTGCAGCAGCGCATCACCGAGGGCCTCGATCTCCGTTGCGATGGTTTCCAGCAGACGGGCCCGCTCGGCGCCGCTCTGGCCGCGGTAGACGGCGAAGGCGTGGTTCGAGCGATGCAGCGCGCGGTCGACTTCGTCGACGGATGCCTCGTGGAAGGCGGGCGCGAGCGCTTCGCCGGTGGCGGGATTGACGGCGTGAAACGTTTTGCCGCCGGGTTTACCGGTGGTGCCGGCGAGTTGGCTGAAGCCGAGGAGCGTCATGATCGAGGAGGTGGTTTGGGGTGGGGCTCAGCCGACGGTGTTCACCAGCGTACCGACGGCGGCAAGGGTGATGCGGATTTCGTCACCGGCCTGCAGGGTGAAGGCGTCGGGCGGCACGATGCCGGTGCCGGTCATGAGGTAGGCGCCCTGCGGGAAACTCAGCTCGCGGTAGAGCCAGGCGGCGAGTGCAGGCAGCGGGCGCTTGATGCGGCCGACGGTGGTTTCGCCGGCGAAGACCGCGGCGCCGCCGCGACGGATTTCGATGGCGATGACCGACTCGGCAACGGGCAGCGTATTCGTAACGACGAGACACGGGCCGAGCGCGGCGCTGCGGTCGTAGACTTTGGCCTGCGGCAGGTAGAGGGGGTTCTCGCCCTCGATGTCGCGCGAACTCATGTCGTTGCCGAGCGTGTAACCGAAGATTTGTCCGGCGGCGTTGATCGCGAGCGTGAGTTCCGGCTCGGGTACGTTCCAGCGCGAGTCGGCGCGGATGCGCACGGGCGTGCCGGGCGCGGCGACGCGTTGCGGGGCGGATTTGTAGAAGAGCTCGGGGCGGTCGGCCTCGTAAACCTTGTCGTAGAAGGTGCCGCCGCCGGCGTCTTTCGACTCGGCCATGCGGGCGGACTTGCTGCGCAGGTAGGTGACGCCGGCGGCCCAGACTTCCTGCGACTGGACGGGCGCGAGGACCGAGGTCGGGGCGGAGGTCACGCGGCCTTCGGCGAAGACCGTATCGACGAGCGCGGACGCGTCCGGCGAACGGAAGAGGTCGTCGATCGACAACGGCCGGGCGGGGGCGACGCAGTGGCCGGCGCGTTCAAGGACGAGGCCGGTGGTGGTGGCGTAGATACGGGTCATGCGGGGCGAAGTTGCGGGTGGCGTCACTTGTTCTTGCGGGCGGCCTTCTCGACGTTGCTGGCGGGGACCATGCCCTGGACGGTCCAGCCGCCGTCGACGAACAAGGTTTGGCCCGTGACGTAGCTGGATTCGGATGAGGCCAAGAACAAGGCGGGTCCGATCATCTCCTCGGCCTCGGCGGTGCGGCCGAGCGGGATCATCGCGCCCCAGACGTCGCGGTAGTCGGGGTCGTCCTTGAGGTTGCGGTCGACGTTGACGGGACCGGGGGCGAACGTGTTGACGCGGATGCCGAGGGGGGCGAGCTCGATGGCGAGCTGCTTGGTCATGCCGTGGATGCCGGCCTTGCTCGTGCCGTACGCGACGAGGTTTTTGACGGCGAGCTCGGCGCACTGCGTCGAGACGTTGACGATGCTGCCGGCGGTTTTCGTTTCGCGCATCCAGCGGGCGGCGGCGAGCGAGCAGAAGAAGGTGCCTTTGAGATTGGTGTCGAGGACCACGTCCCACTTCTCCTCGGTGGTGTCGAAGAAACTCGCCCAGCCGGTGAGCCCGGCGTTGTTGATCAGGACGTCGAGGCGGGGAAACGCTTTCCGGGCGGCCGCGAACATGCGGGTGATCTGTGCGACCTTGCTGAGATCGGCGCGCACGACGAGTGCCTGGCGGCCGAGGGTGCGGATTTCCTTGGCGGCGGCGTCGGCGCCGGCGCGGTCGGAGTTGTAGTTGAGGATGACGTCGGCGCCTTCGCGGGCGCAGGCGAGGGCGAGGGTGCGGCCGATGCCCTTGCTGGCGCCGGTGACGAGGACGGTTTTGCCGGAGAGACGCATGGGGAGGGCGGAGGGAAAGTGAGAGTGAAAGGGAGAGGGTAAGGAGAAATCAGTGGGCGGTGCACGCAAGGCGCGAAAATGGGCGGACGCGTCGGCCAGTTCGCTGGCGAGCCCTCGGGCGGGACGAGGGGAGAGGCGCTCGCGAGCGAGC
>CAIJFT010000091.1 GCA_903820035.1 uncultured Opitutia bacterium
AAGGCGGGACCGCTTTTGAGTTCGGTCACGTCGCCGCAGCCGATGATCCCCCACCGGACGGCGGGTCGATCGCGAAAAAAGCCGGTTCCGGGGGCGGGGGCGAGGCCGGTCGTAGACATCAATTGAATCCGAGGTACTTCTCCGCTGGTGTCGAACCCTACGGTGAGGCGGGGAAGGGTGGAGAGGGTCGTTTTAAGGTGGGTGGGGTTTTTGCCCCTTGGTTGCGGGTACTACTTCCGGAATAAATCTTGCGGGTGTTTACCCTAGGGAAATACCGTGTCGGGTAATGAAGATTGAACCCACGGCTGGTGTTTCACGTGTTGGAGCGGGCGGTTTTGCCGCGGTCGGGCGCAAGGCGGCGGTGTCCGTTGTTGCGCTGATGGTGCTGTTTTTTGCCGGCTGTGCCTCGCCGGTGGCTACGATGCCGCTCCCGGCCAAGACCTCGCCGGATGTCCAGACGCTCAACCCGGGCGACGTGGTTCGGATTTCGTTTCCGGGTGCGCAGAACCTCGATACGACCCAGCAGATCCGGCGGGACGGGCGGATCAATCTTTACATGATTGGCGAGATCAAGGTGGCGGACAAATCGCCGGCGGATTTTGAGCGGGAGTTGGTGCAGGCCTACTCCTCCCAATTGGTGTCGAAGGAAATCAAGGTGACCGTCGTTTCCTCGTCCTTCTCGGTTTTCGTGACGGGAGCGGTGGTGAAGCCCGGCAAGATCATGCCGGATCGCGCGCTCACGGCGTTCGACGCGATCATGGAGGCGGGTGGCTTTGACAATGCGCGGGCCAACGCGAAGGAAGTCCGGGTGATCCGCCAGGAAGACGGACAGACGAAGACCTATACGATCAATCTGAAGGCGATCCTCGATGGTGCGGCCGGTGAGCCTTTTTATCTGAAGGCGCACGACGTGATTTTTGTGCCCGAGAAGATCTCCTGGTTCTGAGCTAACAGGTAAGTCGCGGATGGCACCGCGCACACAGGTTGAAGCCGCGGGTGAACCGCGGCTTTTTGCGTTTAGCGCGGGTCCAAGATTGCGGTAGCCGCGTTTTCGCTGCGCTCCAACGCGGCGACCCTATTTCTGGAAACGCTATCGCGCGGGCGATCCTGCTGTAATGGGTAATCGGATGCGCCGGCCGGGCTGGTTGGCGCGCCGCCCTTCCGGCGCGGCGGTCCAGGTGGCCGGCGCGGTGTGGTGTTTCTTGCCGGCGGCTTCGGCCGCAGGGCGTGGGGTACCTACAGGCTGAGACCATGGCTAGGGACGCGGATGCGGTGGTGCGGCGGCCCGCGTTTGGGATGCTTTGGGCGGTTTGGCGGAGCCCTACGCACCGCCCTGAGTATTAACTGAATGTAAAAGACCGAACTTGTAAAAAAAGGTAAAACAGGAATTAGATTAAACAATAATAATCAATGAGTTGAGTCATTGCGGCGGGTACGTATCGAGGCGTTGGGTAGCCTCCTGAGTTCTGGTAATTCTAGGAGGGGGCGAAGGTGTGGGTATGAACTCCGTCCTCTCACTCATCCGCGGTTTGGCGAGCGTCCTTGGCGCTCTGCGCATGGCCTCCGCTTTGGGCGTCTTACTTGGCTTGGCTTTGAACTGTGGTGCCGCGGTTGTGGTCGGTTCCAAGGTCACTTTCGCCGCCACCGTCGATGGTTCGCCGGTGCCGACGCTGCAGTGGAAGAAGGACGGGGTCGACATCGCGGGCGCGACTGGCACGTCGTACATCATCGCCGCGGTGGCGCTGGGTGATGCCGGAGTCTACCGGGTTACGGCGGCCAACGTCGCGGGTTCGGCGGACAGCGCCGATGCGGTGCTCACGGTTGAGCTTGCGCCGCTGGTGGTGGTGAACGTCGCCCCGACCTTTTCGAGTCAGCCGACGGCCAGCCTGACGGCGGTGGCGGGCGGCGGTGTGGCTCTTTCGGCTACGGCGACGGGCGTACCGGCACCTTCCTATCAATGGCAGAAGAATGGCACTGCGATCGCGGGAGCGACGAACGCTTCGCTCGCTCTGACGGGTGTTACCGCGGGTGACAGCGGCACCTACGTTCTGGTGGCTTCGAACAGTGTCGGTTCGGTCAACAGCTCGGCCGCGCTGGTCACCGTCTCTACTCCGGTTGTGACGCCTCCGCCGGCGGTGGTCGCGGTTGCGCCGGCGATCACCAGCCAACCGGCGGCGACGCAATCGGTCACGACTGGGGCGACGGTGCAGCTGGCGGTTCAAGCCACGGGGACTCCGGCCCCCGGTTTCCAATGGATGAAAAACGGCGTTGCGGTGGCCGGGGCCACGAACAGTACACTGGCCTTCTCGAGCGTAGCTTTGGCTGATGCCGGTACGTTCAGTGTGGTGGTGGCTAATTCGGCGGGCTCCGTCACCAGTGCCACGGCGCTGCTGAACGTCACCGCTCCGGTGGTGACGCCGCCCACGGTCGTCGTTTCTCCCCCGACGGTCGTGGCTCCGCCTCCGGTCGTCGTTGTTTCGGGCAGCTCCGGAACCAGCACGCTCGCGGCTCCGTCGATTTCAGTTCAGCCCGTCGCCAGTCTGGCGGTTGCGGCCGGCGCCGAGGTGCGCCTCAGCGTAACCGCGTCTGGCAACCCGGCTCCTTCTTATCAATGGCGCAAGAACGGGGTGAGCCTGGCCGGGGCGACCACGGCGACGCTGATCTTGACCAGCGTGGACGCCGCCGACGCGGCCACCTATCAGGTCCGGGTTTCCAACTCGGTGGGTTCGGTCGTCAGCTCCAATGCGGTCGTGAGTGTGGCCGCCAAACCGGCTTTCGCGAAGCAGCCGGTCAGCCAAGCGGTCGCGCTGGGCGCGACGGCGACCTTCTCCACCAGTGTTACTGGATCGCCGACCCCGAGCCTCCAATGGTTCAAGACGGGCGTTGCCGTCGCGGGCGCGACTTCGAGCAGCCTGATTTTGCGGGCGGTCACGACGAGCGATTTTGCCAACTACACGGTGGTGGCGACGAATTCGGTGGGATCGGTCACCAGCGATACGGTCAGCCTGGTGCTGGCGGCGACGCCGATCATTATTGCCCAACCGGTGGGTCTCTCGGTGGCGGAGGGCGCGAATGCGACATTTACGGTGCAGGCTTCCGGTAGCCCGGCGCCGACGTTCCAATGGAAGAAGAGCGGAAAGAATATCAATGGAGCGACCGCCGCGACGTTGACCCTGTCGAGCGTCAGTAGCACCGACGCGGCCGACTACACGGTTGAGGCCTCCAATAGTATCGGATGGTTGGCGAGCAATCGGGCGACCCTGGTGGTGAAGGCCTCGACTGCAACGCCGGCCCGCCGCCGCGCGAATGGGGCGGTGGACGATGGTAGTACCGCCGACGTGGTCCTGCAGTCGCGGATTGTGAATCTCTCGGTCCGGTCGCGCGCTGGCAGCGGTGACAATGGTTTGATCGTTGGATTTGTGGTCAGTGGCGACGTCAACAAGCCGATGCTCCTCCGCGGGGTGGGTCCTGCCCTGACGGAGTTCGGAGTGGGTGATGTGCTG
>CAIJFT010000092.1 GCA_903820035.1 uncultured Opitutia bacterium
CTATGAGGTGATTTTCACCAACGACGGCAGTGCCGACCGCTCGCTCCAGCTCTTGCGAGCCCAGCACGCGTCCCGGCCGGACGTTACTCGGGTCATCGATTTTAACGCGAACTACGGCCAGCACATGGCGATCATGGCGGCCTTCGAGCGTGTGACGGGTGAGGTCATTGTCACACTCGATGCGGACCTGCAGAATCCGCCGGAAGAAATCCCGAAGCTGCTCGAGAAAATCGACGCGGGCCACGATTACGTCGGCGGCTACCGGCTGGAACGGCAGGACTCAATTTTTCGGACCGTGGCATCGCGCATCATCAACCTCGTGCGCGAAAAAACCACGAGCATCCAGATGACGGACCAGGGGTGTATGCTCCGCGCGTACCGCCGGTCCATCATCGATGCGATCGTGCTCAGCGGGGCGATCAATACCTTCATCCCGGCCCTGGCCTACAGTTTTTCCGGCAACCCGGCCGAGGTTGGCGTCAAGCATGAGGAGCGGCACGCGGGAGCGTCGAATTACTCGTTCTATGCGCTCGTGCGGCTGAACTTTGATCTCATCACCGGCTTCTCGTTGGCCCCGCTGCAGGTCTTCACGATGTTTGCGATGGCCTGCTCGGCGGGCAGTTTCGTGCTGGTGCTCATTCTCGCCTGCCGCCGGCTTTTCCTCGGCGCGGAAGCGGAGGGGCTCTTCACGCTGTTCGGAATTTTATTTTTCCTGATCAGCGTGACGATGGTCGGCATCGGCCTGATCGGCGAATATGTCGGCCGCACTTATCAAGTCGTGCGCGCCCGCCAGCGCTACCACGTCCGCGAAGTGATGGAGCGAAAAGCGTGAGGGGCCGCGGCGGCCCCGGTGGAGAGTTTAGAGTTGAGGGTTGAGCGAACAGGCACCGCGACCTTGGGATCGGTCTCTCAACCCTCAGCTCTCAACGGCATCATTCCATCCCGATTCGACCCGCTGGGAAAATCCGATCAGCACCGCTTTCAATCTCCAACTTTCACCTTTCAACTCTCCGCATGCCAACGGCCGACCGCAACCGACCCCGTATCCTCTTCTTCGGCTACAGCGAAGTCGGCTACGCTTGCCTCTCGCTGTTGCTGGAGCGTGGCGACCACGTGGTTGCCCTGATCACGCACGAGGATAACCCGCACGAAAACATTTGGTTCAAGACCCCGGCGGTGGCCGCGCGCGAAAAAGGGATCCCGGTTTTTACCCCGGAGTCGGTCAACACGCCGGAGTGGCGTGAGCGCATTGCGCAGCTTCAGCCGGACCTGATCCTTTCGGTGTATTACCGCCACATGATCGGGACCAAGATCCTCGCGCTGCCGCGGCTCGGGGCGTGGAACATGCACGGCTCCCTTTTGCCAAAATACCGCGGTCGGGCTCCGATCAATTGGGCCTTGCTGCACGGCGAATCGCGCCTGGGTATGACGCTGCACCGCATGGTGAAAAACGCCGACGCCGGTGCCGTTGTCGATCAGGAGGGCGTGACCATCGGCCCGCGCGCCACCGCCGAGCAGGCGTTTCGCCAGGTGCTGCCCTGCGCGCGGCAGGTGCTGGCGCGGCAAATCGAACCGCTGCTCGCCGGCACGGTGCGGGAGACGCCACAGAACGAGGCGGATGCGACGTATTTCGGGGGGCGCAAACCCGATGACGGCCGGATTCAATGGAGGCAAACCTCCGCCCAGATTTTCAATCTGATTCGCGCGGTGACCGACCCGTATCCCGGTGCTTTCACCGATTGCGAGGGGGTGCGGCTGATGGTTTGGTGGGCGGAAACCGATTCGCCGGCAGCCCGCGGCCGGCGGGGCAGCCCCGGGGAGATTTTATCGGTCGCCCCGCTCGTCATTGCCACCGGCGACGGCGCCCTGGAGTTGACCAAGACCGAGTGGCGCGGTGCGCAGGCACAGATCTGGGCGATCGGTTACGTCTTGGCGTAGGCCAGCGCGCTCGCGCGCGGCCCGACCGTGGCCCTGCCCGTGAGCGCGGGGCGACCATAAGCGATCAAACCGCGCCCGCGTGCGGGCCTGCCTACAGCTTGGAAACTCAATGGACCCCGCGGGGCTCCGCCTCCCGATCAAATTCGAGCTTCCTTCGTTTCATTTCCCCGTTTTCGTGGTTATACCGTCTGCCTATGCCACTCCGCGTTCTCATTCTCGGCGCCAATGGTTTCATCGGAAGCTCGCTCACTCGGGCGATCCTCACCCAAAAGGACTGGGAGGTGTACGGCATGGACATCGGCAGCCACAAGCTGACCGATAGCCTCGGGGACCCGCGCTTCAAGTTTGTCGAGGGCGACATCACGATCAATCGCGAGTGGATCGAGTACCATGTGAAGAAGTGCGATGCAGTCATCCCGCTCGTCGCAATTGCGAACCCGATCCAGTATGTGAAGGATCCGCTCCGGGTCTTTGAATTGGATTTCGAAGCCAACCTCGAGATCGTCCGCAAATGCGCCAAATACAAGAAGCGCGTCATTTTCCCGTCGACGTCCGAAGTCTACGGGATGTGTGCGGACCATGAACTTGACGAAGCGGAGAGCTCACTGGTGTACGGTCCGATCGAGCGGCAGCGCTGGATCTACGCTTGCTCGAAACAACTCCTCGACCGCGTCATCTATGCTTACGGCGTACGCGACGGACTCGATTACACCCTCTTCCGGCCGTTTAACTGGATCGGGCCGAAACTCGACGATGTGATGGAGCCCAAGGAGGGCAGCTCCCGCCTCTTCACGCAGTTCATCTCCAACGTTATTTTCCAGAAGCCGCTGCAATTGGTGGATGGCGGCAAGCAGACCCGCTCGTTCACGTTCATCGACGACGGCGTCGATGCGCTGCTGCGCATCATTGAAAACAAGAACGGCTGCGCCTCGCGCCGGATCTTCAATATCGGCAATCCGAAGAACGAAGTCAGCGTCGCCGCGCTCGCGAAGTTGATCGTAACGGCCTTCAAAGACTATCCGGATTACGTGGAGCACGCCGCCAAGGCCAAGACGGTCGTTGTGCCGTCGGGCACCTATTTCGGAAAATATTATCAGGACATCGACAAGCGCGTGCCGTCGATCGCCCAAGCGAGTAAGCACCTCGGCTGGAAGCCGAAGGTTAACCTCAAGCAGGCGATCAAGCTGACGCTCGACTATCATCTCGCGCACAAGGATTACCGGCTCGAGTAAGGCGCCGCCCGCCCGTCCCATCGGTCCGCCATGCCGATCCGCCTCGCCCTCAAAATCGACGTCGACACCGACCGCGGCACGCGCGAAGGCGTGCCCAATCTGGTCGCCGACTGCCGTGAATTCGCAGCTCCGGCCTGCTTTCTTTTTTCTCTCGGGCCGGACCAGACCGGGCGTGCCATCACGCGCGTATTGCGGCCGGGCTTTTTTCAAAAAGTCAGCCGCACGAGCGTGGTTGAAATCTACGGCTTACGCACACTGCTCAACGGCACGCTGCTTCCCGCGCCGCACATCGGCCGGCGCAACGCGGCCGTGATGCGCGCGGTGCGCGACGCCGGCTTTGAGGTCGGCATCCATTGCTACAACCATTACCGTTGGCAGGACTACGTGCAGACCATGTCGCTGGCGGAGATCGCCTCCGAATTTGACGCCGCGCGCACCGAGTTTCGTCGTGTTTTCGGCGTCGCGGCGCACACCGCGGGCGCGGCCGGCTGGCAGAGCAACGGCCGTAGCCGGGAGGTCTACGATGCGGCCGGTATGCTCTACGCGAGCGATACGCGCGGCCGGTCGCCGTTTTTCCCGCGCGTGGCCGGGCGGGTTTTCAATACCCTGGAAATCCCGAGCACGCTGCCGACTTTCGATGAGCTGATGGGTCGTAGCGAATTTCCGGATACGGAGATCGTGCCGCATTATCTTTCGCTCTTGCGCGCGGATCGGCTCAATGTGTTTACCCTTCATGCTGAAATCGAAGGCATGGGTCGGCGGGCTTTGTTCCGCGAGTTGCTCGCCGGTTGCCGAACGCTGGGCGTGCAATTTGTCCGGCTGGATGAAATCGCGCGCGACTTGCTCGCGAATCCGGCGGTCATCCCGGTCCGCGATCAGGTGATGGCGGAAATCGACGGCCGTAGCGGGCTGGTCGCCACGGAAGCGGCCTAGCCCAAAGCCTGCAGAGGAAAGGTGACGGTTGTCTCGTGCCGTCGAGCGCAGGGTTGCTGTGCAGATCCTGTAGCTGAGTGACTCCGGCTTCGGCTTTAGCGGTCGAGGTCGCGCGGGATTTTCGGGCGTCATTCGCTGCGACCGCTCCCGCGTTTCGCTCGGCTCCTGGATTTAATCCCGGAGTGCATTGCGTGCTCGGATCGGGGGAGTGCGCGATGTGATCGTTCGCGGCGCCATTGAGACATTTCGCCCCGGACGTTTTTTGGTCGTGCCAAGTTTCTGCAGGGAGCTCCCTGCAAGTGAGTTCCGAAATCCCGGCCGAAGCCGGCGGTAATCGTCCCTCGGATATATAAAGTTTTAACAATTTGTTCCCGCCGGTTTCTTACGGGTTTTTGGCTATGTCCTCGCTTGTCGTGTGACGGGTTACTCGCCGTGTTTCTAATCGCTCATGATGTATCCGGAAAAAAATCGCGGTGATTCAGCTTTCTGTCCCCGCGGTGAAGTGTCCGGAAGTCTGCCGAATCCGGAACAAATTCAAACCAACCGAACCATGAAATTATCCGCCGAAGTCTTCCGCCGCATGCAGTGGCTGCAATTGCCGGGCGCTTTGTTGATGCTGCTGCTCCAGCGCACGCCGGCGCTACGCGTCGTGGCCACTGCCGGTGATGTGGTGCTGCGTTCGCCCGCGACCGCGCTGCTGAAATATGTCGCCACCGCGCTTGGCGCGATGGGCGCCGTGCATTCGCTCGCAGGTGCCACGGTGTTCACGTCTTCACCAGTCAGCCCCAGCACCGCCACGGTCGGCACGACCAAGACCGTGGTTTTCAGCGTTTCCGGCGCGCCCGGTCCGGTCGGATCCTGGACGATCGGCGGCTCGGTCCCGCCTGGTCTGACCTTTAGTGGCGGCTATACGAGCGGGATCATCCCCGCCAATCCGAGCCCTCTGACCAACACCCTGACCCTGACGGGCATCCCAACCACCGCCGGTACGTATACCTTTACTTGGAAGGCGTGGGAATTGGCGGGTGGCAAGGGCAACTCCTCGAGCACGTTCAACTACACGATTACGGTTACGGGCGGGGTTGTGGCTACCGCGCCGGCGATCACGAGCCAGCCGACGTCTCAGACCGTCACGGCGGGCGCGACCGTCAACTTCACGGTGGCGGCGAGTGGATCCCCGACGCCGACCTATCAGTGGCAGAAGAACGGTTCGGCCCTTGCGGGCAAGACGACCACCACGCTGTCCCTCACGAACGTACAGGCCGCCGATGCGGCCAGTTATACTTGCGTGGCGACCAACTCGGCGGGCTCCGCGACGAGCTCCGCGGCGACCCTGGCCGTCAATGCCGCGACCGTGGCCCCGGCCTTCACCACGCAACCGTCGTCGCAGTCGGTTGCGCCCGGCGTGACGGTGACGTTCACGGCGGCCGCGAGCGGCACGCCGACCCCGACTTACCAATGGCAGAAGGGCGGTTCTTCGCTCTCCGGTCAGA
>CAIJFT010000093.1 GCA_903820035.1 uncultured Opitutia bacterium
ATCATCCAACGGCCACCTTGTAGCCCTGCGCGTGCGCGCAGGGAGGAAGTCCTTCGGCCCCACCGAATCGGCCGCACCAGGCCGTTTGATTCGGTCGCGCCGACGTCGGATCGCATCGGCGGCGGTGTTTGGTCGGGCGGAACGTTTTAAGGGTTCACGCGGAGGCGCGGAGGTCGCGGAGGAAAGCCTCTGCTCTGGCCCCGCGACCTCCGCGGCCCGCGTGCCACCCCTCGTTGGGAAAACCCTCCAGCCGCCACCTTGTCGCCCTGCGCGTGCGCGCAGGGCTACGGTTCGAGCGGACTTGCGGGGCAAAGCCGCGCCGGAGAAACGCTTGCGGCGGAAATCCGCCGGACTACCTTCGCCGGCGTGAGCACCCGTCCCGGCGCCCTTCCTTCCAGCCCCGCTCCGGAGCGTCCCAACCGGGCCCTCCCGCTCGAGCACTTTCGCAGCCGGGAGCGTCACCGCAAAATCCACCCCACGGAGCTCGCGCTGCTCGTCATCATCGCCACCCACCTGGTTTTTCTGCCGTGGGCCATGGGCTCCATGCACGCGTGGGCCCAGCTGACGAGTCTCGGATTCAGCCTGGTGGGAATGACCGTGGCCCTGCTCAACCGGACCTACACCGAGGAACACACCGGACTCGCCACCTTCAGCGTCCCGGGCTGGCCGCGCCTGCTGCGCTTCCCGTTGTTTTGGCTGGGCCTCGTCTTGCTCGGGCTCGTCACCGCACAGGGGCTCAACCCGGCTTGGTCCTACCGAACCGACGGCAAAGGCTGGTGGATGGAAGCGACCCCGTTCCTCAGCTGGCTGCCCAGCGGCGTCGAGGTTCCGTTCGAACGCGGCGGCCCTTGGCGCCAACTGATCATCTACGCCTCGGCTTGGCTCACGGTGTGCGCCATCTGGCTCGGCTTCACCCGGCGGCGCAGCGTCCAACTGCTTCTCACCGTCCTCGCCCTCAACGGCGTGCTGCTCGCAGCCTTCGGCCTCGTCCAAAAACTCGCCGGCGGCGGCCGCGTCTTCTGGCTCTCCCCCGCCTCCAACACCGGCTTCTTCTCCGCCTTCTTCTACAAAAACCATGCCAGCGCCTACCTGAACCTCGTGCTCGCCGCCGCCACGAGCCTCGCCGCCTGGTACTATGTCCGCGGCCTGCGTCGGCTCGAAAAATCCAACCCCAGCGCCGTCTTCGCCTTCTTCGCCATCTGCATCGGCTTCGCGATCGTCATCAGTTACTCGCGCGGCGCCACCTTGGTGATGCTCGGCTTCTCCCTGCTGTGCATCGGCGCCTTCATCGTGCACTACGTGCGCCTCCCGCCCGAATTCCGGAAGCCCGCCATCGCCCTCGGCCTGCTGCTGGTCCTCGGCTTCTCCGTCCGGACCGGCTTCGAGGCCCTGAACACCAAGGAAGCCTGGGATCGGATGAAATCAGGTATCAATCGGGACGACGAATCGCTGCTCTACCGCGAACGCGCCTCCACCGCCGCATGGGAAATGCTGCAGGAAAAGGGCCTGCGCGGCGTCGGCGCGGGCGGGTTCGCTTTCGTCTTCCCCATCTACCAACACCGCCATCCCGACCTGGTGGCCGCCAGCGGTCGACCGATGTTCTGGGAACACGCCCACAACGACCTGCTCGAAATCCCGATCGACCTCGGGCTCGCCGGGGTCTGCCTCCTGCTGGGCGCCGCCGGCTACTGGCTGCTCGGCCTGACGCGGAATTATTTCTGGAGCAACCCGCTCAGCGCCGGCCTGATGCTCGGCGTCCTGTTTACGGTGATACACGCCCGCTGGGAGTTCGTCTTCCAATGCCCGGCCATCCTGATCACCTGGTGCGCCTGCTGGCCCGTCGCCACCCTCTGGGCCCAGTTCACGGAACGACCAAGCCCGGTCTGAGTTCCCTGCCGGCAGCCGCCCCAGAGGGAATACCTGTAGGCCCGGCCGCTGGCCGGGCTTTTTCGTAAGGCCGCACCGTACCGAACTCGCCCGCCCACCGGGCGGGCCTACAACAGACCACGTTGTCGCTGCGTTCCAACGCGGCGACGCTCGTACCGCAAACGTGGGAATCCCCGGCATCGGCGCTCATCCTCCGATCCGCTCATCTTCTCCCCGCCTTCCCGGCCTTCCCTGTTCAATGCGTGCAAGCATTCGCCCAGCCCAAATTACCCTTAATTATTGCTTACTTTTATCTACATATCACCTTACCGGCATGTCGCCATCCACCACGATCGCCGTCTGGGCCGACCAAGCCGTCGAAGCTGAGATGCACCGCCTGTTTCCCCAGGCCCACATTGTCGGATCCACGGCCTTCAACGAAGTCCGCTCGCTCATCCGCAACCGTGCCGTCGGCCTGTTTGCCACCGGGGTCAACCAGCCCGACTCCGTTCGCTTACGGCGCCTTCGCTCCGTCGCAAACGAAGCCGCCAGCCACGACGTGATCGCTCTTTTTGTGGCCCATACGCCCCGTGACTATTCCCGCCTGAGGGATTTGATGACCGCCGGCACCTGCGTCGGCGTGGCACTGGGCACTTCCGAAATCCGCCCGATGGTCACATTGCTCCGCGGCCGCGCCTCACTTTGGGCCTCCCCCGCAACCGCCCCGAAGCGTCCGCGGGCGTCGAACGCCCTCGCCGCGCACCCCCTGCTTTCCGGGGCGACCAGCTTCCTGCATAATTCCGACTCGGGTCGACTCGACGCCAAGCGAGTCGCCACATTCTACGGCGAGCCGTTGCACAAATTCGCCGCCGCCTTGGGCGTCACTCCTTCCGCCGTCAGCCAAACTCCCGATTCCCGAAAATACCAGGACTTCCTGAGCGTGTTCGAAAAGGTCGCGAGAATCGTTCCGCTGCTGGAAAATGAAGCCTCGTTCAACACCTGGGCCCATACGCCCAGCAAGGAATTGAAGGGCGGAACTCCGGTGGAATACCTCTGGGGCGGGCCCAGCAAGGCCCGCCACCTTGCCGATTTGGTCGAAGAGGTTCTGGTCGGGCAGCCGGACTGATGCACCAGACCAGCGCCCTCGCCAAAACCTTGGCGACCATCGCCCCGGCCTCGTCCATCGGCCCGGTCGCACGGCGGGTCGGCCTCGCTGCCCTGTTGGCGCCCCTCACGACCGGGTCACGCCTGACCGACCTGGAGTTCCTCTACTCCAGCCGCCGCAGGAATCGCTTCACGCCGAGTAACGGGCCCAAGAGCCTGTACGTTGGAGAGGACGAAGCGGTCGGCTCGGCGGAAGTGAAGCGTGCCGCCCTGCTCGGGGCATTCGCGAAGACG
>CAIJFT010000094.1 GCA_903820035.1 uncultured Opitutia bacterium
CGCCACCCTCCCTCTGCCTTGCTGTCTCGGTCCCATCCGCCTCGGTCGACTCGACTGACCGACACGTCCTGATCGCTCATTCACTTTCTTCCCAAACCGACCGACACGTGGTGATAGGTGGCCCTCACGCGCAGGGCGACGTACGGATTACGCTCCCGAGCCCTGCTGCCGGTCGTAGAGGGAGCGGTACAAGGCGTTCGCGGCGTAGAGCTGCTCGTGGGTGCCGGAGCCGGCGATCGTGCCGGCGTTGAAGACGAGAATCATCGAGGCGTCGCGGATCGTGGAGAAACGGTGGGCAATGATGAGGACGGTCTTGCCGACTACGAGCTGCGTGAGTGCGGCCTGGATTTTCGCTTCGCTCTCACTGTCGAGCGCGCTGGTGGCCTCGTCGAGGATCAGCACGGGGGCATCGCGCAGGAACGCGCGGGCGAGGGCGAGGCGTTGTTTTTGTCCGCCGGAAAGCCGGGCCCCGCGTTCACCGACGATCGTTTCGTAACCGGCCGGAAATCCCAGGATGAATTCGTGTGCGAACGCGGCCCGGGCGGCGGCCTCCACCTCGCTGCGGGTGGCCTCGGGGCGGGCGATCAGGAGATTATTCGCGATGGTGTCGTTGAAGAGTACCGGATCTTGCGATACGACGGCGATGTTGCGCCGGAGGTCGGCCAGCCGGAGGGAGCGCAGGTCATGGCCGTCGAGCGTGATGCGGCCTTGCACGGCGTCGAAGAAGCGCGGGACGAGGTTGGCGAAGGTCGATTTGCCGGCGCCGCTGGGTCCGACCAGGGCGCACACTGTGCCGCGTGGAATGACGGTGGAGACGTCGCGGAGTACCGGCTCACCCGCGTGATAGGAAAATGAAACCTGCTCGAAGCCGAGCGTGCCCTGGGCGCGGGCCAGCGGGCGGGCGTCGGGGGCGTCGACGATCGCGACGGGGGCGTTGAGGACCTCCTCCAGCCGGTCAAGGGAGCCGAGCCCGCGTTTCAACTCGTTGTTCAGGCTGCCGAGTTTCTTGATCGGCTCATAGCTCGCGTAGAGCGCGGTGATGAGCGTGATGAAGGTGTCCTGCGCCAGGTGGACCTTGTACGCGTAGAGCAGCGTGAAGGCGATCCCCACGGCCGAGACAATCTCGATCAAGGGGGTCAGCGCCTTCTCGTACTTCACGAACTTCATCTGGGCGCGGATCAACGTTTGTGACGCGCGGCCGAAGCGCGCGATCTCGCGCTCCTCAAGGCTGAAGGCGCGCACTTCCTTGGTGGCGCTGAGGTTTTCGCTGAAGATGCCGGTAACGCCGCCGAGCTCCGCCTGAATCCGGCCGGCGCGCTTGATGAGTTTTTTGCCGACGTAGCGGATCGGCAGCACGGCCAGCGGTACGACGGCGAGCGTTACGAGGACAAGCGCCACACCCTGCTCGGTATACGCGGTCCACGCGACGAACCCGATGCTGCCGACGAGGCTTGCGGGACTGCGTACGATCTCGTTGGCGACCGTCGTCAGCGTGACCTGCAGTTGGTTCGCGTCGGCCAGGCCGCGCGACAGCAGGTCCCCCGTGGAATTTTTTTGGAAGAACGACAGTGGCAGCACCTGCAGTTTGCGGAAAAAATCGAGCCGGATGTTCTCCAGCACCCGCGTGCCCACGAGTTGGATGAAGTAGGTGTTGAGGTAGGTCGCGACCCCGCGCACGACGAACACGGCGGGAATCCAAAGGGTGTATTGGATTAGATGCCAAAGGGTGAGCGGGGCGGCGTTCTGCGCGAAGATTACGGGGAAGACCTTCTTCACCATGTACGGCAGGCCGAAGCCCGACGCTACGCCCGCCAGGATGCCGCATGCGATCGCCCCGATGAGCAGGCCGCGCTGCGGGCGCAGGTAGCGGAAGTAGGGGCGAAATCGGCTGATCATACGACGCGGAGATTAGAACGCGGCCAGCGCGGCCCGTTCCACCTCAATCTTTCGAGGACCGCACATCCAACGCGTCCCGCAGGCCGTCGCCCACGAAGTTCAGCGAGAGCAGGGTAAGGGAAAATAGCGCGGCCGGATAAACGAGCAGCCAGTGGTATTCCTCCATTTTTTCCGCCCCGTCCTTGATCAACACGCCCCACGAACTCATCGGTGGTTGCACGCCGAGGCCGAGGAAGCTGAGGAACGACTCGAGCATCATGACGCCCGGGATGGTGAGCGCCGTGTAAACGATGATCGGGCCGAGAATGTTCGGCAGGATATGCCGGAAGATGATCCGGCGCCGGCCGAAGCCGATCGCCCGCGCCGCCTCGATGAACTCCATTTTCTTCACCGCCATGACCTGACTGCGGACGATGCGTGCCATCGTCAGCCATTCGACGGCGCCGATCGCCACGAAGAGCAGGACGATGTTCCGGCCGAAGAAGACCATGAGCAGAATCACGAAGATCGCGAATGGCAGGGAGTAGATGATGTCGACCGTGCGCATCATCAGGGCGTCGAGCTTGCCGCCGAAAAAGCCGGAGACCGCGCCGTAGGTCACGCCGATCGTCAGTGCGACGAACGTGGCCGCGAGACCGACGCCGAGCGACACGCGGCCGCCGAAGAGCAGCCGCACCAGCAGATCGCGGCCGAGTTGGTCGGTGCCGAGCCAGTGTTGCGCGTTCGGCGGCGCGAACGTGTTCATCAGGTCCTGCTGTTCGTAACCGTAGGAGGCCATCCAGGGACCGGCGACGCAGGCGACGGTGACGACCGCAATCGTAACCATGCCGAAGACCGCGAGCTTGTTCTTGCGCAGGCGCAACCACGCGTCGTGCCAGAGCGAGTTGCCCTTTTCGACCGGTTCGGCGACGACCGCCGCGAGCGTGGGTGAGGTGGGGTTGCTCATCGGTCAGCCCTCCAGGCGCACCTTCGGGTTCATCCACGCCTGGATGATGTCGACGACCAGGTTCAGCGTCATGATGAGCCCGGCGTAAAGGATCACGGTGCCGAGCACCAAGGTGTAGTCGCGGTTGAACGCGCTGTTCACGAACTCACGGCCGATGCCGGGAATCTGGAAAATCGTCTCGATGACAAACGATCCGGTGAGGATGCCGGCGACGGCCGGGCCGAGAAACGACACCACCGGGAGCAGGCCGCCGCGGAGGGCGTGGCGCGTGACCACGCGAAACTCGGAGGCGCCCTTGGCGCGGGCGGTGCGGATGAAATCCTGATGCAGCACCTCGAGCATGCCGCCACGCGTCAGGCGGGAGATCGGCGCGGCGTAAGCGAGACCGAGGACGAAGGCCGGGAGCACGCGGTCGAGCGGACCGTACCAGCCGGAGGCGTTGAACCAGCCGAGGTGGATCGCGAAGCCGAGGACGAGCAGCGGGCCAACGACGAAGGTCGGGATTGAGATGCCGAACATGCCGATCGTCGAGGCGGTGTAATCCATCCACGTGTTGCGGCGGACCGCGGCGACGGTGCCGAGGCCGACGCCGAGCACGAGGGCAAAGCCGAGGGCAAGCCCGCCGAGTTCGGCGGAGACGGGCACCTTGTCGGCGATGATCTCGTTAACCGTGCGGTTTGGGTATTTGAACGAGGGTCCGAGGTCGCCGCGGGCAAGGCTGCCCAGGTAGTCGAGGTATTGCCGCCAGAGCGGTTTATCCAGGCCGTAGTGCGCTTCTAAGTTGCGCAGGATCTCGGGCGTCACGGCCTTTTCGGCGGTGAACGGACCGCCCGGCACGAACCGGATCATGAAGAAGGTCGCGGTGATGACCAAGAACAGCGCGAGGAGCGACTGCAGAAGGCGCGACGTGATGAAACGGAGCATGAGGGTCTGGTCTCAGATGGCAGAACGCGGAAGCGACACAAGGGGTAATCCGCAGAGCGGCCCGGGGGTCGCCCGTAGAACCGCGGCGGGTTCAGGCCCGCAACGTTGCCCGCTGATTGGAATCCCCCTGGCGCAGGTTCGCCCAATGGGCGGGGCCGGATCGGCCGCCGGGCTGCGGTCTCCACCGCGACCCCGATTACTCGATCCAGATGTACTTGTACGGGTGATTGTCGAGGAGGGTCGGGTAGTATCCCTTCACCTTCGGGCTCAGCGCGTAAACGCTCGTGTAGTGGTAGATCGGGATGACCGGGCATTCGTCGACCAGGATTTCATCCATTTGCTGGTAGAGCGCGTAGCGGGCTTCGACACTCTTCGCCGCGAGCGCCTGCTGGAACAGCGCATCGTACGCGGGGTTCTTCCAGTTGGTGTCGTTGTTGCCGTTGCCCGAGACCCAGATTTCAAGAAACACGTGCGGGTCGACGTAGTCGGCCACCCAGCCCGAGCGCTGCAGCGTAAAGTTCGTGGTGTGCTGGGAATCGAGATACACCTTCCACTCCTGGTTGAAGAGCGTGATGTCGATGTTGAGGTTGCGCTTCCACATCTGCTGGATCGCCTCCGCGATCGCGCGGTGGCTTTCCGAAGTGTTGTAGAGCAACTCGACCTTCGGGAAACCCTTGCCGCCCGGGAAGCCCGCCTCCGCCAGCAGGCGTTTGGCGTCCTCGATCGTGCCGGTGAGCTTCGCCCGCGGCATGTAGCCGGAGGTGCCGGGATAACTGACGGCGTAGGCCGGGGTTTGTCCCCCGCGGGAGACCTTCTGCACGATCGACTCGCGGTCGATGGCGAGGGCCAGGGCCTTGCGGACGCGCTTGTCGTTCAGCGGCGGGCGGTTCACGTTGCAGCGGTAGAAGTAAACGCCGAGGTACGGTTCGATCCGCAGCGACTCGGGCAGGTCGCGGCGGTAGACGTCGATCTTGGCACTCGGCATCGTGTTGGTCTTGTGGAGCTGGCCGGTGCGGAACATCCGCTCCTCGGTCGCGTTGTCCTCGACGGCGTAAAAGTGGATCTCGTCGAGTTTCACGTTGGCGGCGTCCCAGTAGTGCGGGTTGCGGGACACGACGATCTTCTGGTTGGGCGCCCACTCCTTGAGCTGGAACGGCCCGCTGCTCACCAAACGTCCGAGCCGGGTCCAGCCCGTCCGCTTGCGGTCGATCGGGCCGTACTTTGCGATGACCTTCACCGGCACGGGCGTCCAGGCGTAGTGGCTGGCGATGATGCCCATCAGGTAGGGCGCGGGATTCTTGAGCGTCACCTGCAGGGTGTGCTCGTCGATTACCTTGAACCCGACCTGGGCGAAATCAGCGAGTTTGCGGTCGTAGTATTCCTTCGCGCCCACGACGTAGTCGTAGATAAGATACGCGTATTCGGAGGCAAACTCGGGGGTGATCATCCGCTTGTAGGACTGCAGGCAGTCGTCGGCGGTGAGCGGCGAGCCGTCGGACCACTGGCCGTTCCTGCGCAGATGGAACGTGTACACTTTGCCGTCGGTTGAGATGTCCCACGACTCCGCGAGACCGGGCACCGGGTGGAGATCCTGCGGATCCTCCGTGGCAAGGCCCTCGAACAGCGCCATCATGAGCTTGTGCTCGGGCACGCCGGTGATCGCCTGCGGGTCGAGGTCTTGGGGTTCCGAACCGTTGCCGACGTGCCAGATTTGTGGGACGCCGCCCGTCGCGGCGCCGGTGGTCGCGGTCGGTTTTTTGCTTTTGCCGCAGCCGGCGGTGAAGAGGGCACCGAGCAGCAGCAAAAGGAGAGTCAGGTGGCGACGAAGCATGGCACAGGAAAAACCCCTGACGGCGACTCGGCAAGCGCGCGTCCTCCGCCGCTGGCTTGATCGCGCGTTTTACTTTTCGTCCAGGAAGACCTGCTCGTAGCTGCGCGACCAGAGTCCGTCCTCCGCCCAGCCGTGGACGCGCGGGGACATCAGCCAGATCTTGGTATTAAAATAAAGCGGAGTGAGCGGCACGGCCTCGAGCAGACGACGTTCGGCGGCGGCGATGTCGCCGCGGATCAGCGCCGCGTCGAAGGCGGCGTCGCCCCAGTGCGGATAATTTTCCGGTGCGCCCGTGGTGAAGTCACCGAGGAGGTCCGCGGGGTCGGCGAGGTCGGGAATCGCGGTCATGAACGCGATGTCGTAGGCGCCGGTGCTCAAAGCGGCGAGATGCACGCGTGCCTCGCGTTGGGCGAGGGCCACCTCGAGGCCGAGTTCTTGGCGCCACATGGCCTGGATGGCTTCCAGCACGGCCGGGCTTGACCAGAACGACAATTCAAGGCGCGGGAAGTTTTTTGGGGTGAGGTGCGCGGCGGCGAGCAGGGCGCGGGCGGCAGCTGGGTCGTGCTGGTGTTCGACGGTGGACAGGTCCGGCTCGACGGCGGCCCGGAGTGCGGGCGGCACGAAACGCCCCGTCGCCGGCTGGCCGCCCTGCAGGACGCGTTCGGCGAGTTGGGTGCGATCGATGGCGAGCGCGAGGGCGCGGCGAACGCGCGCGTCGTTCAGGGGCGGGCGCTGGGTGTTGAACGAGAGGTAACGGGTCTCGATCATTGCCCGTTTGTGCAGTTCGGCCGTGCGCTCCCGGGTGTAGCCGGGGACTTTGCTGAAGGGCACTGCCATGGTCGCCTCGACTTGGCCGGCGCGGTACGCGCGTTCCTCGCTGTCGCCGCTGTCAAAGCGGACAAAGTGGATCTCGGCCAGTTTCACGCCGCTGGCGTTGTGCCAGGCGGGATTCTTGCGCACGACAATGCGCTGGTCGGGGCGCCACTCCGCGAGAAGGAAGGGGCCGTTGCCCACGAAGTTTTCCGGTCGGGTCCAGTTGCGGCCGTGTTTGACGACGACGTCGGTCCGGACCGGGAGCCAGGGGCCGCTCGCGACGGCGTAAGGGAAGCGTGGATTCGGGCCGGCGAGGGTGATCACCAGCGTGCGGGCGTCCGGCGCGCTGAAGCCCACGGCGGCGAAGTCGTTGAGTTTGCCGGTGGCGAAGGCGCGGGCGTTCTTCACGCCGTAGAACACGTTGGCCTTCGGGCCGGCGTTGGCGGGCGAGAGGATGCGACGGTACGCGTCGATGAAGTGCGCGGCGGTCACCGCGGTGCCGTCGGACCAGCGGCCGTCGGGCCGCAGATGAAACGTGTAGGTCAGGCCGTCGGGCGAGACCGCGAATCGCGTCGCCGCGCCGGGCCGCGGGGTTCCACCGTCGGCGCCAGGAATGAGCAGGCCTTCGAACAGCGTGCGCAGGATGCCGAACTCGTCGGCGAGGGTGGTCTTCGCGGGATCGAGGTCCGCCGGCTCATTGCGCTGGCTGAGTCGCAGGATTTGCGGGGCGACCGCGGGCGACGCTTGCGGCGCTTCGCGTTTGGCGCAGCCGGCCAGGGCGACAGCGAGTATGATGCAACGGCCCAGCGTCGCGACGGCGGGGAAGCTGACGCTACTTTTCGAGCCAGACATGCTTGTACGGGTGATGGTCGAGTAACGTCGGGTTCCAGCCCTTCACCGACGGCTGCAGGAGGAACACGTGCGTATAGTGGTACAGCGGGATGATCGGCGCGGCTTCGAGCAGAATGGCCTCGGCTTTTTGAAAGAGCGCGTGCCGCGCCGCGGCTTCGGTGGTGCGCGCCGCGGCGAAGAGGGCCGCATCGTAGTCGGCGTTGGCCCAGCCGGTGTAGTTGTTGCCGCTGTCGCCGCGGAACACTTCGAGGAACGTGGAGGCGTCGAGGTAGTCGCCGATCCAGTCGGAGCGGAGGATCTGGTAATCGCCGGTCCGGCGTGCGGCTTGGGCGACCTTTTGCTCCTGGTTTACCAGGCTGACCTCAACCCCGAGTTCCTGCCGCCACATGCCCTGCAGGGCCTCGGCAATGATGCGGTGGTTTTCCGAAGTGTTGTAGAGGACTTCCAAGGGCGGCAGACCCTTGCCGGCGGGAAACCCGGCCGCCTTCAGCAGCTCGCGGGCGGCGGTGACGTCGGTGCCAAGTTTTGCCTGCGCGGTGTAGCCGGCGGTGCCCGGCGGGGTCAGCGCGAAGGCGGGGCGCTGCCCGCCGCGGAGGACTTTGCTCACCAGGGCTTCGCGGTCGACGGCGAGGGCGAGGGCGCGGCGGACGCGCACATCGTTGAACGGCGGTTTGCGGGTGTTGAAGCGGTAAAAATAGGTGCCGAGGTACGGATCGATGCGCAGGACGGCGGCGGAGTCGCGGCGGTAGCTGTCGATCTTGCTGACCGGCGCGGCCTCTGAGAGGTGCAACTGGCCGGCGCGAAACATGCGCTCCTCCGCGTCGACGCTGTCGATCGGGTAGAAATGGATCGCGTTGAGCCGGACGTTGGCGGCGTCCCAATAGGTCGGCGATTTCTCGGCGACGATAATCTGGTGGGTCTGCCACTTCTTCAGGTTAAACGGGCCGTTGGAGCGGATGCTGGCGGGGCGGGTCCAAGTGTTGCCGCGCACATAGACCTCTCCGGTCTTGGCGAGGCTCGAAACCGGCACGGGCAACCAGGGTGGATTCGTGAGGAGGGCGAGGAAGTACGAGGCCGGATGCTCCAGCGTCAGGCGCAGGCGGTGATCGTCCAAGGCAACCGCGCCGACTTGCCCGAAGTCAGTGGTCGCCCCTTTGTGAAACGCCTCCGCGCCCTGAAGGATGTAGAGCATGTTGGCGTAGTCGGCCGCGAGGGTCGGCGTGAGAATCCGGCGAAACGACGCGACGAAGTCTGCGGCGGTGACGGGTGCGCCGTCCGACCAGCGGGCGTTGGTGCGGAGGTAGAACGTGTACACCAGGCCGTCGGGCGACATTTCCCAACGCTCGGCGACACCCGGCACCGGGTGAAGGTCCACGGGGTCCTCGGTGACGAGACCCTCGAAAAGCGCGCGCAGGACGTTGCCCTCGGCGATGCCGGTGACGAGGTGGGGATCAAGCTCGGTGACCTCGTAGCCGATGCCGCGGTGCAGGATCTGGTCGCGGTTGCCGTTTTGGACCTGGCTTTCCCGCTTTAGGCAGCCGGTGGCGGCGAGCAGCGGGAGACTTGCGATCAGTATCCGGAGGAGCGAGGTCGGACGGCGAAAGGAAAATCGCATGCGATCAGAGCTTGGCGATCAGGGCCACCGCATGGGCGGCGATGGCGAGGCCGCGGCCGATTTCGTCGACGCCCTCGTTGGTGGTCGCTTTCAGGCCGATGTTGGTGACGGGCAGGTGAGTGGACTTGGCGAGGGCGGCTTGCATCTCGGCGAGGCGCGGGTAGATCTTTGGTTTTTCAGCGATGACGCTGACATCGATATTGCCGATGGCGAAGCCGCGCTTCGACAGCTCGCTGCACACCCGTGCGAGCAGGATTTGGGAATCGATGTTCTTATAAACCGGATCGGTGTTCGGGAAAAAGTGGCCGATGTCCGGCAGGCCGGCGGCACCGAGCAGCGCGTCGCAGACTGCGTGCGTGACGACGTCGGCGTCGCTGTGACCTTCCAAACCGTAATCCGTTTCGAACGTGACGCCGCCCAGTACCATCGGCCGGCCCGCGACGATGCGGTGGATGTCGTAGCCGTGGCCGATGCGGAAGTTCATGGGTGGAAATGAAGGAGCCGGCGCTGGGTTGGCCCGGGTGGCGCGGACCCTGCGCTCCTGCGTCGGGTTACGGGCACGCGGCGGTCAGACCTCGACCTCGGTGCGGGCGAGGAGGAATGCGAGGTAGGCGAGATCGGCGGGCGACGTGAGCTTGGGATTGGGCGAAGAATTTTCGAGCAGTGCGATCGGATGGCCGAGGCCCTCGACGGCCTGGGCGTCGTCGGTGACGTGCTGTTTGCGATCGGTCACGCGGGCGTACGCTCGGCAGATGAGTTCGCGGGAAAAAACCTGTGGGGTCTCCATCGCCCAGAGGCTCGGCCGGTGCAATGTGCGCAGGTGGCCCTCGTCGCGGTGCTCCTTGATGGTGTCGGTCACGCGATGAGCGAGCACGACGGCATTTTCGCGCCGGACGATCTTGTGCAGCGCGACCAGTTGTTCGGCTTGGATGAGCGGGCGGGCGCAGTCGTGGATGAAGACGTGCTCGATGTCGGACGGAAGGGCGGCGAGCGCGTTGATGACCGAGTCTTGGCGTTCGCGCCCCCCGGCCACGAGGACCGAAGGGGTCGGCGCGTAGGCGGAGAGTTCCATCATCTGGCGTTGGTCACGGTAGACGACGACGTAGAGATCGGCGACCGCGCTGCGCATGAAGGCGGCGGCCGAGTAGGCGAACACCGGGCGCCCGGCGAGCGACGCGAGCACCTTGTCGGGAACGGCACCTTGCATGCGGGTGCCGCTGCCGGCGGCGAGGAAAATGGCGGCGGTGCGGGACACGGTGTGGAGGGGGCGAAGGTTGAGGGGAGGCGGAGTGGGCGGTGATCAGTAATCAGCGATCAGAGGTCAGGAGCCGGAGGTCGGAGAACTGCAGCGGCGAGGTCTCAGCTGTAGCCGGAGTTGGCGGGTTCGCAATAGCGGGAGCTGGGTGGGGGTTCTTGGCTGCTGCATCACGGGCCCCCAGTCGCTGCTCACGGTTTATCCATTGCGGGTCGCCGATCACCGATTGCGATTCACCGCTCACTTCCCCGCGCTTACTTCCCGGGCATCGGCGAGGATGGCGCGGGCGGCGGCGACCGGGTCCTGAGCCTTGAAGATCGGGCGGCCGACCACGAGGTAATTTGCGCCGGCGCGGGCGGCGTCGCCGGGAGTCATGATGCGCGTCTGGTCATCGGCTTTCGCCTCGCGGGGACGGATGCCGGGTGTGATGAGGGCGATCTCCGGGGGCAGCACGGCGCGGAGCGGAGTTATTTCCAACGGCGAGCAGACGAGGCCGCGCAGGCCGGAGTCGGCGGCGAGCCGGCCGAGGCGGACGACTTGTTGCTCCGGGCTGACGGCGACGCCGGTTTCCGCGAGGCCGGCGGCGCTCATCGAGGTGAGGACGGTAACGCCGAGCAGAAGCAGGTCGGGGGCATGATCCTGCTGGGCTTTGACGGCCCACTGCATCATTTCGCGGCCGCCGACGGTGTGCAGCGTCAACATCCCGATGGGAAGCTTGGCGCAGGATTCGACTGCCTTGGCGACGGTGTTCGGAATGTCGTGCAGTTTGAGGTCGAGGAAGACGTTGAAGCCCAGGCCGGCGATTTCGCGTACGCAATCGGGGCCGCAGGCGGTGAACATTTCCAACCCGACCTTCACCCAGCGGACGGTGCCCTGGAGTTGACGAAGGGTGGGGGTGACATCGCGCGGCGACTGGGCGTCAAGGACGAGGATCAGATCACAAGCCATGGGCAAGCTGTAGAGACCGGCGGGCGGGTTGCATCACAAATCTGCAGGCCACGTGGCGGCTCGGGCGAGTCGCCGGTGCCTCCTGCTCTGCCGGCTTTTTACCGCCCACCTGTCAAGCGGCCGGGCGCCGCGACGACGTCGGACTGGATTCGGAGCGGCGGCTGTGCCTTGCTGCCGAGACGCTCGTGGCAGCCCTATCCGTCCAGGCTCCGGCCAAATTGAATCTCTTCCTCGCGATCACGGGGCGGCGGCCGGATGGCTTTCACGATCTCGTTTCGGTCGTGGCGCCGCTGGAGTTCGGCGACAGGTTGAGCGTGGCGCCGGCGCCGGTTTTTTCCCTGACCTGCTCTGATCCGGAGGTGCCGGTGGACGACGCAAACTTGGTCCTGAAGGCGGCCGCCGCTTTCAGGCGCGTGACGGCGGGGCGGCCCGGGGCAGCGGCCGGGGCGGCTTTTGTGCTGGAGAAACACACGCCGATGGGCGCGGGGCTCGGGGGTGGCAGCAGCGATGCCGTGGCGGCGTTGCGCTTATTGCAGGAAATCAGTGACCACGCCGGCCGATTGACGCCTGAGGAAATGGCGGCGACGGCGGCCCAACTGGGATCTGACTGTCCATTGTTTTTACGGAGTGCCCCGGTGGTGATGCGCGGCCGCGGCGAGCGAGTAGATCCTTTGCCCGATGCGGCGGTCAGGCGGATCCGCGGCCGTCGGGTGCTGGTGTTCAAGCCCGGATTCGGGATTTCGACGCCCTGGGCCTACGGCCGGCTCGTGGCGTCGGCGCCGGGTGGTTACTTGCCGGCGCCAGAGGCCGAGGCCCGGTTGGCGGCGTGGCTGGGGGACGGCGCGGCGCCGCTGGAGGATCTGCTCTTTAACAACATGGAGCCGCCGGCGTGCGCGAAGTTTGTCGCGCTGCCTGTATTGCTGGAGCGGTTGCAGGCGGAGTTCGGGCTTTCGGCCCGCATGAGCGGCAGCGGGAGCGCCTGCTTTGCGTTGCTGCCGGAGTCCACCTCGATCGGGCCGATCCGGGCGACCATCCGGGCGGCCTGGGGGGATTCGACGTTTGTGATAGAGACGCGTCTCGCGTAAATCCAGATTGACCCCCTCTCGCCTGCACCGCGTTATCGTACAGGTCGGGCCCGTCACCCCTCGGGTCCGTACCTCGAATCCTTCTCATGGACTCCCGTGCCAATCCCGAAGTCACAGTGACCGGCATCGCTGCGTCGCATGGGATCGCGTACGGCCAGATTTTTGTCTACCTGCAGAGTGACGTCGAGGTGCCCGCTTACCAGGTTGAGCCGGAGAAGCGGATCGATGAGGTGGCTCGTTTCGATCGGGCGCTCGTGGTGACGCGCCAGCAGATTTCCAAGATCAAGAACGAGGTGGAGAAAAACCTCGGGCCCGAGGAGGCGGCGATATTTGACGCCCACCTGATGGTGCTCGAGGACGAGGCGCTCATCGGCGAGACGATCCGCGAGTTCGAATCGACGGGGCGCAACATTGAGACGTGCTTCCACAAGATTTCCTCCCGTTACGTGCAGGCGTTTGCGGAGATCGACGACGAGTACCTGCGCGAGCGCGCCGGCGATCTGCGTGACGTGGCGCAGCGGGTGCTGCAAAATCTGCTCGGCCAGGCCGAGAATTCGCTGAGCCGGCTCGCGGAAAAACGCATCGTGGTGGCGACCGACATCACGCCGTCTGACTCCGCCACGCTCGACCGCTCGGCCGCGCTGGCGCTGGTGATGGATGCGGGCAGCAAAACGAGTCACGCGGTGATCGTTGCGCGGTCGATGAAGATTCCGTCGGTCGTCGGCCTGCGCAACCTGACCACGCGGGTGAACGACGGCGACTGGGCGATCGTCGACGGCTACGACGGGCTCGTGATCCTGAATCCCACGGAGAGCACGCTGTTCCGTTACGGAAAGATTCAAGAGCGCAAGAAGTCGTTCGAGGCGCGCCTCATGGAGGTCAACCGGCAGCCAGCGGTCACGCTCGACGGCTTGACGGTGACGCTGCAGGCGAACATCGAGCGCGCGGACGAAGTGGCGAAGGCGAAGTCTTTCTTTGCCGATGGTATCGGACTTTACCGGACGGAATTTCTTTTCCTGAATTCGTCACGGGTGCCGCCGGAGCAGGAGCAGTTCCTCGCCTACAAGGCGGTCATCGAGGAGATGGCGCCGAAGGCCGTGGTGGTGCGCACCCTGGATCTCGGCGGCGACAAGCCTTTGGCGGGCAAGGCGGATTTGTTCCCGAAGGAGAACAATCCGTTCATGGGTTTCCGCGCGATCCGTTTTTGCCTCGAGCATCAGGATATCTTCAAGGACCAGCTGCGGGCGATCCTGCGCGCGAGTGCGTTCGGCAAGGCCCGCCTGATGTTTCCGATGATCAGCGGCACCGAGGAGTTGGCCCGGGCCGTCGCCGTGGTCGACGAATGCAAGGCCGAGTTGCGCGGTCTCGGGGTGGCGTTCGACGAGAGTATGGAGATCGGCACGATGATCGAGATTCCGAGCGCGGCGGTCACCGCCGACCTGCTGGCGAAACAGTGCGCATTCTTCAGTATCGGAACGAATGACCTGATCCAGTACCTGCTCGCAATCGACCGCGTGAATGACCGGATCGCGCACCTTTACGAGCCGACGCATCCGGCGGTGCTGCGGACGCTGAAGCAGATCGTCGATGAGGCGCACCGCCAGAAAATCCCCGTGAGTGTATGCGGCGAGATGGCAGGTGATCCGGTCTACACGCCGTTGTTGCTCGGTCTCGGGGTCGACAGTCTGAGCATGTCGCCCGCCTGGCTGCCGTCGGTGCGTTATTTTGTCCGCGCCATGACGATGGCGGACGCCCGCAAGTTGGCGGCGGAGGCTCTGACGATGAGTTCGCCGAAGGAAATTTACGCCCGGTGCGATGAATTTTACCGCGCCCGCGTGAAGACCGACTAGGCTGGGCGGTAACATCGCCGTTACATGTCCCGCTTTGTGATTTCGAACCGGCCGACTATTGGGAAGACGTCACCCGCATGAATCGTTGCAGCCGTCGCTTCCGAACGTTGGCGCTGTTTCCGCTCGCCCTCCTGACGCTCGCCGCCGGGGGGTGCGGCAACGTCTTCAAGCCGAAGCACAAGTTACTCGTGGACTCGATCACCGCGCCCGGGGCGGAAAAACCGTCGGGTCGTTCGTATCGGCTCATCGCGAAGAAGTCCGTGGTCGCCCAGACTCAAATGCAAATTCCGGTGGTGAAGGCGTGTGTCGACGCCGCGCTGGTCGGAGTCGGCATGTACGAAGCGCCACCCGCCGTTGCGCCGGATTTTTTCATCGAGGTGGGCTTTGGGGTCGAAACCGCGGGCCGTACGGAGCCGTCGTCCCGTGAGACGTACGTGCAATGGTCGGCGCGTGAGAATCCGGGGCATTCCCTCGATCGGCCGACGGGTGCCGAGGTTTGGGACGTACGGGTCGCGGTGCTGGGCATTGCGGGCCGCGTGGAAACCGCGATGCCGCTGCTCTGCTCGGTGGCGGCCGGTTACATGGCCTCCGACACGCGGATGGAAACCAAGGTCGAGGTGCCGCAGGACGATCCGCGGATCGCGGCCGTGCGGCAGGCGGCCATCCTGATTCTTGAGGCGAATGCGCCGCGGAAGGCTCCGGCAAGCGAGGGGACGTCCGCCGGGAATAAGCCGGCGCCTTCGCCGATTCCTTCCCCTGCGAAGTAGCATGGTCCGGCCGGTCCGCGCGGCGGGCCTATCAGCGTAGAGTCCCCGGCCTTCGGCGCAGGAGCGTCAGACGAGCGCCGTGGTGAGCGTTGCCGCGGTCTCGCGCCACGTGGGCAAGGCGCGCCGGGTGGCTCCGTCGGTGAGTTGGGCGACGAGGGTGTCGTTGGTCGCGACTTCGCGGAGCGCATCCATCCATGCGCGGCGATCGTTGACCGCGACCGGCAGGCACCCGCCGCCGCCGGAGTTTTCGCGCAGGACCGGCAGGTCGCTGTGGACGCAGGGCACGCCCAGCCACAACGACTCGAGCAGCGGCAGTCCGCAGCCCTCGGCGATGGTGGGGAAAACGGAGGCGCGGGCGGCGCGGAATAGGCTCCCGAGTTGCGCGTCATCAGCGCCTTCGTGCCACCGCAGGCGGTCGCCGTAGGTGCGGCGGAGCTCTTGGATCCGCGCTACGATCGGACGCCCGAAATGGGGGTTCACGCGGCCGACCAGATCCAGTTCCAACGCGAGGCCCTCGGCCCAGAGCTCGGCGCAGACCTCGAGGAGAAACGCGTGGTTTTTACGCGGCTCCAAGATGCCCACGCACAGCAGTCGGGGCGCCGGCTGCACCGCGCGTGAGGTGACGCGCGGTGCGGCGCAAAAATCGGCGCCGAGAGGGATGACGTCCACCGGGGGAGGCGTGGCGATGCCCTGCCAACGCCAGAAGCCGAGTAGTTCGTCGCGGCTGGCCTGGGAAACGGCCCACACCCGGTCAAAGCGGGCCAATTGTTTCAGGTAGGCCGGGTGCCGGGCCACACTTTGCGGCCACGTAATGTGCGGATGCTTCAGTGGGATCGCATCGTGGTAGATGGCTGCGCAGCGGAGCGGGCGGGCGTCGAGCCAGGCGCCGAAGCCCGGGCGTTCGGCCTCCGAGAAGAGCTCCGACGTGACAAACCAGTCCCCGGCGTACGGCGTGGTCCCGGCGATCGTGAGGACGCTGCGCGTGGGTTGGTCCCAGCCCGAAGCCGTGGCCGCCGTCCCCAGGGCCGCCCGCAATTTGGTGCTGACCCGATTCAGTCCGGAGCGGTGCGAGGCGCCGCCCGTCTTGGTTGTATCGAAAAAGATCATGCGCGATCCGCCGGCGCGGCGGCGGGTGCGGGGGCCGGCGGCGGCGCGGTGACGCGTTCGAATTCGTTGAGCAGGCGGCGGGCGTTGCGGTGGGCGTCGAAGTGTTCCTCGACCCAGCGGCGGGCGGCTGCGCGCAGTCGCTCGGCGAATGCATCGTCGCTCGCAAGCCGGCGCAGGGCGGCGACCCAGTCGGCGGGCATTTCGGCAGGGGCGACGAGGCCGGTGATTCCCTGCGTGATGGCCTCGGTCGTCGCGGCGGCAGGAGAGGTGACCACCATTACGCCGGCGGACATGGCTTCGGGGATGACGTTGGGCAGGCCGTCGCGGTCGCCGCTGGGGGCGATGACGCCGGTGTGCAGCAGCACGTCGGCCCAGTTCAGCTGGTTCCAGACCTCGTGGTGAGCGAGGTGGCCCGTGAAGGTGAGTTGGGCGGCGATGCCGAGGCGGCCGGCGAGCTGTTCGAGGGCGGGCCGGAGCGGGCCTTCGCCGATGATGCGGGCGACGAAAGGCACTCCGGCGGCCTGCAGGGCGGCGTAGATCCGGAGCTGGTGATCGAGGCCCTTCTTCTCGACCAGCCGGGCGACACAGACCAGATGCAGCGGCGAGCGCGAGGCGCGCAGCGGTTTCAGCCGCGGCAGCCGGTCAAGGCCGCGCCGGATGCAGAGGACTCGTGCCGCGCTGAGGCCGCGTTCGATGAGGGCCCGCCGGCCCATTTCGGTCGAGGTATGGATGAACGCGGCGTGTTTTAACTTGTCAGCCAGCCACCAGTCGCCGCCGTGCTCATAAATATCATACGCATGGGCGGCGGCGCTAAAGCGGTGGCCGTCGAGGCGCCACAGCAGCCAGGCGGCCGTCGCGGGGGCGCCGCCCCAGGCGGCATGAATCCAGGCGGGGGGCTGGCGGCGGAATTCCCGCGCGTAGAGGCAGGCAAAACCGGCGCCGAGCATGTTTTCCCAGAAGTTGAGCCAGGAGGGGGCCCGCCGGCCGAAGAGGCCGGCGAGGAGCTGTTGGAGGACTTCGGGGCGACGGATGGCCTCGTAGGGGATCAGCCAGACCAGGTTCAGGAGCCGCCACTTGTTGAAGCGGATCACGGGCAGTCCGCGGAACGTGCCGCCGCCGCCCCAGAACGAGTGCAGTTGCATCGCGGCGCCATGCTGCTTCATCGCGATGATTTCACGCTGCAGAAACGTTTCCGTCGTCTTGGGAAACGTGGTGAAAAAATAAACGATGACGGGCGGCGTGGCGGGCAAGGTAGGCGAAGCTACAGCGGATATTTCCCGGGCTTGAAGTCTATTTCGCGGGAAAAATGGCCGGGGCTTCAGCGGGCGGCGCCGTCGGCGAACGGCGCGCGGGAGGTTTTGGCCCCGCCGTGGCCGCCGGTCTTGGGCGGGAACGGGTGGCGGGCGAGCTTGGTTTCGGCCACCTCGTTGGCCAGCTGGACCAGTTCGTCGATCAGGACCGTCGGGTCTTCCTCGTAACGCAGCTTGAGGAAATTCTCCCGCACGCTCCCGTAGCTTGCGGGGTCGGCCATCCAGCGGTCGATGATGCGGGCGAAGTCCGACGCATCCTCGATTTTCTCGGAAGCGGCGCCGTTGCGGAAAAATTTCCACGTCAACCGCTCCTGGGGCATGATGCCGCCAAAGGCGTTGAAGATAATCGGACACTGGAAGTGCAGTGCCTTGGCGCAGGTCGTGGTGCCGCCGCGGGTGACGATCGTATGGCTTACCTGCATGAGCAGGTGCACGGCTTCCGAATAGCCTTCGATATGGCAGCTGAACTCGGGATGAGTGGCGCGCCAGTGGACAAGTTCGTTGTAGGTCTGCTTGTCGCGGCCGCAGATCAATATCGCCTGCAACCGGTCGGCGTACTTCAGCAACGCCGGCAGGAGTGCGAAGTGGTTGTTCGCCCCGTTACCGCCGGTGGCCAGGAAGACGGTGAATTTATCCGGATCGAGTCCCAGTTGCTTAATCCGGAATTCGCGTCGCTCCGCGGTCCCCAGCACCTCCAGATGGGCGCGCGGCAGCATCAGATAGCCCCGGACACGTGCCTTGTCGGCGGGGATGCCGGACTTCACCGCGAAGTCGCGGGCCGTCGGCGTGCGGGACACATAGAGATCGGCGGAAGGCTCGATCCAGTTTCGCGAGTAGCCCCAGCCGCCGGAGAACTCGCCGCAGTACGTGGCGCAGCGCACGCGGCCGGGGCCGAGGGTCTTGCGGGCGAGCTGAAAGTAACCGCGGTTGAGGCAGTCGTGCACGCTGAACACGAGGTGCGGCTGATAGTCGCGCAGAATGCCGAGGTAGTAGCCGGCGCCGAACTGGACCTTGCTCCGGTTGATGTAGCTGAGCAGTTCCACGACGGCGTAGAACAACTTGTGCAGCCAGGGGGCACTGCGCTGGATCCAGTTGTAGAGGTTGACGCCGGTGCGGTTTACGACGGATGACTTTTCCAGCATCTGTTCGATGCGGACGTCGACGTCGTGGCGGTAGAGTTGGAAGCACCATTCGGCGAAGGCCTCCGCGCGGGCGTCGTGGCCGCCGCCGGTGCTTGAGGTCAGGACGAGGATGCGCAGTTTCGACATCGTGTTCAGTCGAGCCCGTAGTAGCGGGCCTGGATGCGGCGTTTCTGGGCGAGCGAGCCCAGTCGGGTGATGAGGGGGGCCAGCACGGCCTGAAAAAAACGCCCGGTCCGGAGCGTCATGCTCCGGTTGCACAGAAGGGCCCGGCGCAGCGCATCGGCGGCGTGGGCGGGCGGAGGGCCACTACGCATCAGTTTTTGAAATTCGACCCAGACCCGGCGCATCGGCGGAGTGAGTTCATTTTGAGGCCGGCGCATCGAGGCGTCGAGATCGGTCCGGTAGTCGCCGGGCCGCACGTCGAGGATCACAATGCCGGTGCCGGCGCATTCGAGCATCAGGGTTTCGCTCAGTGCCGAAAGGCCGGCCTTCGCCATGTTGTAGGCGCTTTGGAAGGGCAGGGGGTATTCGAGGGCGAGCGAGGAGATGTTGACGATGGCGCCGCGCCGCCGGGTGCGCATGCCGCGGAGCGCGAGTTGGGTGAGCTGGGCTGGGCGCAGCAGCATCACGTCGAGCTGTTCCTGCCAGTGTACGAAATCAGGGGTCGAGAACTCCGCGAAGACACCGAAGCCGGCGTTGTTGATCACGAGATCGAAGCCGCCAGCCGCCTGGTCTGCGCTGCGAAAAACCTGCTGTAGGGCCGCGGCGTCGCCGAGTTCCAGCGCCACCGGCGTGAACCGACCGCCGCCGATGGCGGTCAACGGGGCGAGTCGCGTCGCCTCCCGCGAGGTGCCCCAGACGAGGACGCCCTCCGCGAGCAGCATTTCGGCGAAGGCGCGGCCCAAGCCCGTGCTGGCGCCCGTGATTAAAGCCGTACGGTAGAGTTCGGAAACGCGGGAAGCAGCCACGGGCTCAGCCGATCTGTTTGAACAGGAGGGCGACGTTGGCTCCGCCGAACCCGCTGCTGTTCTTCATGACAATGCTTGCCTGTCGGTTTTCGGTGGCGCGGGGAAGGTTCAGCGCCTGACACTCGGGGGCGACATTTGCCAGGTGCGCGCAGCCGGGGATAAAGCCGTCCCGCAGGGCGAGGGCGCAAAACGCGCTCTCCATGGCGCCGGCGAGGGAGAGCCCGTGACCGGTCAGCGCCTTGGTGCTACTGACCGCGACCCTGGGCAGCGACTCTTGGAAGACGGTGCGCAACGCCTTCGCCTCGGAGATGTCCCCGATCAGTGTCGAGGTTGCGTGGGCGTTGACGTAGTTGACTTCGGCGGGCGACACCCGGGCCGCCCGGAGGGCGTTCGACATTGCGGCGGCAGAGCCGCTGCCTTCGGGATGAGAAATGGCGACGTTGTAGCCGTCGGATGCCTGACCCCAGCCGAGGACTTCTGCATACGGCTTAACCCCGCGGCGGGCGACTTCCTCTTCACTTTCCAAGACCAGCACGGCGCCGCCGCCGGTCCCGACAAAGCCGTCGCGACCCGCGTCAAACGGCCGGGAGGCGAGGTTCGGGTCGGTCTGCAGCGACAGGGTGCGCATACCTGCGAAAGGCAGAATGGCGTCGAGGTTTCCGTCCTCGCCGCCCACGACAAACATGCGGTGCTGGCGGCCTAGGCTGATGTCGTCGAAGGCGAAGCCGATCGCGTGGGCCGAAGAGGCGCAGGCGGAGGAAAAGCCGCACGACGAACCTTGGATCTTGAAGCCGGCCACCAAATTGAAATTCAGCGTGCCGACAATCGACGCGACGATGCCGAGGGGGGAACAGCGCATAACCCCCAACTTGTGCAACCGCTCGTGGTGGTAGGCCGTCAGGTAGGGGGAGCCGCCCGAAGCGGCATAAAGGCCGGTTTGGGGATTAGAAATATCCGCGTCCGCCAGCTGCGCGTCTTCCACCGCCTGCAGCATGGCGCAGTGGGCAAAGAGACCGTGAGGGGCCATGGTCCGCAGGAGCTCGCGCTTGATCTTGTAGCGCGCCGGAAAGGTCCAGTCCTCCTGATCGGGGGAATCGGTCGTGAATCCCTTGATCGTTCCCGTCACCTTGACCGGGATTTCAGGCTTCTGAAAAGGAAGGTAGGATTCGAATCCGTGGCGCAGGTCGCGCAGGTTGCGCACGACGGTGGCGGTATCGTTGCCGATACTGGTGACGAGTCCGAGTCCGGTGATAAAAACTCTGGGCATGCCCGTTGGAAGGCGGCAGTGAAGGTCAACGGCGGGTCGCGGTCAACGCGGGAGGTTTGTCCCGGGATCGCGTTACGGCCAAAAAAAACGGCGGCTGATGCAGCCGCCGTCGAAGTGGGGTGGAGTCGAGCTTTGCGTCAGGCGTTGAGCGCCGCGCGCAGCGGAGTCGGCGACGGCAGGGAGGCGGTCTGCTCTGGCGTCGCTTCAGCGTGGGTGGCTCCGTTGATTGCCACGGGGGCGTTGGCGGCCTCGACGAAACCGTAGGTGAGGGTGATTTCCTCTGCGATCACGGCCTTTTCCTGGCCGACGCGGATCGATCCCTCGAAGGTAGCCAAGGGCATCTTCATCCGTTTCGGTTTAATCGAAAGGGTTAGAATGTCGCCGGGCTTGCAGACGCGATGGGCTCGGACGCCTTCGCAGCCGGTGAAGAAAATCATCTGCGCGCTGACGACCTTGCCGGGCTCGGTCGGCGCGCCCTCGAGCAGGTAAAGCACCGCGAGTTGACCGAGGGCCTCGAGCATGATCGAGGCGGGCATCACCGGATTGTCCTTGAAGTGCCCCTGGAGGAAGAACTCCTGACCGGAAATCTTGTACTTACCGTTGGCCGCGGTCGAACTGACCGAGGCTTCGTTCAGGAAAAGGAAGGGCGGCTGAACCGGCATCACGGCGGCCACATGCTCGATCGGGATAAACTTGGTCGGCTTTGGAAGCGGCAGGCCACGAATCTTGCAGTCGATGAAGGTCTTGACGTCGCCGACGGTCCGCAAATTCCGCAATTCGTCGTTGTTGATCGACATTTGCAGCACGTCTTCCACGAGGATGACGATCTCCATCATGGTGAGGGAATCGATCCCGAGATCTTCGATCAGCCGCAGATCGTCGTCGGCATCCTTCAGCTTGGTCCGCAAATCAGGCTCAACAAAACGCTCGATTACACCGATTACGACCGCCGGTACGTGCTCCGGATTCCCGGTCCGGCGGTACTGTACTGCTGCTTCAAAGGTCGATGGAGAGCAGCGCTTTAACGCTTCTCGCAGGGCGGCCTCATCTTCCGGCGCAAACGCTTTGGGCGGGGTAGGGGTGGGCTTGGGCGCGGCGGAATGGGCTGAAACTGCATCTGGCATTGTTCGTTTCTTGTATGTTACGGGAGCGGGGTATGTAAACCCATTATTTCGGTCGGGCCGTCGGAACATGGGACTGCGCCCAGGGTGGTGAGTTCGGAGTTTTGCGGATGAATTTTTCTCCGCTGCGGTTGGCGGGTATGGCCGGTCCTGAATCCCGCCGTCGCGTTTCGCGCTCGACCATGGCAGGAGCTGTGCCACTTCGGAGGGCGCGCATGAGCGCCACCGCCTTAGATCGCTCCCCGGGGCTCCCCGTTTTCCTGATCACGCACGAGTTCTATCCGAAGCGTGGCGGGATCGCGACTTTTACCGAGGAAATTGCCCGGGCTTCCGCGGCGTTGGGCTACCGGGTTGAGGTTTGGGCGCAGTCTGCGCCGGCTGACGCCGACAAGCGGGTGTGGCCATTTCGTCTGCACCGCTTGCCGCTGAAAGGGACCCACGATCTGTCCTGCCAGATCCGATTGGTCTGGGAGTTGATCCGGCGGCGGCGCGAACTGCGATATGCCACCGTCTATTTGCCGGAGCCGGGGCCGATGCTGGCGATGATGACGCTCCAATTTTTTCAGGCCTTCCGCCCGCGCCGGCTGGTCCTGACTTTTCACGGTTCCGAGATTCTTAAGTTTGCCGAGCGACCGTTGCGCCGTTGGCTGGCGGGCCGCTTGATCCGCCGCGCCACGCGGGTCAGCACCCTCAGCAACTATACCCAAGAGTTGCTGCTGAGCCATTTTCCGGAGGCGGCGGATAAGATCTACCTGACGCCGGGCGCACTGCGGTCGGACTTTGCTGTGGTCCCGCCCAAGCCGGCCCGCCAACGCGAACGCATTGTGGTGCTGACCGTCGGCCGTCTGCATCCACGCAAGGGCCAGTTGCTCACCCTACAATCGCTCCAATTACTGCCGCCCGAGGTTCGCGCCCGGATCGAGTACTGGGTGGTTGGGGCGCAGAGCAAGGGGACCTACGAGGCTACGTTGCGTACGGCCGCCGCGGCCCAGCCTGACCTAGCGGTGCGGTTCTTCGGCAACCTGCCGGACGAGGAACTGGCCTCGATCTATGAGGCGGCCGACATTTTCGCCATGACCAGCGTGAATCTCGACCGTAGCATCGAGGGCTTCGGCTTGGTGTATCTGGAGGCCGCCGCGCACGGGCTGCCCGTTGTGGCGCACGACGTCGGCGGCGTGGGGGAAGCGGTGGTCGACGGCGTCACCGGGCTCCTCGTGCCCCCCGACCGTCCGCTACAGTTGGCCGCGGCGTTTGAGCGTTTGATCCATGACGAGGCACTGCGGAGAAAACTTGGCGGGGCCGGTCGCGAGTGGGCGGCGCGCAATTGTTGGAAGGAATCCGCCGAGGCGCTCTTTAATCCCCACTGGGAGGTCGCGTGATCCAGTCGCGCTCGCAGGTCAATGTCCGCTATGCGGAGACCGACATGATGGGGGTGGTGTACCACGCCAACTACCTGCCGTGGTTTGAGGTCGGGCGCACCACCTTACTCAAGGAACTGGGGCTCGCTTACCGGCAGCTCGAGGCGGACGGTTACCGGCTGCCGGTGCTGGAGGTTTTTGCGAAGTACGTGCGCCCGGCGTTGTATGACGATATGCTCACCATCGTGACGACCCTGACCGAGAAGCCGCTGTTGCGCATCCGGCTCGAATATGAAGTGCGGCGGGGCGACGAATTGCTGGCGACCGGGCACACGGTTCACGCGTTCATCGATCGGGAGGGGAAGCCAGTCCGGCCGCCCGCCGCTGCGGTCGCGGTTTTCGACGCGGCGTTTCGGGCCCAGCTCTAGCGGCGGCAGGTCGAAACGACCCCGCAGGCCTACGTTGGTAGGGCTTCCTGTTCGTACTCGTTGCGGACGAGCGGATCGCGCTCGAGTGTTGAATCGGCCGTCAGTTGCGCCCCGCCGCCGAGCCGGAAGGTCGCCCACACGGCATGCGCCCGGACCAGTGGCGACGCGTGCGTACGTGCGAGCGTCAGCACGAGCGGAAGTAAGGCGCGATCACCGGAATTCCCCGCCACGACGCAGGCGTTTCGCAGGAGGCCGGTGAGCTTGAGTCGTTTGATCGGCGTGCGGCGAAAGACCTCCGCGTAGCGCTCCGGCGAAAGCACGAGAATGTCCGCGAGCGCGAGATCGGCAAGGTCGTGCCGCGCGGCGAGCAGCAGTTGCCGGCCGGCGGCGGCAAAGCGGTTCCATGGGCACACCTCGAGGCAGGTGTCGCAGCCGTAGATACGCCGGCCGATTCCCGGCCGTAGCTCCCGGGGGATCACGCCCTTGTTTTCAATGGTTTGGTACGAGACGCAGCGGCGCGCGTCGACGACGCCGGGCGCGGTAAACGCGGCGGTCGGGCAGGCGTCCAGGCAGCGCGTGCATTTGCCGCAGAGCGTGCCCACGGCGCCTTCGTGGTGCCGATTCCGCACCGGTGCGTCCGGGGTGAATGCGATCCGCGTGACCATGGCCGCCAGAAAAAGCCAGTTACCGTGGCGGCGGGAAATTAGCATCGCGTTCTTGCCCGTGAAGCCGAGTCCGGCCCGCGCGGCCCACGACCGTTCCAGCACCGGACCGGTGTCGACGTAGCAGCGGTAGGAGTCGGCGGTGGCGCCGTGGAGGTCCTCGAGCACCTTGCCCGCGGCGAGGAGGGCCGGCTTGATGGTGTCGTGGTAGTCCTCGTGCAACGCGTACCGGGCCCAGACCGGTCCGGCGGCGGGGTGAGGGCGGGGCAACGCGTCCGACCAGTAATTCACTCCGAGCATGATGACGGTGCGCGCTCCCGGGACGACGAGCGCGGGGTCGAGCCGCTTGTCGACGGTGCGCGTCAGCCAATCCATGTCGGCGTGCATCCCGGCTGCGAGCCAGGCGCGCAGCGGAGTCTTCAATGGCTCGCCGGCGGCGGCGAAGCGCACGTCATCGAAACCGAGGGCCAGCAGCCTTTCGCGAACGGCGTGCGGCGACACCGCCGTGCCGTTGTCGCCTCCGAGGTCCGCTTTCATTCCTGACGGCGGGCCGGGGCGCGCACGAAGTCCAGCCCGTCGCGTCGCCAGGCCCGGACGACGTGGGCGGCGATGTCTGCCAGCGGTCGTGAGTCGGTGAGGATGACGGTCCCCGAACACTTATAAATCGGCTCGCGGGCGGCGTAGAGGGTGCGGATGCGCTCCTCGGGGTTTTCGACCTCGAGTAGCGGCCGGTTTCGCTGGCGCGAGGTCCGCGCCAGAATGGTTTCAACCGAGGCGTGCAGGCAGACGACCACGCCCTTCGACATCAGGATATCCAGCATTCCCGGTTGCACCACAAGGCCGCCGCCACAGGCGACAAGGGTGCGGGTCGCGGGGTGACCTTGTTCGATGAATCCCCGCTCCATGGCGCGAAAGGCGGGCTCGCCCGACTGCGCAAAAATATCCGGTATCGTCCTGCCTTGTGCCCGTTCGATCTCATGGTCGCTGTCGAGGAGTTGAAAACCGATCCGCTGCGCCACCGCACGGCCCACCGTGGTCTTGCCGGTGCCCATGAAGCCGACGAGGTAGAGGTTGACGTCCGCGGAATCCATCGCCCGCGTTCTAGGGCAGGTGTGCGATTTGCACGATGCCAAATTCGAAAAATTCCATGACGGGTGCCGGCCTCCACTATGCGTTCGCGAGCGACAACACCGCGGGAATCTGCCCCGAGGCGCTCGCCTCACTGGTCGCGGCCAATGCCGGACGCGCGCCGAGCTACGGCGAGGACGTTTATACGGCGGAGGCTCGCGCTCACTTTGCCCGCGTGTTCGAGGCGGACTGCGACGTACATTTTGTCTTCAACGGCACCGCCGCCAACGCGCTCGCGCTCGCCGCACTGTGCCAGCGACACCACGCGGTCGTGTGCCACGAGCAGGCGCACGTCCAGACCGACGAGTGCGGCGCTCCGGAGTTCTTCACGGGCGGCAGCAAGCTGCTGCCCGTGGCCGGAGCGCAGGCGAAACTACGGCCCGAAGCCGTCGCGGAGGTTTGGCGCCGCCGGCAGGATGTTCACTTCTCGAAGGTGCGGGCCATTTCTCTGACGCAGTCGACCGAACTCGGCACGGTATACCAGCCGGATGAGGTGCGGGTCTTGTCGGCCTTTGCGCGGGAGCACGGCCTGTTGGTGCACATGGATGGAGCACGCTTGGCCAATGCGGCGGCCGCACTCGCGGAGCGGGGGCACTCGCCGGCGGACCTAACTTGGCGAGCCGGCGTGGACGTGGTTTCCATCGGCGGAACGAAGAACGGGCTGCTCACGACGGAGGCGGTCGTATTCTTCAATCGAGAACTGGCCGAGGACTTTGACCGGCGCGTGAAACAGTCGGGCCAGCTTGCATCCAAGGCCCGATTTGCCGGCGCCCAGTGGTCTGCAGTGCTGCGCGACGGTGCCTGGCTGCGTCACGGGGCGCATGCCAATCATCAGGCGAGCCGATTGGCGGAAGGGTTGGTGGCGCTCGGGTTCCGGCTCATCCTGCCCGTCGAGGCCAACGGAGTTTTTGTCGAATTTCCCCCGGCCGTAGCTGCGGCATTGGAGGCGCGGGGCTGGCATTTCTACCGGTTTATCGGCGAGCACGGTTACCGGCTGATGTGCTCGTGGGCGACGTTGTCTGCGGAGGTCGAAGCGCTACTGGCCGATGTGCGGGAGTTGGCCGAAAAATAAAAAGGGCGGGTCCGAAGACCCGCCCGAGCAGCGACTGTACCTGTTTCAGCCTTACTTCTTCGCCGGCAGCGCGGGGGCTGCGGAAGCGGCGGTCGGGGCCTTGATCTCGAGCAGTTCGACGTCGAAAATCAGGGTCGAGCCCGGGGGGATGCCCGGCCGGCCGTCGTCGCCGTAGGCGAGCTGCGGCGGGACGTAGAGCTTGATCTTGCCTCCCTTGGTCATCTTTTGGATGCCCTCGGTCCAGCCAGGGATCACCTGGTCCAGCGGAAATTCGGCGGGCTCGCCGCGTTGGACGGAGCTATCGAACACGCTGCCATCGATCAGGGTGCCGGTGTAGTGTACCTTCACGGTGTCGGTCGGCTTCGGCGACGCGCCGTCACCCGGCTTGGTGATCTCGTAGCGAAGGCCGCTCGGAAGTTCGACGATGGCCTTGTTTTCCTTCAGCTTGGTGAAGAAGGTCGTGTTGGCGGCCGAGTTCTTGGTCTTCAGCTTGCCGACATACGCGGCCTGTTTCTTCTGCATGTATTCGTCCATCGCGGGCCCGATTTTTTCAAGTTCGTGCGGCGAATCCTTGCCGGCGGCGGCGAGCGAGATGCCCTTCAGCAGCAGGTCGATCTCGGACTGGCTGAACTCAAGTTCAGTCAGGCCCACGCGCTTGCCGATGAACCAGCCGAATTCCTCGACGAGTTGGGCTTCCGTGTAGGCGGGCTTCGCCGGCGCGGCGGCGGGAGCGGCGGCGGGAGCGGCGGGCTGATCGGCTTTGCCGGGGATGTTAAGTTTGACGTCCTGGGCCCGTGCCGCGGCTAGGCCGAGCGAGAGCAGGGAGATCGTGAGGGTGAACTTCAGTTTCATGCGAGTATGGGAGCGACCTGAGGACAGGTTCCAGACGGGCTGGAGCCGTAAAAGTTTCTACCCCTGCCATCCGCCCCCGACCTTGGCAATCATGATCTCCCCGCTTGTGTCGTTCCGGACGCTGCGCCATCACCGGACCCCTTAACCGAATGAATCCCGACCAATTTTGGACCAGTCAGGACGGCCAGATCCTTGCGGTGAAGAACAAGGACGAACGGACGGTCACCCTGACCCTGGCTTTCTGGCCGCGCCATCCCGTCGAGTTCGACTTCCTTAAGCAGAATCTGGCCGCGCTCAAGTTCACCGAGCGCAGCTCACTTGCCCGCATCGGGATCGAGATGCTGTCGCACGGCGCCCCGCACGTGGAGGGCAATCGGCTGGAACTGGACGCCGACGCCTTCATCTATGACGCGGGGTTTCCGAACGACACCTACTGGAAGAAACTGATGCGCGTGGGTTCCTCGGTCGGCCGGTTGTTTTTTGCTCCGGCCGCCGCCAAGCTTTCAACGGCCGAAATCTGGGATGCGCTCAAGGCGAATCGGATCAAGTTGCCCAACACGATCAGTATCGACTCGCTCGGTCGCGTTTTTCTGACCCCGCATCAACTGACGTACACGCTGAGTCCGCGGCTGGGTCGCCCCGACTTCGAGCGCGTGGTCGCCGGGCACGCGGGGCGCGGTTTTCTGGACCGCGTGCAGGTGCGCCACGAGGCGTCTCCCCTCACGATCCCGCCGCGTTCCGGCATCCTCACCAGTTGCTCGATGTATTTAAAAGAGCACTTCGTCGTGCTCAATCAGGGCGAGGGTAACTTCGGCATCCACACCAGCGCCGTCGTGCTCGACCCGATCAAGACCTTCGGCACAAACGTCATGCTTGAGATCTACAACACGGGCGACCAGCCGGTCGTTAATCCCGTGGTTTCGGTCGAAGTCTTCCGCGCTCCCGAGGTCAGCGATCCGGAGTTCAAGACCCTGACCAAGCGCCGCACGCGTCTGCTCGCCACCGCGGCCGAGCTCTACAAGTGCCTCGATAAAAACCCGCCGCGGGAGGGAGGGGAGTCGCGGCCCCGCACGAAGATCACGGTCAAGGGCCAGAGCGCGACGATGCAGAATCACGCGGTCTTCCTGAAGGCCGGCGACGATGTTAAAAAGACGCTCGGCCAGGCGGGTGGACCCTGCGGCCACCGCACGATGATTCAGGCGCTCGACGCCGCGCCGGAACACGCGGACACGCTCGTCCTCGATTACTTTCCCTCGCTGCTCGAGCAGATTGAACTGATCACCCGCATCGGCGACGTGAAGCTGCGCCGCATCGTCTTCCGGCGGGCTTCGCGGACCCACGGTTACTTCCTCTCGAGCAATGCCCACGCCCGACTCGACACCTTCGAGGCCATCGGCCTGCAAATTTACTGGTACGACGAACTCACCAAGGATCTTTATTTCCACACCTACAAGAAGGAGCACGGCTTCTTCGTGCGGGAGGAGATCGGGCGGCAGTTTCAGGAGGCGACCATTCTTGCGTTTTACGGTTCGGCGATCGGCCTGGACCAGGCCGATACCGACCGCATCTCGTCGCTGGTCGACAAGCTCACGAGCTTCATCGGTACCAATCTCGGCGTGCTCACCGGCGGCGGCGGCGGGGTGATGCGTCTGGCCACCGATCAGGCCCGCGCCAAGGGCGCCCTGACCGGTGCCTGTTTCCTCGAGCTTGAGGCGCAACCGCCGGAACTCGGCGTCGATTTTTTCAACACCTTCCAGGAGTCTTCGCGGCACTTCCGGCAAAAGTGGTTTGAGGCGGCTGATTTCTGTATCTTCAATGTCGGCGGGGTTGGCACCCTCGAGGAGGTCGGCATCGAGCTTTGTAACCTCAAGCTGGGGATCCGGCCGCGGGTGCCGTATGTGTTTTTCAACGCCACGTTCTGGACCGACCTGCGCCGTCAACTGCGCACGATGATTCAGTCGAAACGCGCCCCGGCCTGGATGGCCGACTACGTCCTCTTTACCGACGATCCCGACGAAGTGGTCGCGTTCTACCGCAAGAAACTGCAGGTGCTTTGAGTTTTCCGTGCCCTCCGTGACTTCCCCACTTCCCGGTTCTGTATTGGTCGTCGGTTCCGGCGGCCGTGAACACGCCCTCGTGCGTGCGCTAGCGGCGTCGCCGGCCAAGCCGCGTATCCTCTGTGCGCCCGGCAATGCCGGTATCGCGGCCGACGTGCCCTGCGTGGCGGTTGCGGCTGATGATGTCACCGGTCTCGTCGCGCTCGCGCAGCGGGAGCAGATCGCGTTTGTCGTCGTCGGTCCCGAGGTACCGCTCGCGCTCGGACTGGTCGACCGGCTGCAGGCGGTGGGCATTCCTGCTTACGGGCCGAAGGCCGACGGTGCACGGTTGGAGGCGTCGAAGATTTTCACAAAACAGATTCTGCTCAAGCACCGGATCCCGACCGCGCCGGCGGCGTTTTTCAGCGCGGTGGGTCCGGCGCTGGATTATTTGAAAACCCGGCCGCTGCCGATCGTGGTCAAGGCCGACGGCCTCGCCGCGGGCAAGGGGGTCGTCGTGGCGCAGACTGCCGCGGAGGCCGAAGCCGCCGTGCGCGAGATGCTTGAGGGCGGTAAATTCGGGGTGAGCGGTCGCCAGTTGTTGATCGAGGACTGCCTCTTCGGCGAGGAGACTTCGATCCTCGTGGTCGTGTCGGGCGCCGATTACGTGATTCTCCCGACCTCGCAGGACCACAAGCGCATCGGAGATGGGGATACGGGGCCGAACACCGGCGGGATGGGGACCTATTCGCCGGCCGAGGTGGTGACGCCGGCGCTGCTGGAGCGCATCGACCGCGAGATTGTCGGGCCTTCGGTGCGGGCGATCGCAGCGGAAGGCATGGACTATCGCGGCACGCTTTTTGTCGGTATCATGCTCACGCCCGACGGGCCGAGCGTGATTGAATACAACGCTCGGTTCGGCGATCCCGAAACGCAGGTGGTGCTGCCGCGGGTGGCCAACGATATGCTCGCGCTGCTCTGGGCGGCGGCGCGCGGCGAACTGGCCGGCGTGCGACTGCAGACGCGGCCCGGTCACGCCATTTGCGTCGTGATCGCCGCTCAGGGGTATCCCGATGCGTTTCCGAAGGGAGATCCGATTTTGCTGCCGGCGGAGTTGCCGGCCGGGGTCTCCATTCTTCACGCCGGCACCGCCCGCAACGCCGCGGGTGAGTTGGTCATGAATGGCGGACGCGTTCTCGGCGTCACGGTTCTCGCGGAGAGCCTGCGCGCCGCGGCGGATCGCGCCTATGCGGTGTGCGAGCGGATCGGCTGCCGCAGCAAGTATTACCGGCGGGACATTGGCGCGCGTCAGCTACGGCGGGAAAACGCCTGAACCACCTTGCGTCCCGACCGTTTCCCCTCGGCATGATTCGTCCCTTCCTTGTTTCCCTCTGTTGGCTCTTTGCCGCCGCCCGGCCCTTGTCGGCGGCCCCGGTCGAACACAGCCTCGGTCAGGGCCTGATCTACGTGCGCGTGCACCAGTTGCCGGCCGACTTGCCGGCCAATCCCGAGGGGCGGGCTCCCGCGTGCGTCGTAGATTTGCGTTACGTGGAGGCCGCCCCGGCGACGGCGACAGCTTTGGGGGCATGGTTGAAGTTCCGGGCCGGACCGCGCGCGCCGGTATTTGTGCTCGTGAACGGCAAGACGGCGCCGGCGCTGCTCTTGACCCTGCGGGCGCATGACCCGCGAGGAGGCATTGTGCTGATCAGTGCGGCCGCCGGATTGGCGCGGCCGGATCTCACGGTCTCGGCGACGGCGGAGGCGGAACGCAAGGCCTACGATGCCTTCGAGACCGGGACGGCGCTGACGACGCTGACCACGGACTATCCCGACAAGGTCCGGATTGACGAGGCGAGCCTCAATCATGAGCGACCGGCCGAGGGGGAGTCCGATGAGGGCGAGGCGTCGCAATCAACTCAAGTCATCGATGCCGCGCTGCAGCGGGCGATCCACCTGCACCGGACCTTGGTTGCGTTGAAGCGACTCTAAGCCGCGATGGCCCGGGGGCCGTGAGCGAGCCGAAAACCTGGCTCCGACTGAATCCGGCTTTGCGTTTGGAGAAAAATTCCTTCCTTTCACCTCCGTGTCCGCACCCGGCAACATCGTCACCGTCTGCACGGCGAACATCTGTCGCAGCCCCATGGCGGCCGCGCTGCTCCAGCATGCGCTGGCGGCCCAGCCGGAGCCGCTGCGTTCGGTGAAGGTAATCTCCGCCGGCGTGGCGGCCCGTAATGGCGAGCTGGTTTCGGAAAACTCCGTGCTCGCGCTGAAGAAAGTCGGCCTTGATCTCGCCGGGCACCGCAGCCGTGCCCTGACGCAG
>CAIJFT010000095.1 GCA_903820035.1 uncultured Opitutia bacterium
GGCGGGGTGACCCCACCCCGCCTCCATCAATACGATCGAGGCATGGCCGCAAAAAGGCCCAGAGATCGGAGGGCGACTAAGGCCCTCATGGCGCCCATCGGCGCGCGGAAGATTTCCGCCCGCCGGACGGGCAATTTTGTGATGGTATGCGTTCAATCCGGAAGGAACAACTTGTTAAGCAACGCGGCGCGTGGCGGTATGGAACCTAACTCGTGGGTGAACTCGTGTGAAACCCGCAAGCGGCGACTGAAGACGCTCGAAAAAAGGCATGGAGCAACTCTCCGTTTTTGTGATTGGGCGCCGACGGAACACACCCACATGGTGCAAAACCGCATACCTGATTGTCCTGTGGCCGTCTGCTGTCATGCGCCGCTTGCTTAACTCAATACAGTCATGAACCAAAGCAAAGGACAGCGCATCATTGGACTGGACATGCATCCCGACGTGTTTGCCGCCGCGGCGCTGAGTGGCGGCGGTGCGACGCCGCACCGGGTCGAATGGGTGCAGGATCGGCAGGAGACCGCCGGGCTGGAGGCCTGGGCGAAACGACACCTCAGGGCGGACGACGTCGTGGTCTTGGAAGCGTCGGGCAACAGCTTCGAGATCGCCGCCCGGCTCCACGCCGGCGGCCACACCGCGCTGGTGCTCGAAAGCGCCCAGGCCGGCAAGATCCGGGACAACTTTTGCAACGACGACCGCCACAGCGCGGTGAAGCTGGCGCGCATCTACCTGAGCGGCTTGGCCAAGGTCGTCTGGCAGCCCGACGCGAAGACGCGCGAATACCGCGAAGTGTTCTTCGCCCACCGCAACGCGGTGAAGGATGCCACCCGCGGCCGCAACCGCATCCACTCCTTTCTCAACGAACACTGCGTGCGGTTGAAACGCGGCGTGCGCCTGACGGAACCGAGCGGCGCCGCGACCGCGCTGGCCGCGAAGGCCTGGACGCCATTGCAGGCGGAGTTGCTGGCGCAAAAGTTTACTCAGCTGCGGGAGGTCGAGGCACGCCGCAAGCAGCTGGAGAAAATCATGGCGCGGGAACTGGCGACCAACGCCCGGTGGGCAAGCCTGTGGCGGTTGATGGGTATCCGGCACCGGGTCGCCTTCGCCTTGATGGCGATGGTGGGCGACATCCATCGCTTCCCCACCGCTAAAAAGCTGGTCGGCTACTTCGGTTTGGCGCCCCGCAAAGACCAGTCCGGCAAGGACGCGAAAGGTCGCGACTTGGGCCTGGGTGGCTTCGGGCGGGGCGACGTACGTGGCCTGCTGCTGCAAAGCGCGCACAACGCGCTCACCCAGCGCGACAGCCCGCTGCACAAGTGGGGCTGGAAACTGCTGCTGAAAAAGCACCGCAACGAAGCGGCCGCGGCCGTGGCGCGCAAGCTCACGGTATCGGTTTGGCACCTGCTGATGGGGCACTTCACCCCGCTGCTCGAAGCCGGTGAGCACCTGCGCACCAAGCTCCTCAAACTCGCCACCGTCATCGGCAAAACCGGCTTGAAAGAACTCGGCTTCGCAGACCGCGACGCCTTCGTCAGTGCTCAAATCAAATCTCTTCAACTTCTCACTTGATTGACCGCATACCTGCCTTTTCGCGGCAATTGGCCCGACCCCTCCGCGCTCAGAAGTCGAACGTCGCCGAGAGCGTGAATTTCCGCGGCTCGGGCATGCGGATCGTGCCGGGGACCTGCAGCAGCGGATTGGTTCCGAGTCCACCAACGCGGTACGTCGAATAGGTGTTCGCGATCAGGGTCTCGCTATTGAACACGTTGGCA
>CAIJFT010000096.1 GCA_903820035.1 uncultured Opitutia bacterium
ACGTGCACCGCATCGGTCGCACCGGGCGCGCCCAAAACACGGGCGATGCATTTACCTTGGTGACCGAGGAAGATGTGCGCGACGCCCGCTCCATCGAACGTTACATGGGTGTCGCAGTTGAGCGGAAAAAGCTCGAGGGCTTCCCCTACATTTATTCCGCGCTGTTCGACGAAAAGGCCCTGGCGGAAACCGCCGCGTCGGCGGTTAAACCCGTCAGCCGACTGCACCGCGGCGTTCGGCGCTGAGGCGTCGGTGACCGCCGGTCACCGAGCGTTCAGCGGCGCGCAGATGTTCCAAGAAGGCCAGGACGGCGTGCCGCGGTGGGCGCGCTTCCAGCCAGACGGCGGAAATGGACCGATGCGGCGCGGGTGCGGCGAGTGGCCGGTAGAGCCGCTGCGCCGCGCCCGACTTCGGGCAAGCCATGGCGGGGATGAGCGAAATGCCCATGCCGGCGGCGACGAGCGCGCGGATCGTCTCGATTTGTGCGCTGCGGCAAAGAATATTTGGATGAAAGTCGCGGCGCGTACAGAAATTCAGCACCTGCTCGCCGAGACAATGCCCCTCCTGCATCAGGATGAAGCGCTCCGACTCAAGATCGGTGGCCTGAATCGAGCGTTGCCGGGTCAGCGGATGCCGGGGAGGGAGCGCGACACGCAGCTCTTCGGTGAACAGCGTCTCGGTGTGCATCCGCTGATCCGCGATCGGCAGGCTCGCAACCGCTAGATCAAGTTCGCAGCCCGTGAGGGAGTTGAGCAGCCGTGCCGTGGTGTCTTCTTGCACCACGATCTCGATCCCCGGAAATGCCCGGCTGAAGCGCGGAAGGACATGCGGCAACAGGTACGGTGCGATGGTCGGTAACAGTCCCACGTTGATTTTGCCCCTCGTTAACGTGCGGTGCTCCGTCGCCTCGCGATTTGCGGCGTCGACTTCGGCGAGGATCCGCACGGCGCGTTCATGTAGCGCTTCGCCGGCCGGCGTGAGACGGGCGCGGGACTTCAGGCGGTCGAACAGCCGCTCGCCCAGCTCCTCCTCCAGCTTTTGAATCTGCTGGCTGAGCGACGGCTGCGATACATGGCATTGCTCCGAAGCTCGGGAAAAATTCCCCGTTCTGGCCACGGCTACGACGTAGCGAAGTTGCTGTAGTTCCATAGGATCAGGCTATCGTGATCTTAGGAAAGAAGTATTTCAATCACGGCGCCGGGGCGGTTACTCTCCCTGCCTCGGATCCCACTTTATGAGCACTACTCCTCCCGTCATGACGACATCGGCTGGCAACCCGGTCGCCGATAACCAGAATTCCCTTTCCGCGGGTCCCCGCGGACCGCTGCTAATGCAGGATTACCAGCTGTTGGAAAAGCTCGCGCACCAAAACCGTGAGCGCATCCCGGAGCGCACGGTCCATGCGAAGGGCACCGCCGCCTATGGAACCCTGACGATCACCCACGATATCACCCAGTATTCGAAGGCCGCGGTGTTTAAACCCGGGGCCAAAACCGAAGCGCTGCTGCGCTTCTCCACGGTCGCGGGCGAGCGCGGCGCGGCGGACGCGGAGCGCGATGTGCGCGGCTTCGCTCTGAAATTCTACACCGAGGAGGGCAACTGGGACATGGTGGGCAACAACACCCCGGTGTTTTTTGTCCGGGATCCCCTGAAGTTTCCGGACTTCATCCACACGCAGAAAAGGCACCCGAAATCCAACCTTCGTAGCAACACCGCCGCCTGGGATTTCTGGTCGCTTTCGCCCGAGTCGCTCCATCAGGTGACAATTCTCATGTCTGACCGTGGGATTCCCAAGACCCTGCGCCATGTGAACGGGTACGGCAGCCACACCTACAGTTTCATCAACGCTCAAAGCGAGCGCTTCTGGGTGAAGTTTCATTTTAAGACGCTGCAGGGCATCCAGTGTATGAGCAACGCGGAGTCCGACGCGGTTATCGCCAAGGATCGGGAGAGCTCGCAGCGCGATCTCTTCGAGGCCATCGAGCGCGGGGATTTCCCCAAGTGGCGTTTCTGCGTTCAGATCATGTCGGAAAAGGCGGCGGCGACGTACCGCTGGAATCCCTTCGATCTCACCAAGGTGTGGCCGCACGGCGATTTCCCGTTGATCGAAGTCGGTATTCTGGAGCTGAACCGCAATCCGGAGAATTACTTCGCCGAGGTGGAGCAGTCGGCGTTCAGCCCGTCCAACATTGTTCCTGGCATCGGCTTTTCCCCAGATAAAATGCTGCAGGCCCGGATTTTTGCCTACGCCGACGCCCATCGTTATCGCGTAGGCACGCACTACGAAATGCTGCCGGTTAACCGCCCGAAGTCGCCGGTGCATACTTATCACGCCGACGGTCCGATGCGCTCCGATGCGCCGAAGGCCACGGATGCCTATTACGAGCCCAATAGTTTCGGTGGCCCGACCCAGGCCCCGCGCTTTGCGGAGCCGCCGCTGCAAATCACCGGCGATTCCGATCGTTTCAACCACCGCGACGGCAATGACGACTATACGCAGGCGGGCGACCTCTTCCGCTTGCTGAAGCCCGACCATCAAGCGCGATTGTTCCAGAACATCGCCGCCGCGATGGCGGGGGTGCCTGAGTTTATCGTGCAGCGCCAGCTGGTTCATTTCCATAGGGCTGATCCGCGTTATGCCGCCGGCGTGGCGCAGGCATTGGGCGTCAAAAACCGGGCTGCCGGCGGGTAAGCCCCGAGTGTCGCATTCGCCGCGCGGCTCTTTGGTCACGCGGCGACTGGCTCATGGAGACCACCACCACCGCCGCGGAGGAGACGCGTTATGCCGAACTGCAGCAGATCGCGCTCGACTATGCCCGCGGTGGGCAAACCCAACCGCTTGCCGCGATGCTTCGGCATGGCCTGCCGGTTAACCTCGCAGACGGCAGAGGGAATACGTTGCTGATGTTGGCGAGCTATAACGGACAACAGGCGACAACCCAGATGCTGTTGGAAGGGGGCGCTGACGTGGACCGCCGCAATACCCACGGACAAACTCCGCTGGGCGGGGCGGCCTTCAAGGGCTACCCCGAGATTGCGACGCTCCTGCTCGGGCACGGCGCGGACATCGATGCCGACAACGGCGTTGGCATGACTCCGATTATGTTTGCGGCAGTTTTTGGCCGGACGAAGTTGGTTGAATTGCTGCAGGCGCATGGCGCATCACTGCAGCGGCGGAATCACATCGGAATTTCCGCGCGCTGGATGCTTCGCCTCGGGCGATGGATCAGTCGGTTTTTCCCGCGCCGCTCCTTGCCCCCGCGGGCCTCCTGAAGTCCGTTGTATCTATTGTTTGGAGTCACGTTCCGGCCGAGGGTGGAGCGATGCGGGGTTGAAATTGTGCGCTGGGCTTGGCGAGGCCCGAGAGGCTTCGCTTCGGCCGAGTTCAACCTGACGTCGGTTGATTTCTCTTTCCGGTCCTTTTCTCGACGGCGGAACACCGCCGTCAGGCGGAGCCGGAGTGATTCAGCTGGCACTTCCGATCGCGGAGAGAACCTATCCGCGGCTGGGTGGAGCCGGGTTTCTGCATCGCGTTTCAATTCTCGCGCTAACCGAATGGCGCGCTTGAGGGTCGTGGGCTGCCCCTTCAATTTAATCGGCCCGGCTTGGCCTGCCTGAAGTTGAAGATTGAAAGCGGCGCCCGCACTGCGAGGTTGGCGGGCCGCATGAAACTGCATATCCCGCCGGGCGACTTCGCCGGCTATATTTTCGACTTGGACGGCACGCTCATCGATACGATGCCCCTGCATTATCTGGCGTGGGACAAAGCGATGCGTCATGCTGGGCTGCAGGGACTTTTAGACGAGGACCTGTTTTACTCGCTGGGCGGCGTGCCGACCCGGCGAGTGGCCGAACTCATGGGGCAGCACTACGGGCTCAAGCTTGATCCCGACGTGCTCTTTCACCTCAAGGAGTCGTTTTTTCAGGAACTGCAGGGAGAGGCCAAGTTGATCGGTCCCGTCGTAGAGTTCGCCCGGCAGGTGGCGAAGACCCATCCGGTTGCGATCGCTTCCGGCGGTCCTCGCCCGATCGTATTGCGCTCGCTGGAACTATCGGGATTGCGACCGCTCTTCCCGGTGGTCGTTTCCGCGGACGACGTGGTCCACGGCAAGCCTTCTCCCGACATGTTTCTGCTGGCGGCGCAGCAGATGGGAGTCGCGCCTGCCACGTGCTTGGTTTTCGAGGACGCCGAGCCCGGGATGCGCGCGGCAGAGGCGGCGGGGATGCAGTGGGTCCACGTGTCGAGCCGCATCAAGGCTTGAACTTGGACTGGGTCCTGGGAGGCGGCAGGGCCGTGGGCGTTTGGCTATCGATGCGTCGGATCCACACCGAATCGCCCGCGCCGAGTTTGGCGGCGGCGGCGGCGTCAGCAAAATTGCGGGCTAGCCAGCAATACCCGTCCGCGTTGGGAAACATCACCCAATCGCTGCGCTTCACGCTGCTAAAGTCCCGCCCGTAAAGCACGCGGAAGGTCTGATCCCCGACGGTGAGCAGAAAGCGGGTCATCTTGGCGATACCGGTCGTTTCAAGGTCGGTCGGTTGGACATTAAGAAAGACATTGCCGTAGACCGCGGACACCTCGACCACTCGAGCGTGAAAACCTCGGCCGTCGGCATCGGGGATGACTTGCGAGGGGCTCTTTTCCGGCGGAAGGGTAGCATCGAAGGGCTTTGGAGCGTCTGAGGGGTTGGGCAATGCCTTGGGCCCGTGATCTAGCCAGGCGTTTAGGCCTCGAAGGGCGGCGAGCCGCTCTGGTTGGTTGACGTTGACATGTCCATCACGCGAGACCCGCCAGAGTACCGGGCGGGGTTGGTCAGGATCGACGATGGGCGCGTTGACGTAGGCCAGCGGACCGTCGAGCTCACTTTGGTTCGTCAAAAAGATCAGCGGTATCAGGGGTCGTTGGTTGGGGTAAGTGTTGATGGATCCCGGCTCCTGCGCATGGAGCGCCGCACCGATCGCAACCACCCCGGCGTACGGCAGCGGTTTTTCGCCGGGCCTTTCGGCGAGCAAGGTGACGATGAGGCCTCCCATCGATTCACCCTCGAGCAGGACGCGTTCGGGGACTCCGTAGTTGGCGGTGATATGACCGCGCAGGGCATCGATGTCGGCGATCGCATCTGCGACAATGAGGCCGTTGCGGCGGTAACTTGTTTTGGCAATCAGCCAGCCCTCGGAAAGGAGGGCTTTGTTGGCTGGTTGATCAGGGTAAAGGTCGGCGACCAATGGCCGGTCCAGCGGGCGGAGTCCGTGTGCAATGATCAAGACGCGATGGTTCCAGTTTTCCGGCACCGCGAGCGCGAACTTAGCCCCGTCAATTTCCCCGGTGGAGAGGGTCGGCGCTGCGGCTCGGCTGCCTGGCGGAAATACACCCAGCGTCAGCAGCGCGATAAAAACAGCGACCCGGACGTGGCGGCACATTCCCGCAGATTTCGAGCTTTCGTGACCGTGTCGAACTGTGTTCGAGTCATCGGATGAAACTTGAGTCATTGGCAAAGCGCTCGGTTTTGACCCAGCCCACCTACGAACCGGGTAAGCCGATCGAGTATGTGGCGCGTGAACTCGGGCTCGATCCGGCTGGAATCATCAAGCTCGCTTCGAATGAGAATCCGTTTGGCCCCTCGCCCAAGGCGATTTTGGCGGCAAAGCTGGCGCTCGAAAAAAGCGAACTCTACCCTGACGGTGGCTGTTATGACTTGAGGCACCGCTTGGCGGAGCGCCACGGGCTGGGCGCCGAACAGTTCGTGGTGGGTAATGGCTCCAATGAGATCATCGAATTATTGGGCCACGCGTTCCTGGAAGCGGGTGATGAGGTTGTGATGGCCGTGCCGGCGTTTGTCGTCTACAAGCTTGTGACCCTGCTTTTTGGGGCTACGGCGGTCGAGGTGCCCCTGCGCGACTGGCGGCACGACCTTCCGGCCATGCGGGCGGCGGTCACTCCTCGGACTAAGATGGTCTTTGTCTGCAGCCCGAACAATCCGACGGGAACGTCTAACACGGAGATCGAGCTTTTGGCGTTTGTGCGTGGGTTGCCTGAACATGTGGTGGTGGTTTTGGACGAAGCGTACACCGAGTACGTCGCGCAAAGTCCGGACTTGCGGCCATTGATCATCGAAGGGCGCAAGGTCATTTGCCTGCGTACGTTCTCTAAGATATTCGGATTGGCCTCATTGCGTGTCGGATACGGGTATGGCAGCCGGGAGCTTTGCGCCCTGCTCAATCGGGTTCGCCAGCCTTTCAACGTCAATGCCCTTGGCCAGGCGGCCGCGATCGCGGCTCTATCGGATACTGCCTTCAGCGAGGCCTGCGCTGCAAACAACCGGCGCGGCCTCGTCCAATTGGAGGCGGCCTGCCGCAAACTGAGCTTGGAGTTCGTGCCAAGCGTCGCCAATTTTATACTGATTAAAGTCGGGCCCGCGGCGGCCGTTTTTGACCGGCTGCAGCGGCAGGGCATTATCGTCCGCCCCGTTGCCTCGTACGGGCTCCCAGAGTGGATTCGGGTCACCGTGGGCACCGCGGAGCAGAATGAACGGTTAATCGCTGGAATCGCCGCGAGCCTCGACCGGCGTACTTTGTGCTAAATCTGCCCTGAAAAACCGTACAGAGATCGCGTATGCCTTACTTTGATTCTACATGCTATTAGGACATTTGCTGAGTTTTGTGTCCTGCGCACCTTTTTGGCTAATTCGCAAAAATTAGGACTTTCCGATGAAATCGCCCATGGGCCTGCGTCGTCTAAGTGTGCCAAGGTAGCGGTTAGCCATCTCTTTGTTTCGTTCCAATTCTTCCCTGCGCGAGTTTTATTCTCTCGTGCGTTCTAAAAATTCAGCTAAGTTCCTGCAAAATGAAAATCGCATGTTTCGCCCTTTCCGCAGTGTGCCTTGGGTCAGCTTGTTTCGCGTCACCTTTCATGGTCATCGGTGATGGCGCCGAGTTGCATGCGACCGGTACGGTAGGGGTTCGTGCCGACGACAACATTTTCCTGTCCGCTAATGCCCAGAGCGATGTGATCTTTGATGTGAATCCGGGTGTTGAGCTCAGCTTCGGCAAAAATGCTCAGGTCAAGGGTGCGCTCACCCTCGTGGAGAGCTTTGCGAGTTACGCCGACAATTCTGACCTAAATGCAAACCTGTTTGCGGGAGACTTTTCGACCAAGTTTGATGATGGGAAAATGAAATTGGGGATCGCGATAAAGTTCCACGAGTTGAACCAGAACCAATTTGATCGCCGCCCGGTATTAGTTGGCGGCGGCGGGATGCTGAATCGCCGAGACGTCTTTGCCGCTGGTGGCACCTCGGAAGTTGAGCTCTCCCAGCTTACGCTGATCGGTTCCGGAGTCTCGTTTGATCAGGAAAAATTCAAACTGAAGGGCTTCTCGAATCTTTCGAGTCTGACCATTCCCGTGGACCTGTTTTACCGCTGGTCCCAAAAGACAGATTTGAGCCTAGGTTACCGGTACCGCGATTCGCGTGTTGATGTCGGCCAGGATTCTACCGACCACTTCTTCAACGTGGGCGCGCGCGGCGAGTTTTCTCCCAAGTTGACCGGTCGCTTGGCGGTCGGTGTTACCACGCGTAAGCCTCAGGGTGGCGGGGATAATACGTTGCTGGGCTTCGACAGCAGCATGCGCTACGAGCTATCGCCGAAGAGCGACCTTGAGTTTGGCGCGTCAAACGACTTCGGCACGAGTTCTCGGGGGCAGCAGGAAAAGAATCTTACCCTGCGTGGATCGCTTTCCACGCGTATTGCGGATGAGTGGATGGTGAACGGTGGGCTGCAGTGGCGCTCCATCAATTCCGCGGGCCGGACGGACGACTATGTGGAGGCACAGCTTGGGACTTCCTATGTGGTAAATGCCAATGTTCGTATTCAGGGGTCCTATGTTCACCGCGACTACTCGACGGTTCTCAAGGGCTCCGCGTTTAAGAACAATGTCTTTGCCGTCGCCACGAGCTTCCGCTTCTGAGATCGTCCGCGTAGCATTGCCCATTTGCGCCCGAGAAAATCTTCGGCCCTTCCAAGCCCCCGCTATCATCGATGAGTTTTCGCCTGCTTCGGCTTGCCATGGTCATCATGGCGGGGGTTTTACATCCGTTAGCGCTTGGAGCTGAAACCGGAGGCAGGGCAGGGGAGGCGTCGGATGCCCCGGCTCGCGCCAAGCCTCTGGCGGACTACGTGCTCCAGCCGGAGGACGTGATTCGCGTCCATGTGTTCCAAGAGGACGAAATTAATAAGCAGGGGGAGGTTCGTATTTCCCAAGACCACACGATTTTTCTTCCGCTGATCAAAATCATCAGCCTCAAGGGAAAGACCGTGCGGCAGGCGGAAGAGATGATCCGGGATCTGTACAACAAGGACTTCTTGGTGAACCCGCAGGTGGGCATTAATGTGCTGAAATATGCCGAAAGGAGCGTGAGCGTGACCGGAGCGGTAAACACCGCCGGCCGTATCCTTTTTCCGCAGGAACGAGGATTAAGTATCGTCGAGGCCATTTCGATGGCAGGCGGTCAGAGCCGAGTGGCCGACCTCAAGCGGGTTCGGTTGACGCGCAGGAGTAGTGCCGGTGAGTTAGGAACCCAGATCATTGATGTGGACAGCATCATGAAGGGTGGAGCGCGCGATGCCGTGACACTTGAGAATGGCGATGCCTTATTTGTGCCGGAGCGCACTTTCTAGACTGGGTTAACAACCAATGGATACTCATCCAAATCAAAGCTCCGATCCCGCCGATATTGTCCAAAAACGGGGAACTGCGGGGTCTGGCTCGGGAGGTTACGGCTATGGTTACGGCTATGGCTATGGCGACGGAGCCGGGTCCAGCTCTGCGCAGCGCAGCTTCTTCGACTACCTGCTCATCCTGCGGGAGCGCATCTGGTACATTGTGGTGGTTTTCCTGGTGGTTTTTTCCAGCACGCTGGTCTTCACGCTGAGTGAGACCAAGATCTACCAGTCGGTTTCCACAGTGCAGATCTTTCGGCGGGACCCGAATATCATGCAGGTACAGCAGATGATGGATAACGACATCCGGTCCGCTGAAGATCTCAATACGCAGATTAAGATCCTGGAGAGTAGCGCGATGGTAAACCGGGTTTCGGACCGGATTAAGGGTGACCTCCTCAAGTCTTTTTTGGCCCCATATGAGAAGGCGACCGGTGATGCCGCCTCGGTCCCGGACGTTATTGCCAAGAATCGAAAAGTTCTCGCTCCCCGCCTCAATCTCGTCGTCGGCATTTCTTATCAACACCCCGACCGTTTGGTGGCCTCGAAGGTCGCAAATCTTTTCGCCGAGGAATATCTCAATTACATTCAGTTGGTTCGTTCGACCTTTCAGCACAAGGCGGTGGAGGACCTGCAGTTAAACGTGGAGACCCAACGCAAAAAGGTGGATCAGATCGCCCAAAAATTACAGCACTACAAGGAGAGCAACAAGACGGTCTCCTTGGACCAGCGGAAGGACATTGTGAGCGATTCCCTCAAGGGGATCAACTTGGAGGTTCAGAAGGCTCAGATCGTCCTGCAGACGGCGGAAATTCGTCAGAACCAAATTAAGGATCATCGGGCGAAGAAAGAGGAGCTGACCGGGTTGGTTTTTGTCGCTTCCCAGCCGGTCATTGCAGAGCTCTCCCAGCAGTTGGCGGCCCAGAAGATTTTGATCGCCAAGTTGCGGGACAGATTTCGCGACCAGCATCCGGAGATGATTGCGGTCAAGAACTCCTATGCTCAGGCCCTGAAAGAACTCGAGCGCGCGGTAAACTCAGTCTGTGACCAGGTCGATTCCGATCATCAGGCGGCGCTTCTGAATTACCAGCAACGCCAGCAGGAATTGGATCGGATCAAAAAGGAGTCCTTGGAGTTGGATCGGATCGCCGTTGAGTATTCCCAGATTGAGCGCGAATTGCGCACCGAGGATCTAATCCTCCAGAGCATCGCCGCCCGCACCCGGGAAACGACGATGACGAGCAATATCGAGACCCAGAACGCTCGGATTGTGGATCAAGCGGTCCCAAGCTCCGAGGAGAAACATATCTCACCGAACGTCCCCCTCAATCTGGGTCTGGGGCTAGCCGGCGGTTTGGGGCTTGGGCTTGCGTTCGCCTTCTTCGTGGCATCGATCGATGACCGGGTGAAGAGCTCCTACGATATCGAAGGGGTGATCGGCCTGCCTTTGATCGGCATCATTCCTCAGCTCCGCCCGATGGATCCGGCGGACAAGGCGCAGGTCGTATTCAATAATTCGGACCGGCAAGTGGCGGAGGCATTTCTTACCCTGCACTCCAGCCTGCGCCTGAAGGACGAGAGTAAGAAAGCGAAGTGTATTCTGACGACGAGTACGATCCCAGGTGAGGGTAAGTCTTTCACCACCACGAATCTCGCCCTTACGTTTGCGGCCCACGGGGAGCGGGTGGTGATCGTGGATTGTGACTTGAGGAAGCCCAACGTGCACAAATCGTTCCGCCTCGAGAATCGCAGTGGCGTAATCGACATCTGCGCGGGAACCATGACGATCGACGCGGTTGTCCTGCGGGGGGTTCATCCTAATCTGGATGTCATCGCCTCGGGGGGGCGGGCCAAGAACCCGACTCAGATTCTCAACAGCAAGGGTTTCGAGTCGATGATCTCGGACCTGCGTAAGCGCTACGATCGTGTCTTTATCGACACTCCTCCCCTCGCGGCGGTGAGTGATGCGCTGATTATACTGCCGTTGGTGGATGGCTCGATCTTCACTATTTTCTTCAACAAGGTGCGCCGTAAGGCCGCCGAGTTTAGCGCCAAGAAACTGATTGATTCCAACGTCCCGACGTTTGGCGCGGTCCTGAACGGTCTCAACCTCACCGTCTCAGGTTATTACTACGCCCAGTACTACGATAAGTCCTACAAGGACTACTATCTGGCGCCGGGAAACCGGGTCGCCGGAAACAAGGAGGAGTAGGTCTGGTTATCACCGCGGCTCCGGGTCGAGCCAGGCGGGCACAAAAAAGGCCGGAGATAATCTCCGGCCTTTTTTCTAAGAGGGTCCGACCGTTATTGCGCCAGAAGCATGTTGCGCGAGTGCTTCAGGGTGCGGGTGACCGCGCGCTGGTGCTTGGCCGAAAGGCCGGTGTACTTGCGCGGCAGAATCTTGCCGGTGTCGGTAACGAAATGGCGCATGACCTCGGGCGTCGTGAACGGAATTTCCGCGGGCGTGGGGGTCTGCTGCTTCTGTTCGGTGGTGCTCATGGCTTAAAAAGGAAGGGAGAGGCTGGCTCCGCGCCCATTGGTGTCAACCCGCATTTTGATGTCGTCTTCCCAGTCCCACTTCCGCGATTTTCACTCCCACAGAACGTCCCCGTAGCTCAACTGGATAGAGCAGCGGTTTCCTAAACCGCTTGTCCCGGTTCAAGTCCGGGCGGGGGCACCACTATCGTGAACCAGCCTACTTGGCCGGTGGACCATAGCCGGCTTGGTGCAGGATCCTCTGCGCGGCGGCGCTCGTCAGGAAGTCGAGGTATAGGCGGCCGCCCGGGTGTCGTGTCCCCTGCACTGTCAACACCGCGGCATGATCGAGGCTAACTCCCGCGAATTGCGCCGGTGGGATCTCGATCCACCGGCCCGGTGATGCCGTGGGTCTCACGAGGACAAGCGAGAGCGCCACCAAGCCAACCTCGGCATGGCCAGTTTCAACAAATTGGGCGGCTTGGGCGATATTCTCGCCCAATACGATCTTGGGTTGGACCGCCATCCAAACCCCAGCTGCTTCGAGCGCGGCTTGGGCAGCGCGGCCGTAGGGGGCGGTCCTGGGTTGGGCGAGAGCGACCTTGCGGATGGCTTGATCCCGGACCCAACTCCCAAAGTCGCCGGGATCAATCCCGGGTCGGGTGGTCCACGCGACGAGGCGGCCGCGGGCAAAGGTACGCACCGTCGACGCTTCTCCCAGGCCCGCGGCGACCAGCTGGCGGGGATAATCGGTATCTGCAGAAAGAAAAACGTCGTAGGGGGCTCCGTGCTGGATTTGGGCGAAGAGGCTGCCGGACGCTGCCGTCGTGGTCCTGACCTCGAACCCCGGGTTCAACTTTTGGAACTCGCCGTGCAGCTTCGACAACACGTGCACCAGGTTGGTCGCCGCGCCGACGAAAATTACCTGTTTCTCCGGTGCTGCGATCAACGAGGCGATCGGACCCGCGAGGGCGATGAGCGCCACGCTGAGGATAGCTCGTCTGAACACGGCGGGAGATGATTGCAGTTGTGGCAGCGGTGGCAGCGACGCTCAGCTGCGCTTGGTCGGTACCGGCTTTACGTCCTCGAGTACCCAGTTGCTGCCCTGACGTGACATCAGGCCGGTAATTGCGTCGCCTGGCTTGAGCGTCTGCAACGTCGCGGTATCGACCTTAAACGCCATGGTCATCGCGCGCATGACGCCTGGAATATCCTCGTGCTTTACCATCACGGCCGAGCGCTCGGGGAGCACCGCCGTAACGACGCCGCGGAGGGGATGGCGTTTCGCTTGAGCTTCGGCGGCCTGCTCCGCTCCGCCCGCGGGTAGCAGCACCGGGACGATGACAGTAAGAGCCAAAAGGGCGGGCAACAGGCGAAGCTTCATGGAACAGAATCATGACCGGCGGGCGTCACTGGCGCGATCCAGAACTCTGGATTAGTCGTCGGGTACGGCTCCCTGATAGGCCGCCCTCTGGGTATGTCCGGTGGCTCCCGGCGAAAATTCGGGAGCAACGTTAACCTTTGCGCAGGTGGCCGTGACTCGAGCTTGGGGGGGGGTAAACGCGTCCACAAGAGCCGCGCTCAGCCCGTGCCCCTTACCCGCAAAATTCATGGAAACAAGCGCCGGCGCTACGCGTCGCAAAGGCGCATGATTTTGCGTACAGTTTCCATGGCAATGGGGCGGGCTGCCCGGGGAGTCCTCGTACTCGCCGCGGTTGCCGTGGGATGGGCCGCCCAGATGACGCCCAATGTGAGGGACACCCTGGTGTTCAAGGACGGGGACCGCGTGCAGGGCAGTCTCGTGAGTGCCGACGCCCAGCAGATTGTATTTCGCTCGGACCGTTTCGGGGAATTGCGTGTGGCCGCCAAGGATGCCGTGGTGATCCGCGCCGAGAAGGTGGCTGCACCGGCGCCGCCGGTGCTGGCGCCCGCCGGTGCCGCCCCCGCGCCAAAGTCCGTGGCTGGAGACGATAGCGACGAAGAGCGGATGAGCCTGTGGGACCGGTTCTCGCCCTCTGTCCTGACGGCGAAAGTCCGGAATTACTTCGGCCCCTGGCACGGCCGATTGGTATTTTCCACTGAAGCGATTTCCGACGTAGCGGACCGCAACACGAGTTCCACCGAGGCGCACCTGCAGCGAAAGTGGACGACCAACGAGGTCCAACTGAACGCGCGGTATGACTTCAGTAACACCAACCAGGTTACGACGACGGACCTCATTAAGTTCTGGGGGCAGTGGCGCCACGATTTCAACCAGCAGTTGTTCAGCCAGTATCGGCCGACGGCCGAGTGGAATCGGGCGAGCCAGTTGCGTGGCGTGCCGAACGACTATGTTTTGCTCCAGCAGGAGGTGGGTGCTGGCTACAATCTCGTGGCCCGCCCGACCCGCAAGGTGCGCGTCGGTCTCTCGCAGAATCTTTTTGACACCTGGAACACGGCGCCGGTCAGCAGTCACGTTTCCCACGGGGTGGTTTCCTCGTTCGAGGAGACGGAGCTCAATTTGCCTTGGCGCATTACGATTGCGCAGCGGGGCGTCTGGTACCCAGTGCGTGGCCAGTCGGACGGCTGGGAAAATCGCATCGACCTCAACAAGAAGCTCACCGAAACCCTCAGCACCTCGCTGCGCCACGAGATCCGGCGGAATAACCCCGACGGAACCGCGCAGGACTATACCCGGTTGAAGCTGTTGTTCGGATTGGATTTTTGAGCCGCTGGAGGGCGCGTAGGGCGGAGGCTTCAACCCTGCCGGCGCGAAGCATGGGCTGCCCAGACTGGGCGCGGCGTTTTCGGCTCGGGCCGGGCGGCGATTTACTTTATCCGTGAAGCCACCCCATGAAAAACCTGCTGCTTATCCTGATTTCTTGGTTAACCGCGGCGGCGGTCTGGGCCGCGCCTGCGCCGGTTGCGAACGGTCGCTCCGTCCTCGAGTTGCCGCCGATGCCGGGCAACCCGCGCAACAGCGAGGGCGCTTTTGCGGACCTGAAGGACGGCAAGATTCTCTTTGTTTACAGTCACTTCCTCGGCGACTCAGGCAGCGACCATGCGAAGGCTCGGCTGGCGGCGCGGGTCTCGGCCGACGGCGGCGCGACGTGGTCCGATGATGCCTTCATCACGATCCCGCGCGAGGAAACCGCGATGAACGTCATGAGTGTTTCATTACAGCGTCTGGGCAACGGGGACCTCGGACTTTTTTATCTCCTGCGGTTCGGCTGGCACGAGATGCGGATGTGGCTCATGCGCTCGACGGACGAGGGTCGCACGTGGGGCGAGCCGGTAAACTGCATGCCCTCCGGCGGCTACTATGTCGTGAACAACGACCGCATCGTGCGGCTCAAGTCCGGCCGGCTCGTGATTCCCGCCGCGCGGCATCCGGCGCGGGCGGATCGCAACGAGGCATCGGCGGTCGATTGGCGGGCGATCGCGACGTTCTTTCTGTCGGACGACGATGGTCGCACGTGGCGCGAGTCGGCCGGATATTGCACGCTGCCGGTGGTGCACACGCGCAGCGGGCTGCAGGAGCCCGGCGTCGTGGAATTGCCCGACGGCCGGCTGTGGGCGTGGGCGCGGACGGACCTGAGCCGCCAGTACGAAATGTTTTCGGCGGACCGCGGCGAGACGTGGACGTTGCCGGCCCCTGCGCGGTTCACGTCGCCCAACTCACCCCTTTCGATGAAGCTCGTACCGGGCACCGGCCGGTTGCTTGCCGTGTGGAACCCAGCGCCAGCGTACGAAGCGCGGCCCTTGGTCGCCCCCGGCGGCGACCGCACGCCGCTGGTGTTGGCGACGGGAGCGGGGCCGACGGGCAAGTGGACTGCGGCGCGCGTGTTCGAGGGTCCCGACGAACCGACGAGCGGCTATTGCTACACGGCGATCCACTTCACCAAGGACGCGGTGCTGCTCGCGTACTGCGCCGGCGGCGAGGCGGACAACAAGAGCCGCCTCGCGCGGCTACGGATCCGGCTCGTGCCGTTGGCGGAGTTGCCGAAGTGAGCGGCTGGCGGCGCGGTGCCTTGATGTAGGCCCGCCCGGTGGGCGGGCGGTGCGTTTGGCGGACTGTTTTGGGCCCGCCCACCGGGCGGGTCTACAACGGGCAATTCGGTTAGGACCTCGGACGCAGGTCGATTTGAAATTCGGATACGGTGGGTTCCCTGCGCTCACGCACAGGGCTACACGCCGCCGTGGCTGCGAGCGCCAGCGAGTGGCGGACTTACGCCTCGCACTGGAGGACGTAGACGGCGCCATTTTCCGATCCGATCGCGAGTTGGCGGTCGTCGGGGGACCACGCGAGCTTCGTGGCGGGAGTCGGCATTTTCACCGTGGCCCGCAGGGGGGAGCGGCGCTCGGGGCTCCAGAGGTGGACGACGCCGTCCGTGCTGGCGGTGGCGAGCAGGCCGTGCGCGTTTTGGAACTTCACCGCACAGACCGGCGCCTCGTGGGGCAGCATCGCCGGCTCGCGTCCCTCGGGTCCGGCGCCGGCGCAATCCCAGATGCAGGCTTCGCGGCCGCCGCTGGTGGCGAGCCAACGGGAGGTGTGGTCGAACGAGAGAAACTTCACCTTGCCCTCGTAGCCACTCATGTGGAGCTCGATGTCCTGCTCCGGAATCCACAGGTGCACCGACGGATCCTGATTCCCGGAGACCAGCCAGCGTTGGTCCGGGGACCAGACGAGGGCGTGGATGCCGTTCGCGTACGGCAGTTCCTTTTGGGCGACAAAATCATCCGTATCCCACAACGTGACACTGCCGTAGCACGCGGCGGCCACCGCGCCGCCGGCCGGGTGGGCGGCGAGGGCGGTGAGGGTCTTGGGCGAGGGTTTGAAGGCGTGCGCGAGCGAGCCGTCGGGTCGCACGAGCGCCAGCGTGCGTCCGGCGGCGGCGGCCAGCACAGGCGCCGCGCTGGCGGTGCCGGTCGCAGCGGACGTGGCGACCCACGCCAGGTGCTCGACCCACGCGGAGCCAATTTTAGCGGTCGCGGTGTGCTGTCCGGCGGCAGCGTCCCACAGCTTTACGGCGCCGTCTTGGCCGCCGGTGGCGAGCAGGGGTTGGGTTCCCGGCCCCCAGGCGAGGCAGTTGGTGCCGTTCTCGTGGCCCGGCAACGTGTGCAGGCGGGCGCCGTCGGCGCCGGCGAAAAGCGAGACCGCGCCCGCGGCGCTGGCGGCGGCGAGTTGGGTCGGGGCCGGGGCGTCGGCGGTGCCGGCGGCCGGTGACCAAGCGAGATCGATCACGTAATCGTCGAGTTGTCCGGCCCAGTGCTTGGTCAATTGCATGCGTCAACTGGTAGTGCGGCCCGAGTTGACCGCCACTCTGAAAGTGGCGGGATAGACCACCTTGATTCTTGGTGTGATGGCGCCCGATGTCCCGATCCGGCTGTTTCGCCGCGATCGCCCCGCGGTATCGGCCCGATGGCGACACCGGGCCCCACTGAGGAGGTGGTCTGCAGCCGCGGACTGGGCCTTGCGGCGCAGATTAGCGGTTCGCCCTGTCCGAAAAAATCGCTTAGCTACAGCCATGATTTTTCCGCGTGCGGCGTGGTGGCTGGTGGTGGCGTGCGGTGCTTGGGTGGCCGGTGCTGGTGCGCAGGGCACGTATCCGGCGGGGGCGCCGCTGATCGGGCCGACCCCGCTGACGGTGTGGCGGTTGACGGGCGGCAACGGCGTTGCGACGCAGGCGGTGGTGACGGGGCAGGCGTTTCCCACGGCGTGGCGCGTGGAGACGAAGGTCGATTCCACGCCGCCGTGGGCGATCGAGTTTCGCGCGCCGGTGGCGCGGACGGTGAGCCGCGGCGATGTGGCGCTGTTGCGCTTTCTGGCGCGCGCGGTGGCGACGACCGACGAGTCAGGCGCGGCTTACCTCCGGCTCGTGGTGCAAAAGGCCTCGCCGGACTACGACAAGAGTCTCGACGGCACTCACACGCTTTCGCCCGAGTGGCAGGAATTTTTTGTGCCGTTTCAATTTTCCGCGGACTACGCGGCGGGGGCCGTGGAGGTGTCGTTCGGCCTGGGTTTCAAGCGACAGACGGTCGAGCTCGGCGGCTTTGATTTCGTTTATTACGGCAAGAGCGTGCCACTCGCCTCGCTGCCGCGCACGCGTTCAACGTACACGGGCCGGGAGGCCGGTGCGCCGTGGCGCACCGCCGCGCTCGCCCGCATTGCGCAGCACCGGCAGGGCGACTTTGCGGTCGCGGTGATCGATGGCACCGGGCAGCCGGTGTCGGGCGCGACGGTGCGGGTGGAGCAGAAGCGAGCAGCGTTTCATTTTGGATCCGCGCTACAGATGGTGCGGATCGCGGGCGACACGGCCGACAACCGCCTTTACCGGCAGAAGGTCCTTGAGTTATTCAACGCCGCGAGCACCGAAAACGATCTCAAATGGCCGGCGTGGGCCGGGGAGTGGGGTTCCGGATACAACCAAGCGCAGACCACGAGGGGCCTCGGCTGGCTGCGCAACCACGGGCTCCATGTGCGCGGGCACGTGCTCGTCTGGCCGGGCTGGAACAACCTGCCGGCTTCGATCCGCGCGCTGCGCGGCACTCCGCAGCAGGGGGAGATTCCGGCGCGCGTGTTGAGCCACATCGCGGACGTGGTCGGCACCACGCGCGAATACGTGCAGGAGTGGGACGTACTCAACGAGCCGTATGTGAATCACGACTTGATGGATCTGTTCGGCGCCTCAATCCAGACGGACTGGTTCAAGGCGGCGCGTTCGGCGCATCCGACGGCGCCGCTCTTCCTGAATGATTACAGCAATCACGATGCGTCGACGGACGCCGCGCACGTGGCGGCATTCGAGGCGACGGCGCGTTATCTTCAAGCGCAGGGCGCCCCGCTCGGCGGCCTCGGCCTCCAGGCGCATTTCGGCGGCAGTCCGTCTGCGCCGGTGAACATCCTCGCGGTGCTCGACCGCTATGCGGCGCTGGGGCTGCCGGTGCGTTTCACGGAGTTTGACGTGAAGACGGACGACGAGGAACTGCAGGCGGATTACACGCGGGATTTCCTTATCACCGCCTACAGCCATCCGAGTGTGGTGGGTGTCCAATTATGGGGTTTCTGGGAGCGGGCGCACTGGATTCCCGAGGCGGCGATGTACCGGGCGGATTGGACTGAAAAGCCCAACGCCCGCGCGTACAAGGCGCTCGTTCTGGACCAGTGGCGGACCCGGGGCGCGGGTGCGACGGACGCTCAAGGCGTGTGGCATGGGCGCGGTTATTTCGGCGATTACGTCGTGACCGTCGAGCAGGGCGGCAAGAGCTATGAACAGGTCTTCACGCTTCGGGCGGGAGCGCCGGCGCCGACGATCCGAGTGCCGGTCACTCAGCCCCGGCTCGTCAACCTCTCGACGCGCGCCACCGCGGGAGCGGGCGATGCGACCTTGATTCCAGGTCTGGTGATTGCGGGCGACAACGCTCGGACGGTGCTGGTGCGGGCCGTTCCGTGGCTCATGCGGGGTGGCATACGCCCGACTTACCGCTGACCGGGCCAAAATACTTTATTGAACGAGATGCTTGGGGCGGGACCAAATCCAGCGGGTAGGATTTTGCGCCATCGTGACTGCGGAATTCGGGGTATCCTTGATCCCACGACGGCGGAGGGCTGAGCTCGGCGGTTGAGATTTCAGCGCCGGGCTACCTCCAGAGCCGCTCAGGGGCGGACCTGACCCGTGCCTTCGATCAGAAACTTGTAGGTGCACAGCTCCGGCAGTCCCATCGGGCCGCGGGCGTGCAGGCGGTCGGTGCTGATGCCGATCTCGGCGCCGTAGCCGAATTCAAATCCATCGGTGAAGCGCGTGCTCGCGTTCCAATAGACGGTCGCGCTGTCGACTTCCGCGAGGAAGCGCCGGGCGGCGGGTTCGTCGGCGGTCACGATCGCGTCGCTGTGGCTGGAGCTGTCACGGTTGATCGTCGCGATGGCCTCGCCCACGGAGTCCACCACGCGGATGGCGATCACGTAGTCGAGAAATTCGGTCGTGTAATCCGCCGCCGTCGCGGCGGTGGTGTTCACCTCTGCGCGGTCGAGGATTACGCGGCTGGCGGCATCGCAGCGTAGCTGCACCTTGCGGGCGGCGAGCGCGCGGGCGACGGTCGGCAGGAAGCGCTCGGCAACGGTGCGGTGTACGAGCAATTGCTCCGCGGCGTTGCACGCGCTGGGCCGCTGGACCTTGGCGTTGAGTGTGATGGCCTCGGCCATGGCGAGATCAGCGGCGGCGTCCACGTAGACGAAGCAGACGCCCTTGAAATGTTTGATCACCGGGATCGTGCTGTTTTCCGTGACGTAGCGGATGAGGCTTTCGCCGCCGCGCGGGATGATACAGTGGATCAGGCGGTCGAGCTTGAGGAGCGTGGTGAGGGCGGCGCGGTCGGTCGTGGGCACCAATTGTACGGCGTCGGCGGGCAGGCCAGCGTCCGCCAATGCACGGGTGATGAGTGCGGCCAGGGCGGTGTTGGTGTAGAAACACTCCTTCCCGCCGCGTAAAATCGCGGCGTTGCCGCTTTTCAGGCAGAGGATGGCACAGTCGATCGTCACGTTGGGCCGCGCCTCATAGATGATTCCGATGACCCCGATCGGCACGCGCACCTTGCGGATGCAGAGGCCGTTGGGGCGGATGGTTTCGTCGAGGACAGTGCCGACTGGATCCGGCAGGGCGATAACCTCGCGTACGGATTCCGCCAGCTGGCGCAGTCGCTTTTCGTCGAGCGTCAGCCGGTCGCGCGCCGCGACGGAGAGGGCCGCGGCCTCCGGCGACGCGAGGTCCTTGGCATTGGCGACCAGCAGGTCGGCGTGCGATGCGTCGATCAGGGCCGCCAACGTTTCCAGGGCGGCGTCCTTGCGCGAGCGGGTCGCTGTGGCGAGCTGCAGCGAAGCCGCCCGGGCGCGTTGGGCCAAGGCGGTGACAAGTTGGGCGAGGTCAGCTGACATGGAGCGGCCAATTTGCCGCGAATCGCCGGAAAGACACGAAAAACTTTCGAGCCCACCCAAGCCAGCCGGCTTGGGTGGGGAGGCTCGCTTGCGGGCGTGATTGGGCACGCGCAAGCGTTGACCGATGGCGGAAACGAGTGGTTAGAGCCGGCCCGATCCCGGGAACAATTCGGCGACGCACGCCCGCAGGCCCGAGGGCAGCACCGGCTTGAACATGATACGGTCGACGTTGAGCTCGAGGTATTCGCCCTCGGTCTCGGCGTCCACTTCATCGGCCAGGATAATGATCCTCCCGGCGTATCCGCCGGCGCGCAAACGCGTGATGAGCCCAACGCCGTTGAGGTTGGCGAGATCGTGCTCGGCGATCACCAGGTCGAACGCGCGGCTGGAGGCAAAGAGTCGCGCGGCCATGATGCTGTCGGCGACGCACTCGAGGGTGTGGCCGAGGCGGTCGAACGAAAGGCGAGCGATGTCACGCAGCGCGCTCACGTCGTCCACGTAAAGGATCCGCAGATATCGGGTCGGGGCCGAGAAAGGTGATCGGGTTGGCCCGCGGTCGGTTGACGGTCGGAACATAGAGGTGAAGGTGCCACCTCCTGACTCCGATGCCGATCACAGGTTCGCCCAAGCGGCGTCAAAAGCCTTTGAATTCCTGGGCCTAAACCGGGTCCGGAAGGCCATCGCCCCGCGCCTCACACCGGCCGGTAGTCCAGATACGGCCCGAGCCAGCGTTCGGCGTCGGCCACGGTGAGGCCCTTGCGGCCGGCGTAGTCTGTCACCTGATCGCGGCCGACCTTGCCGACGGCGAAGTACTTTGACTCCGGATGATTGAAATAGAGTCCGCTGACACTGCTGGCCGGATGCATCGCACAGCTCTCGGTCAGCGTGATGCCGGTGGCCGCCGTGGCGCCGAGCAGCGCGAACAAAGTGGTCTTCTCCGTGTGGTCCGGGCACGCGGGATAACCGGGCGCCGGACGAATGCCGCGGTATTTTTCGCGGATGATGTCGGTCATCGCGAGGTTCTCGGTGCGCCCGTAGCCGCAGAATTCACGGGCGCGCTGGTGCAGTAATTCAGTCAGCGCTTCGGCGAGTCGGTCGCCGAGGGCCTGCGCCATGATGGCGGAATAGTCGTCGTGTGCGGCCTTGAATTCCGCGGCGAGCGCCTCGACGCCGTGACCGGCGGTGACGGCAAAGCCGCCGACGTAGTCGATCCGGCCCGAGTCCCGCGGCGCGAGGTAGTCGGCGAGCGAGTGGTTGAACTGGTCCGCCGGCTTTTCGAGTTGCTGGCGCAGGCAGTGGAAGCGCGCGAGGATGCGGCTGCGCTGCTCGTCGGCGTAGACTTCGATGCTGTCGCCCGCCGCGTTGGCCGGCCAGAACGCGAGCACGGCCTTGGCGGTGTAGCGCTGCTCCGCCACGATGCGGGCGAGGAGCTCTTGCGCATCGGCAAACAGCTTGGTCGCCTCGGTGCCGACGACGTCATCCTTTAGGATATCGGGGAAGCGGCCGTGCAGTTCCCACGCGCTGAAGAAGGGACCCCAATCGATGAAGCGGACGATCTCCGCCAGCGGCAGATGGGACGGGGATCCGACGGGGGCGGATGAGTCGAACGTGCGGGTGCCGAGAAACTCGGGCCGCGGGATGTCCGTCGTGGCCCAATCAAATTCCGGCGAGCGGGCCCGCGCGGTTTCCAGCGGGAGGAGCGGGCGCCGGTTTTGGCGCTCGGCGAATTCGACCCGTTGGCGTTCCTGTTTCTCTGCGACCTCGGCGAGGTAGGCCGGCTTTTGAGTGGGAGAGAGCAGGGCGCTGACGACGTTGACGACGCGCGAGGCGTCGAGCACGTGCACGACCCCGTGGGCGTAGTCGGGGGCGATTTTGACCGCGGTGTGGGCGGCGCTGGTGGTGGCACCGCCGATCAACAGCGGCACGTCGAACTTCTGGCGCGTCATTTCGCGGGCGACCGACACCATTTCATCAAGCGACGGCGTGATCAGGCCGGAGAGGCCGATGACATCGACCTGCTTTTCCCGGGCGACGGCGAGAATCTTGTCGGCGGCAACCATCACGCCGAGGTCCGTCACCTCATAATTGTTACAGGCGAGCACGACGCCGACGATGTTCTTGCCGATGTCGTGGACGTCGCCCTTCACCGTCGCGAGGAGCACGCGGCCGTTGGCGCGCGCGGTCCCGCCCTGCGCGACGTGCCGGCGTTTCTCCTCCTCCATGTAGGGGGTGAGGTAGGCGACGGATTTTTTCATCACGCGCGCCGACTTCACGACCTGGGGCAGGAACATTTTGCCGGCGCCGAAAAGATCGCCGACCACGCGCATGCCGTCCATCAGCGGCCCTTCGATGATCTCGAGCGGGCGCGCGTACTTCTGCCGGGCTTCCTCGGTGTCGGCGTCGACGAAGGCATCGATGCCCTTTACAAGGGCGTGCTTGAGACGCTCTTCGACGGAGAAGCCGCGCCAGGCGTCGGCCGTTGAGGGTTGAGGGCTGAGCGTTGAAGCACCGGAGTTGGAGTTTTTCGCCGCGGCCTCCTGGGCCTTGAGTTCGTCCGCGAAGGCCACCAGCCGCTCGGTGGCGTCGGCGCGGCGGTTGAGGAGTACGTCTTCGACCCTCTCGAGCAGGTCCGGCGCCAGCTCCTGGTAAACGCCGAGCATGCCGGCGTTGACGATCGCCATGTCGAGCCCGGCGCGGATGGCGTGGTAGAGGAACGCCGTGTGCATCGCCTCGCGCACGGAGTTGTTGCCGCGGAAGGAAAAGGAAACGTTCGAAACGCCGCCGCTGATCCGCGCGTGGGGCAGCGTACGTTTGATGATCGCCGTGGCCTCGAAGAAATCGACCGCGTAGTTGTTATGCTCATCGATGCCGGTCGCGACCGTAAGGATGTTGGGGTCGAAGATGATGTCTTCGGCGGGGAACCCGACCTGCTCCGTGAGCAGACGGTAGGCGCGCGTGCAGATCCGGACTTTTTCATCCCGGGTCGCCGCCTGGCCCTGTTCGTCGAAGGCCATCACGACCGCGGCGGCGCCGTAGCGCCGGATGAGGCGGGCGCGGCGGAGGAATTCGGCTTCTCCGTCCTTGAGTGAGATCGAGTTGACGATGCCCTTGCCCTGCAGGCACTGCAGGCCCTTTTCGAGCACGCTCCACTTGGAGGAATCGAGCATCACCGGCACGCGGCAGATCTCGGGCTCGGCGGCGATGAGGTTGAGGAACTTCACCATCGTCGCCTCGCCGTCGATCAGCGCCTCGTCGACGTTGATGTCGATGACGTTGGCTCCGCTTTCGACCTGTTGGCGGGCGATGGCGAGGCAGGCATCCCAGTCGCCGGCCTTGAGCGCCTTGGCGAATTTCGGCGAACCCGTGATGTTGGTGCGCTCGCCGATGACGAGAAAGGTGGAGGCGGAGTTCAAGCGGAGTTCAGAAATCGGAATTCAGGGGCGGTGGGCCGGTCGCGACGGGCTCCGGGCGGGGCGAGCGTGCGGTGGTGGGTTACGCCACCACGAGGGGTTCCAAGCCGCTGAGCCGGAGGGCCGGCTTGGCTTTTGGCAAGGTGCGAGGCTTGCGGCCGCGCACGGTCTGCGCGATGGCGGCGATGTGCGCGGGCGTGGAGCCGCAGCAGCCGCCGACGAGATTGACCCAGCCGTTGGCCGCAAATTCACCGAGTACCGCGGCCATCTCGGCGGGCGTCTCGTCGTAGCCACCGAACGCATTCGGCAGACCGGCGTTCGGATAGCAGGTGGTGTAGCATTCGGCGATCCGCGCCAGCTCCTCGACGTAGGGCCGCATGGCAGCTCCGCCGAGCGCGCAGTTGATCCCGACGGAAAACGGCCGCGCGTGCGCCACGCTGTGGTAAAAGGCGCTGATCGTCTGGCCCGAGAGCGTGCGGCCCGAGGCGTCGGTGATCGTGACGCTGATCATCACCGGCACGCGCGAACTTTCCCCGCGCTGTTCAAACACGCTCTCGATCGCGAAGAGCGCCGCCTTGCTGTTGAGCGTGTCGAAAATTGTTTCTACCAGCAGTGCGTCCACGCCGCCGTCGAGGAGGGCGTTGATTTGCTCGGAGTAGGCGGCAACGACCTGATCCCAGGTCACGGCGCGGTAGTCGGGCCGGTTGACGTCGGGCGACATCGACAGCGTGCGGTTGAGCGGCCCGATCGCACCGGCAACGAAGCAACGCCGGCCGGGCGTCGCGTGTTCGGTGGCAAGGGCGGCGCGGCGGGCGCAGGCGACGGCCGCAAGGTTGATCTCCCGGACGAGCGCCTCGCAGCGGTAGTCCGCCATTGCGATCGAGGTGGAGCTGAAGGTGTTCGTTTCGACCATGTCCGATCCGGCGGAGAAATAATCGCGGTGGATTCCTTCGATGACGTCCGGCCGGGTGATCGAGAGGAGGTCGTTGTTGCCCTTTAGGTCGTGGGCATGGTCCTGGAACCGCGTGCCGCGAAAGTCCGCTTCCTCCAGCTTGAACGTCTGGATCATGGAGCCCATCGCACCATCGAGGACGACAATCTTGGCGGCGAAAAGCCGGCGCAATGCATCCGCCCGGGCCGCGGTGGCGGCGGAATCGGAGGGCTGCGGCGAGGCGGGGGTGATGGCGCTCATGGCGGTCGGCAGGCTAGGGTGGGGCCTCGGCTTGGCAAGAAACATATCCACGCATCCGAATTCGTTGATGCGTCAATTGAGGATTAGCTTGCGCCAGTCGTGCGAGCGGAGTGCCGTGACGCGTCGGTCGTTCTTTCTCTTCTTACGGTCAGCAGGGAAGGCCGTGAAAACCGGCTACAGTTGCGCTGCGGTAACGCATCACAGACCCCGACCTCGCCGCTCGTCGGCGGGGCAAAGCCAATCTCCGGTTTCGGCCGAAGGTGAAGGCGAGGGGCGAGGCCGCACGGCGTGGGACTTGGGCCGGTTCGAACCGGTTCGGGTCGTGCGTCGTGCCACATATGCGGAGTCCGAACATCTGCCCCGTATTGCTCACGCGCGAAGCCGGCTTTCCGGTCCGCGCCAACCTTCATCGCTCAAATGAAGCGTGAGAGTGGCGTCCCGGGTCAGATCGGCCGGAGGTTCTGCTCTTTCCGCTCCCTGTCCTCAGACCTCCATGGCTAAATCGTCCGACCTCCTTCGCCGCTTGCTGCGGTGCGTGGCTTGCCTTGCGCCGTTCGGCAGCGTCGCCCAGACTCCGCCGGCGCAGTTGGCTCCGTTTTTTACCACGGCCACCCGCACGCCGGCCGAGCCGGAGACGCTCGGCACGGCTTTCGATTCGCTCTCCGCCGCCGAGCTGGCGCGCCGCCAGGTAAACTCCTTGGCCGGTGCCCTCGGGTCCGCGGCCGGCGCGCCGTTGTTCGCCTCCGGCGCCAGTGGCGGGGCGTCGTCACTTTTTCTCCGCGGCTCAAACTCCAATCAGACGCTCTTCCTGGTCGATGGCATCCGACTGAACGACCCCAACACCGACTACGCCGTCTTTCTCGGCGGCGCGTGTGTCAGCGCGTGCGACAGTCTGGAAATTTCCCACGGCCCGCAGAGCACGCTCTACGGTGGCGAGGCGATGGGCGGCGTCGTGTCGTTGCGCGCGCAACGCGGGGCCGGCGCGGCGGGTGGGCGGGTGGCCATGGAGGCGGGCTCTTTGGGCACGCGGCAGGCGCTGCTCACCGCCCAGGGCGAGCGTGGATCCGAGGCGTGGAACGTCTCCTTGCAGGGTGGGCACACCGACAACGACCGGCCGAATAATGCCTTCGATTCGTTCAACTCCGTGGTCAGGCTTGATCATCGCGTGAACGATCGGCTGAGCGTGGGTGGCACCGTCCGGTGGTTTCACGGCGTGTATGGTTCGCCCGGTGACCGCTACACCAACGATCCCGACAATGAGGAGCGCGAGGACAACGTGCTCGCGACCGCTTTCCTCGACCTGAAGCTGGCGCCGGCGTGGACCGCCCGCGCGGTGCTTGGCGGACAGGACCGGCGGTTCGTGGCGGAGAGTCCGCGCGCCGGGCGGGTGACGTCGTACACCGTGGTGAAAAACCGTCGGGGCCTCCTCGACACGCAGACCTCCTACAGCGCCTGGGAGCGGCAGCGCGTGACCGCGGGCCTCACCGCGGAGGCGAACCACACGCGCAACACCGGGTTCGGTAACATCGACCGCAAGCAGACGCTTGCGGCGGTTTTTGTGCAGGATGAATACTCCCCGCGCGACGACCTCTATCTCACGGCGGGGTTGCGCAATGACGATTTCGATACGTTCGGGCGCGCGACGACCGGCCGGGCGACCGCGGCCTGGCTCGTGGCGCAGCGGGCGTTGAAACTGCGCGCCAGCTACGGTACGGCGTTCCGGTCGCCCAGCTTTCTCGATCTCTACGGCCAGAGTGCCTTCTACGTCGGTAACCCGGGCCTGCACGCCGAACGGGCGCGTGGCTGGGACGCGGGCATCGACTGGTACCCGGCCGGGCGCCGCGGCACCGTCAGTCTGACGTGGTTCGAAATGAACTACACCGACCTGATTGCGAGCACCCCGAACTTCCGGAGCGTGGAAAATATCCAGCGGGCGCGCACGCGGGGCGCCGAACTCTCGGTGCGGTGGTCGCTCGCCGCGGCCGCCGAACTCCGCGCGGCCTACACCTACCTCGAGGCCGACAATCTCACCTCCGCGCGCCGGCTGCTGCGCCGGCCGCGGCACCGCGGAAACGCCGACCTGTGGCATGATTTCGGCCGCGGCTTCAGCGGCGGCGCCGGGGTGGCGTTTACGGCCCAGCGTGAGGATGTTGACGCGCGGACCTTCCGGACGATCGACGGTGAGGACTTCACCGTGGCGCGGGTCTACGGCGAGTATGCGGTTTCGCCCCGGCTCGCCCTCAAGGTCCGGTTCGAAAACCTCCTGGGGGAAAAATACGAGGAGGTGAACGGCTACCCGCTTCCCGGCCGCGGGGCGTTTGCCGGGTTGGAGTGGAAATTCTGAACCCAACGTCCCGAAAAAACCGGACGGCTGACCGGGCCGACCGTCCGCGAGCAAATAACCGTGGTCCTCAGCCGAGATCATCCAGTTGAAATCTGAGTGCTGAGGGTTGAGGACCAAATTCGGGAAGAGACTCCGGATGACGCGGACCTTCCAACGCGCGGCGGCCCTTTGGTTTTTTTCAACTTTCAGCAACCAACGCTCGACTGCCTGCGTCCGCCTCAGGCCAGCCTTCACCCACCCCGAGGTTGAAGTTTCAGCAACTTCGCGCAGGGTTCGCGGGTTGCTCATGCGCTTGTTCCCCCTCCTCGCGGCGGCCCTGCTCCTCGTTTCGCCCGGTCTCGCCGCCCGCGCTCCCGAGTTGACCGGACCGCGCGCCGGCAAATGGGCCCATGAAATGCCCAAGAGCATCGCTCCCGACCCGGCGGTGACCTGGGGCCGGCTCGAGAACGGCTTCCGCTACGCACTGCTTCCGCACCACGGCGTGCCGGGTCGGGTCGCGCTGCAACTGATCGTCCTCACGGGCTCGCTCGACGAGCGGCCGGACGAACTCGGCATCGCGCACTATACCGAGCATCTCGCGTTCGGCGGCTCCAAGAATTTTCGCGCCGGCGACATGGTCGGCCTCTTCCAGCGGCTCGGCGTTGAATACGGCAGCGACGTCAACGCGATCACCACCTTCGACCACACCGCGTATCGGCTGGATTTCCGCGAGAACGATCCGGCGCTGCTCCGCGACGGGCTGAGGCTCTTCCGCGATTTCGGCGATGCCCTGAGCTTTGAGCCTGCGACCATTGAGCAGGAACGGCGCGTCGTCCTCGCGGAGCTGCGCAACCGCAACACGCTCTCCGGCCAGCAACAGCAGGCCTCGATGCCCGTGGTGTTCCGCGGCCTGCAGTTTCCCGAGCGTTCCCCTGGCGGCAGCGAGGCGCTCATCGGCCAATTCACCCGCGAACAGTTCCTCGCGTTCTACCGGCGCAACTACCGCGCCGACCTCATGGTGCTCGTGGGCGCCGGTGACTTCGATCTCGCCGCCATGACCGGGCAGGTGCGGGAACTCTTTGGTACGCTGCCACGGCCCGCCGTCCCGGTGCCGGCGCGCGAGGAGGGGAAACTCGACGCGCGTTCGCTCCGCGCTGGCGTCTTCCGCATCGGCGGCGTCAGCGTCGCCTCGGTCGAGGCCGCCTCCGTCATTCCTCCGGTCGCCCGCCCCGACTCACGCGAGGCCCACGCCGAGCGCCAGCGGCGGCAGTTTGTCATGGAACTCTTCGCCCAACGCCTCGCCCGCGATGGCAAGAGTGGCGGTGCCGAGGCCGCCTACGACGAGCTCATGGGCTACGGCGTCGTCAACGCGTCCCTCGCCGGTCCCGCGCCCGCGTGGTCCGACGGCGTCCTCTCGCTCGACCAGATGGTGCGGCTCACGCTCGAACGCGGACTCGAACCCGGCGACGTGGAAACGCTGCGCCTGCGCCAGCTCAAGCTGACCCAGCACATGCTCGACCAGCTGCCGACCCTGGACCCGGGCACGTTGTGCGAGGCCCTCACGGACTCGATCACCGACCACGTTGTGTTCCCCGGCTTCCAGGCGCGCTACTCGTGGATGCGGGAATGGCTGGAGCGCTTTACGCCCGCCGAGGCCCAAAAGGTCTTCCGCAGCCTGTGGCTGCCGGACGCGATGTCGTTCTACGTTTCGGGTGGCGTCGAGATGGAGCTCTCGCCCGCGAAAGTCCTGCAGTTTGTGCAGAAGGCGCGGCGCAACGGCATCAGCCACGTCATGCCGCGGCCACGCCGCGAGACGCCCTTCACGTTGCCGAAGTTCTCGGCGCCGACCGAAGTCGCCGCCCGCCGCGAGGTGCCGGAGCTCGGCGCGAAACTCCTGCGTTTCGGCAACAACGTCCGCCTCAACTTCATCACCGGCCGTCAGGAACCCGGCCTCTTGCGCGCGGTGGTGCGCGTCGGCTCGGGGCTGCTCGAGATGCCCGGCAACAAACCCGCGTTGAAGGAATTCGGCCTCAATACGCTGCTCGCGGGGGGCGCGGTGCACTTCCGGCCGGAGCAGTTCAACGCGCTCGTGGAGGACCGCTTCATGGAGTTCGGCTTCGACGTGGCGGACCGCGACGCGTTTTCGTTCCGCGGCCTGATGGCGGCGGAAAACCTCGAGGTGTTCCTCGGCCTCATCGCCGACATTCTGCACTCGCCGCAATTCAACAGTTACGTGCACGAGGACCAGCGTCTGCAGGCCGCGATGGGCCGGGCGTCCGGCAGCACCGGGATGCGCGAGGGGATGCGCGGACTCACCGATCATCTGTTCAAGGGCGATCCGCGTTTCACCTGGGGCTCGCCGCTCGATTACCTGTCCATGAGCGTCGTCGATGTGCGCAAGTGGATGGAGCCCTCGCTCGCCCGCGGTTATGTTGAGGTCACGATCGTGGGCGACGTCGCCGAGGATACCGCGGTGCGGTCTGTTTCGCGCACGCTCGGCGCGCTCAAACCGCGGGCGGCAGCCAAGACCACGGCCGAGCCGCCGAAGCCGGTCAAGGTGACGGCGGCTCCCGGGTTCACGCGCATCGAGTTTGTGGGCGAGCAGAACGTCGGACTCGTTGTCGGCACCTGGCCGGTGACCGAGCCGCTGCACGTGCGCGATCAGGCGGCGCTGGAGTTGCTGGCGAAGATCCTCGAGATCCGCGTGCGGGCCGAGGTGCGCGAGAAGCTCGGGCTCGCGTACTCGCCGTCGGCCGAATTCCAGCCCTACGACGGCTTCGCCGATTTCGCATTGCTGCGCGCGCAGATCGACTGTGCGCCGAATGATACCACACGTGTCGCCCCGCTCGTCACGGCCATCGCCGGCGAGCTCGCGGTGCGCGGCGTGAGCGAGGGCGAGTTCATCGGCGCCCGCGGGATCTTGCGGAGCCAGCTCAAGCAGGCCTTTCGGGAAAACGGCTTTCTCGTGACGGCCCTGATGCGGGCGCAGGAGCGGCCTGAGGAGACGGAGGAGCTGGTCGCGCTGCACGGCGGGCTGATGGATACGATCACGCGTGACGAAGTGAACCGGTGGGCTGCAAAGATCCTCGTTCCGACGAATTGCCGCAGCGCCGCCGTGGTGCCGAAGGCGTTCGTCGGGATGTTCGAGGGCGGGCGGTGAGCGGATAACGCCAGGTGCCAACCAGCGGATCTATGTTCACGCGAATGTGCGAATGCCGCGAAGGTGGCGGGTCTGGATTCGCGCCCTGCGCGGCTTCGCGTGAGCCGGCTTTCCCGAGATCGCAAGGTGCCCTTGGCTCGGACGCCTTTCAATGGCACCTGATCTGAGGCGATCGCTCAGCCTGCGCTAACGCCAAACAGGAAGGCTGGGGAGACCGGAGCGATTTTGTCCTGCTCCTTTTCCGTCCTTCCCGCGCTCCCTGTTCCAACCGCCCGGACTTGGGGCACGCCTCAGCTCGCCCCGAAGAACTTTAAAATCCGCCGCATGCTGACCACGAGGGCGTCGATTTCCTCTTCGCGGTTGTAGACGTAGAAGCTCGCCCGGTTTGTGCCGGTCAGGCCGAGCTTGCGCATCAGCGGCTGGTTGCAGTGGTGACCGCCGCGGAGCGCGATGCCGTCCTCGTCGGCGAAGGTCACGACGTCGTGCGCGTGCACCTCGGCAAATGCGAAACTGACCAGCCCGCTGCGCTCGCCGGTCGGACCAAGGAGGCGGATGCCGGGCAACACCGAGAGTTTTTCATACGCCAGCTGCGCGAGGTGTTTGTCGTGCTGCGCGATCGCCTCGCGGCCGAGCCCGTCGAGGTAGTCGCACGCCGTGCCGAGCGCGATGGCATCGGCGACGTTGGGCGTACCCGCCTCGAAGCGTTCGGGGGCGGGCTTCCAGCGGGCGCCGTCGTAGTCGACGTGCGACACCATGCCGCCGCCGGTTTCATCGGGGGCCAAGTGATCGAGCAGCGCGCGGCGACCGTAGAGCACGCCGATGCCGGTCGGGCCGCACATCTTGTGGCCGGAGAAGGCCACGAAGTCCGCGCCGATGGCGCGCACGTCGAACGGCCCGTGCCCGATCGATTGCGCCGCGTCGATCACCGAGAGCGCGCCGACCGCCTTGGCGCGTGCGCACAGGAGCGCGACCGGGTTGATGCAACCGAGCGTGTTGGAAATGTGGGTGAACGCGAAGACCTTCACCTGCGGCGTGAGGAGCGTGTCGAGGGCCGCGAGGTCGAGTCCGCCCTCGGCGTTGGCGCCGAGCACGGGCACGTAGCGCAGCGTGGCGCCCGTGGCTTTCGCGAGCTGCTGCCAGGGCACGAGGTTGGAGTGATGCTCCATCTCGGTGCTGAGGATGACGTCGCCGGCCTTGAGTTTGGCGCCGAGGCCGCGCGCGATGACGTTGATGCTCTCCGTTGTGCCCCGGGTGAAGATCACCTCGGCGGGATCGGCGGCGTTGATGAACTTCGCGACCCGCGTGCGGGCGCCTTCATAGGCGTCGGTCGCGCGCATCGACAACGTATGCAGCCCGCGGTGCACGTTGCTGTTGTCGCGTTCGTAGAAACGCACGAGCGCGTCGATCACGCTGCGTGGCTTCTGAGCCGTGGCCGCGTTGTCGAGGTACACCAGCGGCTTGCCGTGCACCGTCTGGTGCAAAATAGGAAAGTCGGAACGGGGATCGCGGCCGGAAAACATGTGCAGGGAAAATCAACCCGCGTCGGGCGGGGTGTCACCATCCGACTTTGGCCGATCGGCGCAAACCATCGGACCGGTTTTATGACGGTGAA
>CAIJFT010000097.1 GCA_903820035.1 uncultured Opitutia bacterium
ACCCAGCCGGTTTGGCCGTTCTCAAACGTGAGTTGCATCCAGCCGAGAAACGTCTTCCCCCCGAGCGCCATCGTGCCGGCGGCGAGTGGCGTCGTCTTCTGGGTCGTGTCGGCCTCGGTCGGAATCGAGCGGAGCACGCCCCCTTGCGTGACGATGACCGCCCGGTGATCGCGCGCGACGCCGTAGGTCGCGAGACCGGCGTAAGCCGCGCTGCCGGCCACGAGGCTCAGCCCGCCGAGAACACCGGCGATCACCAGCACGCGTCGCGAGCGGCGGCCGTAAAGCGTGGCAAGGATGACACCGACCGCGATCGCCGCCGCCGCGGACGACGCGATGAGCAACCGCTGCCACTGCACCGGAGAGTGATGCTCCGCCCAACGGTGAGCCAGATCCGGCGCAAGAAACGCCGCGAGAGGAGCCGGCACCGCGCCGGCCTGGCCGCTGGCGTGCTGGAAATGCCAGCGCGCCGCCGGGTGCCCGGGTTGTTGCACAAAGGCCGCCGCCGCCTGGGCGGCCGCCTCGGCGTTCTTGCCTTGTTGCGCCAGCACCAGCGACAGGTTGTGCCGCGCAATCCAATCGGTCGGTCGGGCGGCAACGGTTTCCCGCCAGGCCTTCTCCGCGGTGCCGAATTCACCACGCCGATACGCGGCCAGCGGGTCTTCGGCCTTCAGGGTCAACGTCGTGACGAAGACCAACGCGAGGAGGGCGGCGAAGGGAAACAAGTTGCTCGGCAGAAACAGCCGCAGCGGTTGGAACCCGCGAATGCGTACCGCTGCGGTCGCCTGTTGGGCGCGTCGAATCCAATCGGCCGGCAGTCTGCCCTCGGCTCCGTAAAGCGCGCGATCAGCCTCGGCCCAGAGCGTGGACCACACCTTGCCGTCGAGGTTGGCCAAGCCGCGGGGTGCGGACCCGTTGCCGGTGAGGGCGGAGAGCGCCGACGCCGCCGGCGCGGCGTGCGTGAGCGCGAAGAGGGTGGCGACCTCCCGCTGCCACGAGCGCAGGCGTTGCTTTTGCGCCGCGGCGTCGAGCGCCGCCATTTCGCCGAGCAGTTTGAGCAGTCGCTCCTGCGCTTCGCGAAGGGGACGGATCGGATCCGTCTGCCGGGCGCGGCGCAGTGCGAGCCACGCCCAGAACCCGAGTAACCCGACGCCAGGCGCCACGGCCGCCGCGCAGAGCGTGAGGGGTTCGAACGGGGCCCCGACTTCCTCGGAACCCGAAACGGGATCGCGCGGGATTGCGGCCGGGGCCGGCGGCACCGCGGGGAGAGTGGACGGTTTCGCGGGGGCCGATGGCTCGGCGGCGGTGCCGGGTTGCGTGCTGATGTTGAACTGCGGCGCCGCCGGCGCGGTAATGGTAACGCTCGTACGCGGCGCCGTGACGGTCTTGTAGCTGCCGCTCTTCGGATCGAAATAGGTGAACGTCACCGGGCCGAGCGTGTAGGCGCCGGCCTTGCCGGGCACGAGCACGACGTCCTCGGCGAGCGTGACGTCAAAGAGTTTGCCCTCGGCTGGCGTGCGTTTGGCTTTCGGCTGCACGACTTGGAAATCATTCGAGACCTCGCGGGCGGGCAGGCCGCCGATGTCCGGCCAGTTGCCGGTGCCGTTGAGCTCAAGGGTCCAGGTGATCGGCTCCCCGACAGCGGCTTTCTCCGGTACGACCTTGGAAATGAGTTTGAACTGGCCGACGGCGCCGGTGAATCCGGGCGGGGCGGTTGGCAGGGGTTTGATTTCGATGACGGGTTGGTCGGAGGTGACCGAAACCTGTTCCATGCGTGGCTGGGAAATGATCCCGAAACCGATCGTGCCGGTCTGGATGCTCAGAAGGTGGCCGGCGGCATCGAGTTTGAGCGTGTTGGGTGCCTTGGCGGCGACGCGGGTACGGAAGGTCACATTGACGCGGCGCTCGCCGCCGACAACGGCGTCGGTCACTTCGGGTTTTGACCAGTCTTCGGCCACCAGCGGAGCGGCGTTCCAATCGAAGGTGGGCGAGATTTGCGGGTTCGCCCGCCGGGAGGCCGAGAGTTCGTACGTCAGACCGAAGACCTCGCCGGTCCACACCGTGGACTTTTCCGGGAGCAACTTGGCGCTGGCGACCGAATCGAGGGGGGCGGCCGGCGCGGCGGCGTTAAAGGCCGCGACGCGTTGCTGACCCTTGTCGGTCTTCACCGTAAATGACGGAATCTGCACCGGCCCGTTTTGGCGGCCGCGCAGGAGGAAGCTTAGCGTCACCGAACGACTCGTCTGAAAGTTGATCATGTTCATGCTCTCGGAGCGGCCGAGAAACGTGAACGTCAGGCCCGGGATGGGGGGCAGATCGGGTTGGCCTTCGGGGGCGCAGTTATCGAAGACGAGCGCCACCGCATTGGGCATCCCGGACTCGGACGGTTCCCAGTGGACGGCTTGAGCGCAGGCCGTGGCGAACAGCGCCAGGGAAAGCGCGCCGTTGAGCCCTGCGCGGGCGCGCAACGACCGCCCGGTCGGCGAGGCGGTAAGGATTCCGCCGCGCACGAGGGCGGCTACGATGAGACAGAGTGAACGGACGAGACGCATGGCGTTACCAATCTTTACCGGTCTTTCTGGGACCCTTCTTGTCGCCTTCCATCAATTGGAAGAGTTGGGCGGGTGAATCCTGCTGACGGAGCTGATCGAGTTTTTGGAGCGGCAGCGCGAGGTTGGGATCGGTTTTTTCCTGGGCATCTTGCGGCTTCCTTTCCGGCGCTCCGCCGACCTTCTGCATATCCTGCGGCGGCGGGGGCGGCGGTTCCTGCTTCTTGTTCATGTCGCCGAAGGCGGAATCGTCGGAGGGCTTTTGGTCGGACTTCGCGTCCTGGGGCTGTTCCTGCGACTTGGACTTGTCCTGCTGATCCGAAGACTGCTGCGGGTTCTGGTCCTGCTGCTTTTGCGGGTCGGATTTTTGATCCTGCTTCTTTTGATCCTTATTCTGCGGCTGGTCGTTTTTGTCCTGCTTGTCCTGCTTATCCTGATCCTTCTTGTCCTCGTCGGGCTGCTTCAGCAGCGCCTCGAGTTCTTCGCGCAGCTTCGGCCAATCGGTGGCCTTGGCGTCGAGTTTCGCGCCGAGGTCGGCGGCGGCTAGGGCGTCGCGCACGGGGCCTTCCGGTACCGGCTGTTTTTCCGAGTGCAGCCGCGAACCCCACGTGGCGGTCTCGCGGCCGAGCTCGGCCCAATCGCGGGCGGTGCTTTTCTCCGCGGCCGAAAGCCGGCCGACCACCTTGGCCAACGCGGACGGTTCCGCGGGCGCAGCGCCGGGCTTGGGCATCGACGTCGGACCGGCGCCGGCGGCGGCCGGTGCCAGCGTGGCGGCGGCTCGCACGGCGGGCACCGGGGCAAAGAGGAGCAACGCGATCAGGCTGGTCGCGGCGAGCGAGCCGGCGGCTTTCGCGACGGCGGGCGCGGTGGTGAGTTTCACGTCGCGGGGCCGCGGGCGGACGGGGAATTCGTAACAAACACTAAAGAGGAAGCACCAGAGGCCGAGGGCCAGCGGCCACTGATAACGTTCGACGAGGCGGATCGTGTTCTTCTCGACGAACTCACCCTTTTGACCGCTCTCGATGGTCTCCTTAACCAAGGCCGCGAGGTCGACCCAAGCGCTGGCGTCGCGGTAAACACCACCCGTGGCCTGCGCGAGTTCCTGCAGGGTGGCGCTCTCGAGTTTGGAAAGAACGACGGCGCCGCGCTCGTCTTTCACGAACTGGCCCGAGCCGTCGGGAATCATGGCGCCGCCGGCGGTGCCGACGCCGAGGCCGAGGACGCGGATGTTCTTTTTCTTTAATTCCTCCATTTTCGATTTCCACTCGGTGTCCGTCGCCTCGCCGTCGCTGAGCACGATCATGAAGCGGTCCGCCGAGCCGCTCGAGCCGAAGGCCTGGATCGAGGTTTCGAGCAAGGCGCCGTAGTTGGTGCCGCCCTCGGGCAGGAAGTTCGGGTTCAGCGCGGGCAGAAATTCGCGCAGGATTTCGTAGTCGGCGCTGAGCGGGCTTTGGAGGAACGCGGTGCCGGAGAAGACCACCAGGCCGACGCGCTCGCCGGAGAGTTTTTCGAGGAGTGACTCGATGAGCAGCTTGGCGCGCTCGAGGCGCGAGGGCTTGACGTCGGGCGTGAGCATCGAACGCGAGAGGTCGATCGCGAGGAGGATTTCGCGCGACTGGTCGAAAACCGGTTCCTCCAGACGGCCCCATTGCGGCCGGGCGACGGCGAGGCCCGCGAGGGCGAGACCGGCGCACAACCAGAAGCGCGGCCGACTCGAGCCGGCTGCCGCCGGGGCGTCGGACGAGGTGAGACGGAGCGAGCGGGCGCCGGCTTCGGCGCGAAGGATATTGGGCCGCGCCGCCGCGGCGACGCGCCGCCGGTGCGTGATGTCCCAGACCAGCAGGAGGGTGGGCAGGGCGAGGAGCCAGAGAAGATGCGGCCAGGCGAAGCTCATGCGGTGAAGAAGGCGGAAGGGCCAACGGCCAAGTGCCGGGAGAGGGCTGCGTTCATCGTGGGTGCAGGTGGAGCTTGGGCTTTGTTACGTGGTACCTGCCAGCTGCGGCGCGGGAACGTTCATCCGCCAAAACGGTCGGGCGAGCAGGGCACCGACCAGTAGCAGCCCCAGCCCCGGCGCGGCGACCCACCAGAAGAGCTCGGTCGTCACGAGGTAGCTCTTCGCTTGGAATTCGATTTTCTGCGCCCGGTCGATCGCGCGGAAGGCGCTTTCGATCGTGTCGGTGTCGGCGACCCGGAAAAACTTTCCGCCGGTCGTGTTGGCGATCTCCCGCAGCGCGGGTTCGTCGACGTCGGACAGCATCCGGCGGTAGCCCATCTTGCGGTTGTTATCGTCGTAAACGGGGATCGGCACATAGCCCTCCTTGCCAGCTCCGATCGTGTAGATGGGAACGCCACGTGACTTCGCGAGCTCGGCGGCCTGCTGGGGCTGGAGCGCGCCGCGGTTGTTGGCGCCGTCGGTGAGCAGTACGACGAACGCACCCATGCGTTTGCCGCCGCTGTCGCGCTTGGCCTGTTCAAGGCGGGTGAGCGACACGCCGAGGCCGTCGCCGATCGCGGTGCCGTCCTCGATCATACCGATGCGCACACGGCCGAGTTGGCGCGCGAGCCATTCGTGGTCAAAAGTGAGCGGTGCCATCGTGTAGGCGCGGCCGGAGAAGAGCACGATACCGATGCGGTCGGTCGGTCGACGCTCGATGAAGGCCTGGATTACCGGCTTGATCGCTTGCAGGCGGTTGAGCCGCTCGCCGTCTTTTTCAAAATCTTCCGCGCGCATCGAAGTCGAGAGGTCGATCGCGAGCATGATATCGTAGCCTTCAGATCGGACCTCGCGTTTGTCCTCCACGCGTTGCGGCCGAGCCAGCGCGGCGATCAGGAGCACGAGTCCGGCAAAAAGGAGCACCACGGGCCAGCGCGACGGGGCGACCAGCGAGGGCCGGTGCCACGCCGCAGCGAACGGCACCACGAGGACCGGCACCCGGCGGCGTCCGCGCAGCCACGCCACGATGGGCAGCGCGAGGAGCGCCAGCAGCCAGAGGGGGTCGTGGAGGGTGAAGTGGCTCATGCGGGGGAGAAGGTCCGAAGGCCCAATACCCGATCGCCAAACGGGGCCGACCCCACGTTCCGTCTAACGTATCCGGAGTGGAGTTTCCGACGACCGGGCTGGTTTTGCGATTTGACCATGGGCGTTTGGAATTGGCACGCCAGTGCCGTTACCTTGCCGCCCTCCGCGCCATCCGCGCGTGGAAGAAACGGACCAGTGACTCGAGGCGGTTCTCGTGGGTGCCGACGGCGAGGCGGCTGAGCGGGTCGGGGAACAGCATCTGCCACGCGTCCTCGCGTTCTTGCCGCCAAGCCGCATGCGCGGCGCGCTCGGCGCCGTTGCCTTCGAGGGTGACCAGCCGGCCGGCGGTCGGGTCGTACGCGGCAAATCCCTCGCCGCCGGGGAGAGCGCGCTCCCACGGGTCGTCGACGCGGAAGCCCATCGTCTGATACCGCCGCTGCAACACGGGCCAGCCGTCGGGATGTACGCCGTTGCGTTCGCTGCGGGGACCCGGCGGAAAATCGCTCAGCCAGATCAGCACGCTGTGCTTCGGCGCGGCGCGGGCGAGGAAGTGCCACGGGATCGCCGCGGGACCGTCGGTCGGCGCCGGCGCGGGCCGGCCGAGCAACGTCGCGGCGGCGTGCATGATCTGGCCGCGGCCGCGCACGGGTTCGCGGAAAAAATTTCCGCCCGGTGCGGCGTGCACGAAGCCCACGCGGTCCCGGTTCACCGCGCCGAGGAGCATCACCAGACCGGCGAGCTCGAGCAGCGCTTCGCGTTTGGATTGAGCGCCCGACCCGAAGTGCAGCGACGGCGAATCTTCGAAGACGAGCAGCAAGGTGACTTCGCGCTCCTCGACGAATTTCTTGCGGTAGGGTTCGCCGAGACGCGCGGTGACATTCCAGTCGATGTCGCGCACGTCGTCCCCGAACTCGTACTTAACGACCTGATCGAATTCCATGCCGCGGCCGCGGAACGCCGACCGGTATTCGCCACTCAGGACGTTTTCCACCGCGTGCCGCACCCGCCACTCGAGTTGGCGCAGCACCGCCAGCGGCGAGGGGCCGCCGGCGGTTTTGGCTTTAGAGGTGTCGGTGGGCATGGAGCGCCGCTCCCTCGCTCAGGTCGCCGGCACGGGCGTGCGTTCGACGACCTGGCGTACGATCTTGTCCGGCGTGATCTCCTCGGCCTCGGCCTCGTACGTCAGACCGATGCGGTGGCGCAGCACGTCCGGCGCGAGTTCCTGGATGAGATCCGGCGAAAGGTAGTCGCGACCCCGGAGCCAGGCCAGCGCGCGGCCGGCTTGGTACAACGCGAGCGAGGCGCGCGGTGAGGCGCCGAAGTTAAGGTATCGTTTGGTGCCGGTTTCGCGCTCGGCGAGTGCGCGCGTGCCGCGGACGATCGCAAGGATGTAACCCTGCACGGCGGGCGAGAGGTGGATGGCGTCGACCTGCGCCCGCAACGTGAGCAGTTCCTCGCCGCTCGAGGCGGGCACGAGCGACGGCTGCTTCGTGACCTGACCCCAGCGGTTCATCATCGCCGACTCCTCCTCGGCGGTGGGATAATCAACCAGCAGCTTGAAGAGGAAACGGTCGGTCTGCGCCTCGGGTAGCGGGTAGGTGCCCTCCTGCTCAACCGGGTTTTGCGTGGCCATGACGAAAAACGGCTTGGGCAGCGGATGCGTCTGGCCGCCGATCGTGACCTGACGCTCCTGCATGGCCTCGAGCAGGGCGCTCTGGACCTTGGCGGGGGCGCGGTTGATTTCGTCGGCCAGAACCAGATTGGCGAAAATCGGTCCGCGGTGGGCGGTGAACTCGCCGTTCTTCGGCTGGAAGATCATCGTGCCGACGACGTCGCTGGGCAGCAGGTCGGGGGTGAACTGGATGCGTTCGAATTGCACGCCGAGCGCGGTGCCCAGCGACTTGATCAACAGCGTCTTCGCCAGACCGGGCATGCCTTCGAGCAAGACGTGGCCGTTGGCGAGGAGCGCGACGAGCAGACGCTCGACGACGGCGTCCTGGCCGATCACGGCCTTGCCGATTTCATCGCGGAGTTTCTGGGACCAGGCGGGACCGTTAAGCATGGGAAGAAGCGTGGGAGAGTGGTGGCGACGGGAGGGCGTTTGACTCGGCGGGCGCCGATAAGTTTCCTCGAGGAAAAGAGGCGCCGATGTCTTTACCAACCCAAATCGACAAGCGGTTGACGGCCGCGGGCGTCCGCGCGGCGGATGTCGAGGAACGTTTTGTGCGCGGTGCCCGCCCCGGCGGGCAGAAAATGAAGATATTCAAGTTGATTCCCACTGTTTCTTTGCCGCCGGACGAACTCCACCGATGAACAAGTCCATTGAAGCCAGACTTGCGGCTCTCGGGGTGCGGATCTCAGACGTGGATGAACGATTCATCCTTGGCTCGGGTCATGGGGGGCAGAAGCTCCAGAAGACCAGTTCCTGCGTCTGGCTGCGTCATCGGCTAACTGGGGTCGAATCCAGGTGTCAGCGGGAGCGCTCGCAGTCGGCCAACAGGGAAGTGGCCTGGATGGAGTTATGCGTGAAGCTGGAAGAGCGGCAACGCGCGGAACGTGCCAAGCAGATCGACGAGCGGGAGCATGCTCGCCGGAGGAATCGGCCGAAATCCCGCGGCCAGAAGATCCGGATGATTCAATCCAAGAAGCATCGGGCGGGCATTAAGGCGCAACGCGGTCGGCCAGATAGGGACTGACAGTTAGCGAGCGTTGGAGCACCGCGGCAACGGGGTCGTCTTTCGTGGCCATCTTTTCCCCTGCGGCTCAGACGCGGCTACGGGAATCATGGCGCCGCCCGCCAGAAGTTTCACGTCCACGTGAAAGTAAACGGGGCGCAGGCAGGTTGTCCGGGATGTCCTCCGGCGGATTTGGCGGCACGCTCGCGCGGGAGTGCGTTTGCCCGCCAAGGCTTCAGGCCGCGTCCGCAAGCGGGCTGACCGACGGGATGGGGTCTATTTCCCGCTGGTCAGGCCAAGCGCCAAACGAGGAGCGCGATCCCAATGACTCCCGTCACCAGAAGCGTCACGCGAAGCCACTTCGGAACCGGCGTTCGCAATTCGTCGTCGGTCAGCATGATATTAAATGTTAGAAAGTTCTTCATGCGCTGAAATCGTTTCTCTTGTTCATCCATAATGGTTCGTTCCTATCGGTTCTTGATCGATCGAGAAAAAGCAGACGGGGAATTCTCTTCGCCGAATTTGAGCCTGAGTCGTGGTTTTGGACACCCGACCATGTTGTTGGGGCGCTCGCAAGCGCGTTGACGAACGGGAATGGAATCGATTCGGGGGCGGACTATTGCCCGGGGCGGTACGTCCGCTCGGCGTGGCGTTCGATGTCGGCGCGATCGAACCACACGTCCTTGAACTCGCCCCTCGCGTAGCGCGCGGCCTGATCGTTGAAATGCGGTGAGGCGGGATCGCCGCTCACGCCACCTGCGAGGAGGCTCTTCGCCTTCACGGTCGGGCCGAATTCCACGACGGCGACAAAGCTGTTCCCGCGCGTGCCATAGATGCGTTTCGTGGTCTGACCCTTGGCGCTGCCGAACGCCGCGAGGGAGCCCCAGTCCGACGGCGCAAACCCGATCGGCAGGCTCGGCTGGTCGTCGTCGAAGGGTGGGTTGACGTCGCCGGTGAGCCGTTGGAACCGGTTGATCTCGCCCCACGGGGTGCGCCACGTGCCGAAGTCGCGCTCAAGCCGCTGCGTCGCGCGGACGAGCGCGTCGATTTTTTGCGCGGTGGTGCTGGCGTTGAGCAGATGATCGACGACGACGAGGCCCTTGGCGCGCGCTTCGGGGATCAGCGTGGAGCCGAGTTCCTGCCCCCAGAGAATCGCGAGGGTCGTCGGCACCGAAGCGACGCCGGTGCGACAATCCCACATGCGCAACGCGGCGACCGGCTCCGACAGCGGTGCGCGGCGCGGGTCAGCGGCGGGCAGACGGTCAAACGCGCCGAATAACGCGGGCAACAGGCGTTCGAAGGCGGGCAGGGTCGGGTCGTACGCGGCGGCGATGAGACGCTCAAGGGTGAAGTTCCGCCGGTCGCGCAGTACGCGCACGGCGTTCACCCCGCGGGCGTTTTCGGGATTGGTCCACATGTAGGCGGGGAAATCCTCCCGGCGCGGGCTGGCCGGGCCGGCGGCGCTGAAGGGCCAGTTGTTGGTGTTTTGGATCCAGCCACTCGCCGGGTTTTTCAACGTGATGATTTCGCTCACCGTGTGGAGGCCGCGCCACTCGGTGGCGGGGTTGCTCCCATCGACCGGCTGGCGCCAGTCGAACGACGGATCGCGGCGCGGAATGAAGTCGCCGTGGAAGTACGCGATCGTGCCGTCGGCGTCGGCGTACACGGTGTTGTTCGACGTGTTCGTGCGGAGTTCCATCGTGCGGTAGAACTCGGCGTAGCTGCGGGCCTTCGTGCGGAGGTAGGACTGGGTCAGCGCGTTGACCGGATCCTGCATGAGTTTCACGGCGATCCACTTTCCGTCGGCCTCGCGGATGACCGGGCCGTGGTGGGTGAAATAGGCTGTGACGTCCTTCTCCCGCACGGCGGTTCCGTCGCGGAAGCGTAACGTGAGGCGCTTCTCTGTGACGGTCCGTTCGCCGTCGCCGTAGCGGTAGGTGTGGCCGCCGTCCGGCCGCGCAGCGATGGTCTCGGCGTACTCATCGCTGACGTCGCCGCCGTCTGAGGTGTGCATCCAGCCACAGCGGTCGTTGAAGCCCTGATACACGAAGAACTGTCCCCAGGTCACCGCGCCGTAGGCGTTGAGGCCCTCGCCGCTGACGACGTGGACCTCGGGCCGGAAGTAGAACGTCGTGTGCGGATTGATGAGGAGCAGCGCGTGACCGGTGGCGCTGTTTCGGGGTGCGATCGCGAAGCCGTTGGAGCCGCCGGGCTCGCGCGCCCGCGGCGGGGTCGGGCGAATCGGGCCCTTCGCGGTGCCGTAGAAACCTTCCAGGGGCGCCAGTTGGATCGACTCGATATCGCCGCCGATGCTGCCCTCGGTGAATGCCAGGGCCATCCACGGTTCGAAGTGGGAGATGAGACGCGGCTGCACGGCCGGATGGGTGTGCAGGAAGTAGTTCAAGCCGTCGGCGAACGCATCCATCAACCGTCGCAGCCAGGCGGGGCTGGCGGCGTATTTCTCCTGCAGGTCGGCGGGATCGATGAAGAGCTTCATCCGCAGGTCGCGGTAGAGTGCGCCGGGGCCCTCGACTTCCGCCAGGCGGCCGAGGGCGTTGAGGTAGTTTAACTCCACCCGAGGGAAGTCATCCTCGGCTTGGGCGTAGAGGAGGCCAAACACCGCATCGGCGTCGGTCTGACCGAAGACGTGAGGGATGCCCCACGTGTCGCGGATGATGGTGACGCGGGCTGCCTGTTCCCGCCAGTGCGCGGGGGCGTCGTCGGCGGCGCGGGTGAGGGAAGCAGCGAACAGACTGAGGGCGCCGAGCAGGAAGAGGAGTCGTTTCATGACAGGCTCGCGTCGCAGTAAAGTGGGGCGAGTTTGAAGGGACAAGGGGGCTGGGGCCAACGAGGCCGGCCGTGGATGGGTGGGTTGTAGGCCGACGGTGGGCGGTCGAGTTGGGACGGCTTGCACTACGGAAAGCCCGGCCACCAGCCGGGTCTACATCCAACCTCCAAGCGAAGTCGGGTGGTTGTCAGAGCATGGTCACGGCGTCACCGAGCCGCAGCGTACCGGACTTGGTTTCGTGGAAAAGATTTTGGCCGAAGTTCACGTGCGTCGGATCGGTGGCGTCGCGCCGGTACGTGGCGAGCAGGCGCAGCGGCTCGGGGCCGCGTTCCGCGGTCGCCTGATCGGTCGTGGTCATGATGCACCGGGCGCAGGGGCCGCCGGCGCGAAATGTGATTTCGCCGATCCGAAAACGCGTCCACGTGTCTTCGGCAAACGGGCCGCAGTCGGAGACGACGAGGTTGGGCCGGAAGCGGTTCATCGGCACGGTTTCCTCGCCGCGGGAAATCAAGCGGTCGTTCAGATCGGCGAGGGAGGCCTCGCTGATCGCCAGCAACGGATAGGCATCGGCAAACGAGACCCGGTCTTCCGGGCGGGCCTTGCCGGGCTTGAGGACGGGACGGCTGAAGGCCGCGCCGGCGCGGACGAGCCGGCACGGCATCGCGAGAAAGGCGCTGAGCCAGGCGGCGGCGGTATCGCCGCAGTCTTCGGCCTGCAGCCCCTCGCTGCTCCAGACGCCGACGGTGCGCAGCGGTGCGTTGGGATCGCTGGCGCGGGTGACGGAGACCGAGCCGGCGCCGGACGCGGTCAGGGTGAGGGTGTCGGTGGTGAGGGCGGTTTCGATCAGCGCCATCCGCGGCAGGGTGCGCTGGGAGAGAAAGCGACCGTGGGGTTCGACCACGAGGAACCGCCGGTCGCCGACGAGGCCCAAGTCGTCGAGCGCGGCCGAGGTTACCCGGCAGCCGCGGAGCGATTTGACCGGGTAGAGAAAAAGGCTGGTGAGTGTGGGCATGGTTGCAGGGTGACGTGGTGCCGAGAGGAACCACGGAAGTTCACTGAAACACCCTGATCGGGCAGGCTATCGAACCGCGGAGGGGTAACCGCTAATGCGCGCTAATCTTCGCGGAGAGAAGTCACAAACTGCCGGTGACAGGTTGATTCACCTGATCGGTGAATCACGGCCGGAGTTTTTGAAGTGGGGTCTGAGGATTAGCGCAGATTAGCGGTTTCTTCCTCCGTGGTCGTCAGAATGACGCTCGGCCGGCCTCCTCATCAGTGACCTGCGGTGCGAATCAGTGGTGTTCCGTCCGCGGCCCGATTTTAGGCGCCGCGGATTTTTTTCCAGTTCGCGAGGCAGCGTTGGGCGGTTTCGATTTCCGGGAAGCGGCTACCTTCCTGTTCGAGCAGGTAGTATTCGACGCCGCCGACCGACTCGGCCGCGGTGATGATGTCCTTCCACGGGGCGACGCCTTCGCCGACGAGCACACGGTAGGCTTTTTCATCCGCCTTGGTGCCGGGCGCCCAGTCTTTCACGTGCACGCTGCGAATGCGGCCGGGGTTGGACTTGATCCACGCGACGGGATCGACGCCCATCTCGAGCGCGGTGCCGACGTCGAGTTGGAGCACGAATTCCGGCGGCGTGTTTTGCGCAATCACGTCCATGATCCGCACGCCGCCTTCGAGGGGTTTCCATTCCGTCTGATGGTTGTGGTAGCCGGCGGAGAGACCGTGGGTTTTAAGCGTTTCGACGGTGGTGCTAATCTGACCGCAGACGCGCTTCCAGCCTTCGAGGCCTTGGGCGTCCTTGGGCGGGCTCGCGAGGACGATGTGACGGGAGCCGAGGATCTGGTTCAACTCGATCGCCTTCGCCATCGTGTCGCCCGAGAGTGACGGGTAGCCGTTATGGGTCGAGAGGCAGCGCAGCCCGAGGTCATCGATCAGGGTGCGCACGCCCTTGGCGAAGGGGAACGTCCAGCTATAGTACGGTGCGTAGAATTCGACCGACTCGTAGCCCATTTTCGCGACGGCGCGCAAGGTGTCGGGCAAGTTGCGCATCAACTCGGTGCGGACCGAGTAGAGTTCGATGCCGTTCAGCGCGCGCTTGGACCGCGCCGGGAGTTCGGGCAAGGGGGCGGGCGCGGCGGCGCCGAAGGCCCGCGGGGCGAGCAGGGCGGTGGCCGCGACAGCGGACGAGAGGGCGAGGAAATCGCGGCGGGAGCGGGCGGGGGTGGAGGACGTGATCGGGGGCATGGCGGTAGCGAAACGTGTTTTCGGTCGCGGGAAAAGGCTCAAACCTTGGCCGGCGCGCCGCCGGGCCGCGACGCGTGGGGATGTACTTTTCGCTTCATGTGTTCACGCTGCGGTTCACACCGTTTATGAGCACCCCGTCTCGCTGTCTTTCGTTGCTGTCGCTGGTGGTTGCCCTCGCTCTGCCGGTCAGGCTCGACGCGGCGGAGTCGTCCGCCCCCGGCGCGATCCGTCCGCTCGCGTCCGATCACGTCGTCTTTGATGCGTCATCGGGCGTGCCGTCGCCTCTCAATACCCCGAGTATTTTGCGCCTGAATGGAGGCCGTCTCGTCGCCGCGAGCGAACGCGGTGGCGTGACGAGCGCGTGGCGCAAGCAGGGCAATGCCTGGGCGCGCATCGCCACCTCCGACGACGGCGGGCTCACCTGGACGACGCGCGCCACACCCAATCTCTCGCAGGCTCGGCTCCTCCGAGGCGGCCGCGCGCTCTACTACCTCGGTCACGATCAGGACCTGAAAATCATGCGATCCGACGACAACGGCGAGCATTGGTCGGCTCCGGCCGATCTCGGGACGAAGAAGCCGAACTGGTATGCGACCGCGTGCAACGTCTGGCACGCCAAGGGCAATGTCTACCTCGTGATGGAACGGCGCGTCCGGGAGGACAACAAGTCGGGTTGGACGATCGGCAATCTTGCTCCGGTTTTGATGCGGGCCCGCGAACAGGACGACCTGACCAGGCCCGAGAGTTGGACCTATGCCTCCGAGTTGGTCTTCGCCGATCTGATTCCGGGTTACCACCGGAACGAGCTCGCGCTCGATTTCTTCGGCGTGCCGTTCTTTGCCCAGAAGTTTCCGCAGGCCAACCCGGTCGCCCCGGGACGGCCCATGCATCCGATGGGTTGGCTGGAGACCAATGTCGTGCAGATCACCGATCCGAACCACCTGTGGTTCGATCCTGCGCAGCGGACGTTTCACCTGTTCATGCGGGCGCACACCGGCGGCACGGGGTATGCGGCGATCGCGCAGGTCGTCGAACACGACGACGGGACCATGACGACCGGGCTCGTGCACGCGCCGTCGGGGAAGACGCAGTTGTTTCTGCCGTTTCCGGGTGGGCAGATGCGCTTCCACGTCCTCTACGACGAGCCGACGAAACTCTACTGGCTCCTCGGGACCCAGGCGACCGACTCCATGACCCGACCCGGGGCCCTGGCGGCGGACCGGTATCAGTTACCCAACAACGAGCGCCAACGGCTCGTCCTGCATTTCTCGAAGAACATGGTCGATTGGTGCTTCGCAGGCCTCGTGGCGATCGGTCCGGGCAACCGCGGGGCGCGGCACTATGCGTCGATGGACATCGACGGCGACGACCTGGTCATCCTCGCGCGAAGCGGCGACGAGCGGGCGCAGTCTGCGCATAATGGGAATCTCATTACGTTTCACCGCGTCCTGAATTTCCGCGCGCTGGTTTACTGAAATTGCGGCGGCGCGGGGCCGCACGATGAGGGAGGTCGTGGCGGCGGAGTAAAATCCGTCCCGGGGACTCGGCGGTCTCAGACCTCGATTTTCTTCCGGGGCGACGGGAATCGACCCGCGACGGCGTCCTCCACCCAGATGTCTTCGTCCAGTGCTTCCCAGCGCAGGGCGCGCCCGCCGACTCGCAGCATGACTTCCCGCAGTTGGGAATCGGTGGCGGCCGCCAGCCGGGGGAACTTCTCCGCGGGAAAGCTCACTTGTCTTTGGTCGGCCAGTTCCAGCCAGACGCGCCGACGTTCCACCCAGCAGCGCAGGGCGGTGGCCGAGGTGAGGGGACTAGCGGACATGGAAGCGAACATAGGCGGCGACGAGTTCATCGCAATGCTCCGTTACGTGCCGGCGGATGCGGGCCAGTTCGGCGGGCTTGAAGCCGAAGTTGGAGGCCAGTCGGACGGGGCGGAGCCAGTACTTTGCCTCGATCTGATCCCGCGCGATGTGGACATGGGGTGGCTCGCGGTTCTCTCCGCTGTAAAAGTGGAAGCGATACGGACCAATTCGCAGCACGGTGGGCATGGGGCGATGCGGCGTGCAGCGTCGCGGCGGCGTTTTCTTCTGCCATTGCGCCGGGTACCCAAAGGGAGGTCCCGTTTTCGTTGTTCCTGCCTTGGAGGTGAGGTGACCTCACCCCGCGGGACCGAAAGGCGACTCGTTCCCGCGGGGCGGGGACGCCCCGCCTCCATTTGGCGGATTTCGTACGCGAGTTGCAGATTTCCGACGTGACCTGGGTATTCGCGCGGAGACTTGCGGAGGCCCGAAGCGGGGCGTGAAAAAGGCGGCCCCGCTTGGAGGCCGCCTTGAACGAGATCACGGAATTCGCCCGCAGGTCAGCGCGCTCTCGCTTAGCGGTACTCCTCGCCGGTGATCGCGTTGATGATTTTGAAATTCTCGACGTGGTAGTTGAGGTCGGCGCGGAACGCCAATTTCACCCCGAAGAGTTTCTCCATGCGCACGAGCAGGTCGGCG
>CAIJFT010000098.1 GCA_903820035.1 uncultured Opitutia bacterium
ATGCGGTCATTTGAACCCTCGGCATTCCCGCGCACCCTTCCGGTCGCGGCGACGCTTATTTGGTTTGCGCCAACGTTGCGGAACTCGCGGGTCGCCTGCCGCGCCCCGGATGGCTTCGTCTCACACCGCAACCTGCTGTCTCCCGCGCTTTCCCCGGCTGGCCCTAAGCAAAACTCGGTGGGAAGGTCCGGGACAACCCGGAGCTGGATTGGTTTCATCTGGAACCGCGTACGGCGACGAAATCGCGCTGGCGCCGGGGGGCTTGTCTGCCGCGCGTTGTTGCGGGTTTCGCCCTGAGCTTGCCCGCGGACCCTCGCTGAAACCACCGCTTTTTCCTAGCCGACATTTGGGGATTGAGCCTCTCAGCTCTCCCCCGCGGCCGTACCGGTTCGGACCACGCCCAACCGATCCGCGAATTTCCACCTCAAGTTCTCTCCCATGATCCCATCCTTCGCTTACCCCCGATTGCTTTTACGCTCCTTTCCGGCGGGGCGATGCACCTTTGGCCTTTTCGTTTTCACCGCGCTTAGCGCCGCGTCCCTGCTTGGCGCCGAATTGCGCGTCGGTCGCGCCAAGGTGGTCATCACGCCGCCGGTGGGCTGCGTGATGGGGAATTCCTACGGGGTGGAGGTTTCCACCGGCGTGACCTCCGATCTCCACGCCAAGGCGGTGGTGTTTGAGATCGACGGCGCCAAGGCGGCCCTCGTCGCCTGCGATCTGATCAGCCTGCATCAGCCCATCGTCGAGAAAGCTCGCGCGTTGATCGCGGAGCGCACCGGGGTGGCACCGGATCGGGTCATCATGGCCGCCACGCATTGCCACGCCGGCCCGCAGACCTACCCGCCGCTCTACAATCTCGGCCCCGAGGGCGCCCGGAAGCTCAGCCAGGCCTATGTCGAGCAGCTGCCGGGCCTGATCGCGGAAAGTGTGCGTCTTGCCGAAGCCGATCTCCAGCCCGCCAAAATGTCCGTGGGCCGGGGCCACGAGGACACGATCAGTTTCAATCGCCGCTACCTTCTGCGCAATGGGACCGTGACGATGGGCGGGCGGGCGCCCGACGTGGTGCGGCGGGTCGGACCGATCGATCCCGAAGTGGGAGTCGTCTTCCTCGAGTCCCCGGACGGCAAGCCGCTGGCGACGATCGTCAATTTCGCCCTGCACGTGGCCATCGTGACCGGCACCAAAACCTCCGCCGATTATCCCCACACGCTCGCGGAAACCCTGAGCCGGGTGAAGGGGGCGGACATGCTGACGCTCTTCCTCAACGGGATGTCGGGTAATATCAACCACGTCGACGTCCTTCATCCCGGGCGGCGACTCCCGAGCGACGCGGAGGCCGCCCGGGTCGGCACGGTGCTGGCCGCGGCGGTGTTGAAGACTTACCGGAACCTGCAGCCCATCGAGCCCTCGCTGTTTCGCGTGGCTTCGCGGCCGGTCCGGGTGCCTGTGCGGGCCGCGCCTTCGCCGCAGCGGATCGAGGAGGCACGCGCAATCTTAAGCCGGTGGGGAAAAGGGGCGCCTTTTGCCGAGGTGATCCACGCCTGGCGCGACCTCGATCTGGCCGAATACGGGCGCGACGGATTCTGGAACAGCGAAGTCCAGGCCATCACGTTTGGCCGCGAGCTGGCGCTGGTGGGCTATCCCGGCGATTCGTTCGTGGAGCTGGGCTTGTTCATGAAGCAGAATTCCCCGTATGCGTTCACGTTCGTGAGCGAGCAGTCGGCCAACGGCTCCCTCAGCTACATACCCAATGAAAAGGCGTTCCCCGAGAAGGCTTACGAAGTGGAGAGCGCCCGCGTGGCCCCCGGCGGAGGCGAAGTCCTCGCGGTGGCCGCCAGCCGTCTCCTGACGGAATTGTTTCCCCGGCCTTGAGGGCTAGCCCTCAAGGCCGGGGTGGGCTTGCCCTTTCGGCGGACGTGCTCGGCTCAAAACGTACCCTTCACGCCGAAGGCCCACTGGACGCCGTAGGCATTGGTCGAGCTGATCTTCGCGTAGGCGGGCGTCTGCGAACCGTAGCGCATGAGGTTGTAATGGACGTTGAAGATGTTGCGGCCGTTGGCGAAGAGCTGCAGCCAGCGCGTGAGCTGATAGGTGAGGTTCACATCGGTGGTCGTACGCTTTTCCTGATACAGGTAGGCGTCGGGTCCCTGAGCGCTGGAGGCGGCCTGCCGCTGTTCGCCGCGACCGTTCCACTTGAGCGAGAACGTCACGGGATTGCGCGTCATCGTGAACCCATAGTTGAAACTCAGGGGAATCATGCGCGTGAAGTCGGCGGTGCGGCTACCATAGAGCTTCAGCTTGGTGGCGTTAGCGAAGACGGAGACGTGGCGGCCCCAGCCACCGAGCGGCTTCAGTGATTGACGGATATTGAATTCCGCGCCGTCGATGCGCGCGTCGCCGCCGTTCACGGTCGTCCGTACTTCCCAGCCCTGATAATTCGGATCGAGGCCGAGTTGATCGAGGAGCGCGGGTGTGGCGGCGACGCCGGTGATGCTACTAAAAAAACTGGAGATTACCTTCCGATAGATGCCGAAACTGAGGACGCCGCCAGACTCCGTGTAATACTCCGCGGACAAATCGTAGTTGTGCGCGAGCCACGGCTGCAGGTCGGGGTTGCCGACGATCAGTACGCCGGGATAGGAGCCGGCCGCGGGATTGGCCGAGTTGTAGGACTCGTTCTCATCGATCGTCGTGGCGGGGATCATCTGGGCGAAATCGGGCTTGCCGTAGGTCCGGGCATAGGCCGCGCGCACGAGGAAGTCGGGCGTGGCATTGTAGGTCAGGTGCAGGCTCGGGTAATAGCCTTCGAAGCCGCCATTGGTGGCCTTGCCGAGCTCCTTGCGCGTGGCATACAGGTCCGCGAGCGAACCGGCTGCGCCGGCGTCCGGCTTGCGGACGCGGTTGCCCTGTACGTCGCGCACGAACGTGCCGTTGGGGTTGCGCTGGAAGGCGCCGTCGGGGTCGATGAGCGGGCCGGCGGCCTTGGTGTGAATCCGCTCGTAGCGCACGCCCGTGAGGAGCAGCAGCCGGTTGTGGAAGAGTCGGGTCTCGCCCTGCGCGTAGAAGGCGGTGGTGATTTCCTTGAAGTTCTGCGAGGAGTTGAGACGGGTGGTTTCGGACGTAACTTGATTCGCCGGCGTCTGGGTGAAGAGGTCCGGGTTCCGGCCCCAGGCCTCGACCATGCGGTTCAGCGAGGGCTCGGGGATGTAGTCGTAGGCGTGGAAATAATTGTCCCGGGGGGTGTAGACCTGCATCGCGTAGGGGGCCAGTGTGCGGTCGCCGCTTACGCCGTTGTAGGTGTAGACGAACGAGCGTTGGCGGTGCGCGCGGTCCTGCGACTTGAGCTGGGTGCCGACTTGGACGGCCGCCGGCGCCCCGAACGGACTGAAAGCACGCTTCACCAGGCCGTCGACTCCCATCGTGTCGTCGCGGTGGTCGCGCAGGACGCCGTCGGTCGCATTGTTCAGTACGTAATTGCGGAGATCGTTCAGATCGAGGGGGCGGTTGTTGGCATCGAAGGCCGTGATCTTCCCCGGGCCGGTCGGCGTGATGTCGTCGTAATTGACCCGCACACCGGTGGGGTTTGCGAGGGCGGAGCCGATAGTGTTGAAGTGGCCCTTGCTGGCGTGCCGCATCCAGGTCTTCGAGGTGGAGGCGGAGCCGCCCGCTTCGGTGGTCCAGCTGCCCTTGGTCCAGCGATGGCGCAAGTTGGCGCCGAGGGTGCGCGCGTCGATGTGGAGAAAATTGCCCCCGTAGGATGCCGTGCCGCGGCCGCTCGCCGAGTAGGAGAAGGTCGGCCCGAAGGTCAGCGGCACGCCCCCGGCGACGGCCGACGTGGCGGTGGTGCCCACGCTCGTCGAGCGGTTCACCTGGCCGAGGATGTCGAAATAATACGTCGCCTGCAGGCCGACCGAGAGCACGGAATTGGGCGAGATCCGCCAGTCGGCCTTCAGGCCCGCGGAGTTGCGGTCATACCATTTCGCCCCGTCGAGGAGGTTGTGGGTGGAGAGAAACGGTGCCGCCGGAGTACCGCCGCCCGCATTGGCGGTCCAGGTGGTCTGCGAGATGTTCTGCTCGTTCCACGCCTTCGAATGCAGCGCGGTGAGCACGATGCCGAAGTTCTTCGTTAACGGTAGCGTGAGGTCGAAATCGAAACCGGGGTTCACGCGCGGCTCCTTCGTGTCGAACGGAAACGCTTGCTCCTTCAGCGTCATGCCGTCGCTGCTGGCGGAGAGGAAGAGGCGGTAGTTGAACTGGGCGCGGCTGCGCTCAAAGGCGCTCTTGCTGACCATGTTCACGGAGCCGGAAATGCCGCTGGCCGGATTGGCGGGCGTGGGAACCTTGGTCACCTCGATGCGGGAGATATTGTTGATCGAGACCTGCATGAAATCAAACTGGCGCGTGGCGGCGTTGCGGGAGGCGTTGGCGAGGGTGGCGCCGTCGCTGGTGACGTTGGTCTGGTTGGGATCGAAGCCGCGGACGGAGACCGCGAGGGGCATCACGTCGGAATACTCGATCGTGATGCCGGGCAGGTTTTTCATGAACTCGGCGACATTGCCCTCGATCACGTCGCCAAAGGCATCGGTCGCGACGACGTTCTTGATGTTGGCGGCGAAGCGCTGCTCGTTGGTCGCGAGCGACTCGCCCTCGGTGAGCTTTGACGACGAGGCGACGAACGCATCGAGCTTCACGATGCCGGACTTGTCGCCGTAGAGGGACTTGTTGGTGAGCCCGATGTCGCGCACGGCGCGCTGTTCCGGCAGGACGTTCACAGTGACGGTCAGGGCATCGAGGCCGGAGTAAAAGGCCTCGATGGTCGCGGCGCCGGCAGGAACGCCGACCAGGCGGAAGGTGCCGGTCGCGTCGGAGAACGCCGTGAGTCCGGTGCCCTTGACGGCCAGACGGGCGTTGAGGAGATACTGGCCGGTGGCCTCGTTTTGCACCCGGCCGGAAATTTCGCCGGTGGCGCCGGGCTGCGCCGTGAGCAAGGTCTGCATGATCAGCAGTCCCGCGGCGGCGAGGCGCAGGGCGCGCAGCAACGGCGACGGGTGGTGGTGGGGGTGGGGGGACTTCATGGGGCTACAGGCAGTCGGGACCGGCACGCGTAGCGGCCGGTCGGTGGGGGAGGAGGGGGAAAGTCGCAACTTTCCGGGAAGCGATTTCGTTAGGCCAGATCGTTCTTCCGTTGGGCCGGAACCGCGGAGGGAGTCCGAAAGGATAGTCCGAAAGGGTCAGGGCGAAACTTGCAACCGGCGCCGGCCCCCCCGCCTCGATCAGTAGCCGTTTCAAGATTGCTGTAGCCGCATTTGAGCCGGAGGCGACAGCGTGGTCACGTCTGAGGACCACGTTGTCGCTGCGCTCCAACGCGGCTACCCTATTTCTGGGGGATAGTCCGAAAGGGTCAGGGCGAAACGTGCAGCCGGCGCCGGTCGCCCCGCCTCGATGAGTAGTGTTTTCGAGCTTGCGGTAGCCGCGTTTGAGCCGGAGCCGAAAACGTGGTCGCGGCTGAGGACCACCTATTCGCTGCGCTCCCACGCGGCTGCCCTCTTTCTGGATTTCTGGAAACGCGATCTCTCGGTC
>CAIJFT010000099.1 GCA_903820035.1 uncultured Opitutia bacterium
AAAGTGATCCGCCAGGGCGCGAACCGTTGCCGTCGGAATGACCTTCGGATGATGCAGGACGTTATACAGGGCGTTGTGCGGTCCGACCAAAGCCTGGGACCACTCGCGCTGGTCCAGCCCGCGGGGCGGAAAAGCCCGCGTGATGCTCAGCCATTGCTCGACCCGACGCAGCTGCACGTAGTGGCGTTGCTGTGCTCCTAATTTCCACTGAATCGCACCGAGGAGCACGCCGAACACCCCCACCGCCAGCGTCACGAGCACCAACGCCGCCACTTCCCAACGCGAAACTGAGCGACGCAACGGCCCGACTGGACCGGCCACCGTCGGAGATAACGGCAAGGTCATGCGCGGAAAAATCGTCGGAACCTCCGGGAGCAAATTCGCGGCACGCGGGTGGAACCTATCCGGCTGCAACACCCAACCACTGCCGCAACACGCGGGCATCGGCGCGAAACGCCTCGACGATCGCCGCGCGGCGTTCGAACGGCACCGGCGCGAGTTTTCCGGCGGCATCCTTGAAGTGCTCGATGTGAATGCAGATCGGCAACGGTCCGCCGTGCGCGGCGATCACCTGATCGACGATGGCCTTTTTCACCCGGCCCTGACCGAGCGGCACCTCGACCACCTGGTCGCCCTCCCACTTGAAGCTCTTCACGCACAACGCCACCGTACGCGGCGCCAGCAACTGTAGCGCGGTCGGCCAAGCCAAGCCCTGCTCGACCATCACGTGCTGCGTATCGAAAGCCACGCCGAAGTACTTCGGATCGATGTCGCCCAGAATCTCGTCGAGGTCCCACGCCGCACTGCCCGCGCTGCGCGCGCCGGCGTGGATCTGATAAACCGCCTGGATGCCGATCTCCTTGTTCGCCGCCGCGAAATCCTTCGCCATGCTGTGGAAGTTCGCGATCTGCGCCTTAAGCGGCTTGCCCGGTGCGTATTGAAAACCCCGATGCCGGTACTGCGTCACGCCGAGCTGCTTCGCCGTACGCAGTGCCTTTTCCCAGTGCGGCTCGTCGGGACGGACGGTATCGAGCGCCACCCACAAAATACGCCGGTTCTTCCGCGCCAGCGCGGCGGCCATCGCCGGCATTTCGTCCGGCGCCTTCTCCGGCGTAATATGGCCCTGCTTGCGCAACGTCAGTTCGAGATCGAGGCCAATCTCATCGAGCGTCTGCGCCATCTGATCCGGCGTGTACTTCAGCGGACCGCCGTTGCCGCCGTCGAAAAACCATTTTTCCAGGATTCCGATCGCGAACGGTCCCGGCGGGGCGGCGGGTCGGGGCGTGGCCGCCACCAACGGTACGGACGGCGCGAGCGCGGACGCCGCGGCGAGCAGGCCGGCGCGCACGAGAAAATCACGGCGGGTGAAGGACGCGATCGGGGAATTCGGTGTAGTCATCAGGGTGACGCGAGCGTGCGGCCCACGCCGGCCGTCGCAAGCGCGGGCGCGGGAATTTCCGACTGACACTCCCCGCGGGCCGGGCAGCATCGCGTCGTCGCATGAATCCGCCCCCGACGATTCGTCCTATCGCGCGCCGTTATTTCGCCCTCGGACTCCTTACCCTTTGCGCGCTTCGCCTGGCTTCCGCCGCGCCGACCGAGCTTCCCCGCGAGGGGACCGATTGGACCCTCGCCGACCTCAAATTGACACTGCTCTGGATCAAGCCGGGCACCTTCACGATGGGCAGCCCGGCGGAGGAGCGGGATCGCAACCAGGCCGAAGGTCCGCGCATGGAAGTGACGCACGCGCGCGGCTTCTGGCTCGGACGCACCGAGGTCACACAGGAACAGTACGCCGCAATCGCCGGCGAAAACCCCAGCCACTTCACCGGCGTCGGCGCCAACGCCCCGGCTGAGCACGTGTCGTGGCTCGATGCGACGGAGTTCTGCCGGAAACTCACCGCGCGCGAGCGGGCGGCGGGCCGCCTGCCGGCGGGTTCCCGCTACACGTTGCCCACCGAGGCGCAGTGGGAATATGCGTTCCGCTCCGGGACCACGTCCGGTTACGTGGGCAACGCCGACGCGATGGCCTGGACCGCCGCCAACAGCGGTGGAACCACGCACGCCGTCGCGGGCAAACAGCCGAACAACTGGGGCCTGTACGACATGGCGGGCAATGTCCTCGAGTGGTGCCGCGACTGGTACGGCAACTATCCGGGCGGCGCGCAGACGGATCCGACCGGCCCCGAGTCCGGATATTTCCGCATCGCCCGCGGCGGGAGTTGGCGAACCCCGGAACCCACCGGCCGCGCCGCGGCCCGCGGCGGAGGTTCACCGGGCCGGCGCGATTACACGCTCGGCTTCCGGCTCGCGCTCACGTTCGGAGAGTAGGGAGTAACCGAGTTTGAGCGTCGCGCCAACGCGGTCCCGACCAACCGGCACACGCTTTCGCCTGCAGCTCAGGCGTGGTAACAGAATGGAAACCTCCGCCCGGATCGGTCTCTCAGCCCCCAACGCACCACTTCGAGCCCGTCACGCCTTCTTCACGAAGCAGGCCTTGAGGGCCATCGGAGAGCCTTCGATCTTGCAGTCGATCTCGTGATCGCCGTCGACGATCCGGATGTTCTTCACCTTGGTGCCGCCCTTGAGGACACCGGAGCCGCCGCGCAACTTCAGATCCTTGATCAGGACCACCGTATCGCCGTCAACGAGCACGTTGCCGTTGGCATCCTTCACTACCCTTGCCACTTCCGGGGCCGCTGCTTTGGACCACTCATGCCCGCAGGTCGCACACTCCCAGCGATCAGGATGGCTGAGGACATCTTCAAGGGTGCAGGCGGGACAGGCGGGATTCGACATGGAAGGAAATAAAGGCGGGACCACCGTGCCTGCATCCGCCCCGTCTGAGCAAGGGCGGAATAATGCGCCGGTTCAACCCCGCTTGTGCTCAGCGCGCGCACCGCGCGCACGTGACGTGGCGACGCCCGAAGCATCGGGCCGTGTTCACCGCCACTCGCCGCTAGGTCGCACCATCGCCGCCGGGGCGCACCAGAGGATCGGCTTAGGCCGGCGGCAGGCGGCCACAACCAAGGGTTACTTGCCCCGCGACTTCTTCGGCGCGGCCTTCTTGAACTTGCGCAGCGGGTTTTGTTTTTGCTGAAAACGCAGGTTGGCTTTCTGGTCTTTAGTCGAAGGTAGGTATTTCGCGCCCATCCGCCAAGGCCGGCCGCATTCCCGCCCGCGCGCAATCAGATTCGCGCCCGTCGCCGCATCCAACTCCCTTTCCGCCTTCGTCGGCGAACCCTCAACGCCCGGGTCGTCGCTTATCCCGCCGCTTTGCGCACCGCCGGGGCCACGCGCGTCCCCAGCAGCTCGATCGCGCGCATGATCTGCCGGTGCGTCAGCGCCCGGTTATCAATGAGCACCGTTTGCCGCGAGATCCCGTCGAGCGCGTGGTGGGTTGCGATGATCTTCTCCACGACCCTCTCAGCGTCCCCGACCAACAGGGCGCCCGCGGCGCTTCGGCCCGCGTCGAACTGCGGCCGGGTCACGGGCGGCCATCCGCGCTCGCGGCCGATCCGACTAAACATGTCGCGGTAAGGCGGCCAAAAGGACTCCGCTGCGTCGAGGTCGGTATCGGCCAGGAAGCCGATCGAGTGGACTCCGACCGACAAACGCTCCGGCGCGTGCCCCGCCCGCCGCCCCGCCTCGCGATACAATTCCACCATGGGGCGGAACTGCGCCGGCTGGCCCCCGATGATGGCCACCACCAGCGGCAGTCCCAGCGTGCCGGCCCGCACAAACGACTGCGGCGTGCCGCCCACGCCGAGCCGCACCGGCAGCGGATTCTGCTGCGGGCGGGGATAAACCCCCTGCCCGGTCAGGGCGGCACGATATTGGCCCGACCATTGCACGTGCGTCTGCAGGCGCAGCTGCAACAAGAGTTCCAACTTCTCCGCAAACAGGGCGTCATAGTCGTCAAGGTCGAATCCGAACAACGGGTACGACTCGATGAATGAGCCGCGGCCCACGATGATCTCGGCCCGCCCGCGGGAAATCAGATCGAGCGTGGCGAACTGCTGGAAGACCCGCACCGGATCGTCGGAACTCAGCACCGTGACGGCACTCGTCAGGATGATGCGTTTCGTGCTGGCCGCCGCCGCGGCGAGCACCACCGCCGGCGCGGAGGCGAGAAAGTCGGGTCGGTGGTGCTCGCCGATCCCAAACACATCGAGTCCCACCTCGTCGGCCAACGCGACTTGTTCCAAGAGCTCGTGCATCCGGGCCACATCCCCGACACTCCCGTCCGACCGGATATCGAGCGCCGTCGCCACAAAACTATCCACGCCGATTTGCATGGCCCGAATCGGGCGCAACTTCGCGCCGGTGTCATCCCTGAAGTGAGATCGCTCCGGCGCAGCAAGAAAGCGGCGGATTTGCACAAGGAATGCCGAGCGGAGCCGCCGGTTTCATGGTTCACTAGGGGGCCTTCAACCCACGCCACTTCATCTCCAAGCCTCCATGCCCACCGCAGTCCACGGTCACGACGTCATCGCGATGATTCGCGAGTCCCAACTAGCCTACACCCGCGAATCGCTCATCGCGGCCATCCTCACCCGCTTCGGCACCGCCGCCCGCTTTCACACCTGCTCCGCCACGGACATGGACGCGGCCGGGCTCGTCGAATTTTTAGCCGCCCGCGGCAAATTCATGCTGATCGACGGCGGGTTCACCGTGAATCCGGAGCGGATCTGCCGGCACTGAGGCCACCGCCGGCGCGTGCACGCGCCTGACCGATCGACCGGACTACTTGGCCGGCAACTTCGGGCGGAGGCTCGCGACGACCGCGTCAGCCAATTGATCGTAACCCGCGGCCGAAAAGTGGACGTTCTTCGCCAACTGGATCGCCGCCTGCCGTGGCGCGACAAACGCGTTGAGATCATCCACCGCGACGCCGGACTCCCTCATGACCCGGACCGCGATTACGTTATAAGCGCGGTCGTCGTTTTCCAAGCGTCCGGTCGTCCCCGCCGGCACGGGCGTTGTCGTCGCATAAATCAGCGTAGCGCCGGTTTGCTTCAACCGTGCGACGATCA
>CAIJFT010000100.1 GCA_903820035.1 uncultured Opitutia bacterium
CGATGCGCGTCTTTTTCCCAGACTTGAGCTTCCGTTCGACGAACGGGAAGGCGAGGCCGGCAAAATTGCTGCCGCCACCCGCACAACCGAAGATCACGTCGGGTTCCTCGCCGGCCATTTCCATCTGCCGAATTGCTTCCTGGCCGATCACCGACTGGTGCAGGCACACGTGGTTCAGCACGCTGCCGAGCGCGTACTTGGTCCCCGGATGCTTCATCGTGTCCTCGATTGCCTCGCTGATCGCGATGCCGAGGCTGCCGTTGCTGGCCGGATCCTCGGCGAGGACCTTGCGCCCGAATTCGGTTTGGTTGCTCGGACTGGCGTGCACCGTCGCGCCGTAGGTCTGCATGAGCAGCTTACGGTACGGCTTCTGGTGAAAGCTGACCTTCACCATGTAGATGTTGCACTCCAAGCCGAAGACGCTGCACGCAAATGCAAGCGACGAACCCCACTGGCCTGCGCCGGTCTCGGTCGCGAGCCGCATGGTGCCGGCCTGCTTGTTGTAATAGGCCTGCGGGATCGCGGTGTTGGGCTTGTGGCTACCCGCCGGGCTCACGCCTTCGTACTTGTAGTAAATATGCGCCGGCGTTTGCAGTGCCTTCTCCAAGCGCACCGCGCGCAGCAGCGGGGTGGGGCGGTAGAGCGCGTAAACGTCCTGCACCTCCTGGGGTATTTCAATCCGGCGCTCGGCGCTCATCTCCTGCATGACGAGCGACTCGGGAAACATTGCGGTCATGAGATCCGGCGTCACGGGCTCCTTCGTCCCCGGGTGTAACGGCGGGGGCAGCGGCTCGGGGAAATCCGCCAGCAGGTTGTACCAGTGCGTGGGCATCTCGTCCGCGCGCAGCGGAAAGGTAATCGCAGTTTTCATCGTTGGGGAAAGAGCTGAAACGCCCCGCTTAGCTAGAGACCCTCCGGCGAAGCGCCAGCCGGGACTGCCCGTGAAACCGGCCGCGGCCGGATATTAAGCGCCCTACCAGGGAGGGCAAGAGATGGTCAGTCCGGTCTCACGCCCCGGTCGTCGCGAGCTGTCCGCAGCCGGCGGCGATGTCGATGCCCCGGCGCTGGCGGACGGTGCTGGGCAGCTTGAACTCGTGGGCCAGGACCCCTTGAAATCGCTTGGCGGCCTCGAGGGCCGTGGGGGTTCCACCGTAACCGGAGGTTGGATTCAGCGGGATCAGGTTCACCTGGGCCGGTAGGCCGCGGAGGAGGGCGCCGACCGCACGGGCGTGATCCGGCGTGTCGTTCTTCCCCTCGATCAGCGTCCACTCGTAGAAAATCTTACGCCCCGTGGTTTCGCTGTAGGTGCGGCAGGCGGCCATCAATTCGTCCAGGGGCCATTTCTTCGCCACCGGTACGAGGGTGGCCCGTTCCGCCTGCGTCGCCGCGTGCAGGGAAACAGCCAGATGCAACGGCCGCTGCTCTTGCGCGAGCCGCAAGATTCCCGGGACGACGCCGACGGTGCTCAGCGTGATCCGCTCCGCGGCGATTGCGAGGCCACTGGAGTCGCGGAGGATGTCGATCGCGTGCATGACCGCGTCGTAGTTGTGCAGCGGCTCGCCCATACCCATCAGGACAATGTTGCGCAGCCGGTCCTTGTGCCCCGGCGTCAAGCGGTCCTGGCCCTTGGCGGAGTCCAGGGTCCGGATGGCCCGGGCAACGTGCACGGCTTGGGCGACGATCTCGCCGGGGGTGAGGTCGCGGGTGTAGCCCATCTGGCCGGTGGCGCAGAACACGCAGCCCATCGCACAGCCGACCTGCGAACTGATGCACGCGGTGACGCGGCCGGTGAACCGCATCAGCACGGTCTCGACCCGTTCCGCGTCACCCAGCGTGAGCAGATACTTGCGGGTGAAACCGTCGCGGGATTCGGTCGCGAGAGCCACCGGAAGAATTCCGAGCGTCGCGGCGGCGTGGAGACGCGCCCGCACTTTTTCCGGCAGATCGGGCATCACCTCCGCGGAGAACGTGGCGGCGAGTTCGAGGTACAGGTAATTCCAAAGCCGCGTGGCGTGCACCGGCGAAAAACCCCACGTGACAAAAAGTGCCTGCAATTCCCCCCGCGTAAGATCGTAGAGGTTGGCCGGCGTCGCGCCGTTAGCGGCAGGCATGTTTCCAGGGGCAGGCACGGTTTGAGGGGAACGTCAGACGGCTTGCGGATGAGCCGACTGGCCAATGTCGAGGCTGGCGGCGGCGGCGTTGGCGCGGACCTGTTCGGTGGATTTGCAGCCGGGGATCACGGCGGTGATGGCCGGATTTTTTAAACACCAGGCGAGCGCCCATTGAGCCATCGGAACGCCGGGCGGCACCTCGGTGGCGGCGATGCGCTGGACCTCCGCCAACTTCTCGTCCCGACCGAGTTTCATCTGGGCCTCACGGACATCCGTCGCGGGGAACGCGGCGCCGGGCTGGTACTTGCCCGAGAGAAACCCGCTGGCGAGCGGCACACGGGCGAGAACGCCGAGACGGTCCTGCCGGCACGCGGGCAGCACCGCGGCCTCGGCTTCGCGTTGCAGGCGGTTGTAGATAACTTGAATCGAACCCGCTCCGACCGCGGCGGCCTGCGTGGTTTGATAGTGGTTGTTCGGCGGGCTGATGGAAATGCCGAGGTGGCGGACTTTGCCCTTGGCCTGTTCGGCGAGCAGGGTCGCCCAGAGTCCGTCGGTGTCGAACTCGTGGTCCTTGGCGGAGTGGCACTGCAGCAGGTCGACGTAGTCGGTGCGCAACGCCTGCAGTGAGCCGTCGAGCTGGCGGACGACGTCCGCCGGATCGAAGTGCATCGACCGGTCGAAGCGGCCGTGGAAGTGGTGGCCGAACTTGGTCGCGACGATCCAGCGGTCGCGTTGGCCCGCGATGGCCGCGCCGATAAACCGTTCGGACAGGTGGTCGCCGTAGCACTCCGCCGTATCGAGGAAGTTGATGCCGCAGTCCTGCGCGGCCCCGAGAATCGCGTCGACCTCGGGCTGCGTGAAGTCGTGACCCCATTCGCCCCCGAACTGCCAGGTGCCGACACCGACGACGGAAACTTTCAACCCGGTCCGGCCGAGGGTGCGGTAGTGCATCTCAGAAGAACGTGTAGTACTTCCCGCTCGCGAGCCGCTGGATGAGGAGCGCGAGTTCGACCGCGTGGTAGTCGCCCCACATGCACGCCTCGCCGCACGGCACCTTCTGGCCGGCCGGGACGTGATCCCAGCCGTTCGGGCGATGGTAGACGCTGTGGAGCAGCAGGCCCTGGTGTTTCTTGTCGGCCGACAGGTAAGGCTCGTCGAAGAGCGTATTCGCGATCGTGAGACCGGCCTGGAAATATTTCTGGCCGGCGGCCTTTTCGCCCTTGGCGGTGAGGTAGGTGCCGAGCCGCAGGAAGCCCTGCGCCGCGATGGCGGCGGCGGAGCTGTCGACCGGTTCGTGCGCGTTGAACGGATCGGCGTTCCGCTTGGTGATGTCGCCGAGCTTGTGGCTGTTGAGCGCCATGCTGTCCCAATACGGCACGCCGTCCTTGGCCGAGTAGCCGTCGATGTAGTAGTCGCTGGCCGCGCGGGCGGTCTGGAGGAAGAGGTCGGTGACGGCCCGGCGACCGCCGACGGCATCGAGGTCGGAACCCGGCACGGTGTCGAGGAACTCCAGTTGTTCGGCGTAGCCGCAGATGATCCAGGCGGCGCCGCGCGTCCAGGTCGTGAACGGCGAGTAGCCCTGCTGCGAGCTCGGGCAGCGGAACTGGCCGTCGTTGCGGTTGAACACGCTCTCGTGCGCGACGCGGCCGCGGACGTCGTAGCTATCGCGCCCCTGGCCGAAGAACACATTGAAGCGCGCCGTGGTGGCGGCGTGTTCGACGGCACGGTGGAGCAGATTGATCGGCTTGTCGCCTTCACCCATCAGCACGTGGCCGAGTTGGTGCGCGACGACGAGCGAGCGCATGGAGCGGATCGTATCGGCGAAAAGCGACTGCGGGCCGTTGAAGGAATAGACGTATCCGCTCGGGGCGACGCCGACGGCGCCCGGAACCGGCGACCATGGCTGCTTATAGGACGTGGTGACGTGGCGGGCGGCCTGCACCGCGCCCGAGGCTTTCAACGCAACCTCGGTGTAATCGAGTTCACCCTGGTCGCGGGCGATGCGGCCCTCGAGGATCAGGCGGCGGAGGTTGCCGTAGGTGGAGACGTTGTTGAAGCCGTGGTCGTGGACGCCGACGTGCGAGACGTGGGACGCCATGTACTTGAGGGTTTTTGCCCGACCGAGCTTCAGCATCGATTCGTCGCCGGTCGCGTCGAAGTGCAGAAACGCCAGCCCGAACTGGAAGCCCTGCGTCCACTCGGTCCAGCCGCGCGAGGTGTAGCGCCCCTTGATGGTGAAGACCGGCGTGCCCTTGGCCGGGTCCCAGGCGGCATCGATGGCGCGGATCTTCTGGCCGGCGAGTTCGAAGACGCGGTTGGTCTTCTTGGCGAGTTTGTGCGGAGTGAGGGTCGCGTTGATCTTCATGGCGGGAGCGAAAGGAAAGCGGGACGTTGCCCGCCGCGGCGAGGTGAAACAAGGGCGAATTGGGTGACGCGCCAGGGGTCGCTCCACCCTCGACGGTTATGGTTGGACGGATTAGTGTTTCGGTATGCCGGAGCTGCCCGAAAAATTCCTGAAGGCATTTATTCCGCTTTTCGTGGCGATTGATCCGATCGGGCTCGCGGCGATTTTCCTCGGTTTGGGGCAGGGCGTGAAACTCGAGCGGCGCCGGCAGATCGCGTGGCAGGCCACGCTGACCGGCGGCGGGGTGGCGCTGATGTTTTTGTTTTTGGGGGCGTCGATTTTTCAGGCGCTGGGTATCTCGGGCAGCGATTTTCAAATCGCGGGCGGGTTGATTCTTTTCATTCTCGCGGCCCGGGACCTCACTCTGCCCGGCCTGGAGCCGGAAAAAATTTCACCCGACTTCGGGGTGGTGCCGCTCGGGATGCCGCTGATTGCCGGTCCGGCGCTGACGACCACGCTGATTGCGTTGAGTCAGACGCTCGGCCTGCAGGTGACGCTTGCCGGCCTGCTCGCCAATCTCGTGCTGGTGGCGCTGGCGTTTATCTATAGCGAGCGGCTCGGTCGGCTGGTCGGGGCGAAGGGCATGCGCGCGGTCTCGAAGATCATCGCGATGCTGCTCGCGGCGATTGCCGTCAACATGATCCGCCGCGGGCTGGCGTAGGTCGGTGGGGCCCGCTGTCCCCATCGGGCCGGAGGGGAACGTTGATCGCTTCGAATCGACCCGATGGGGACAGCGGGGCCCACCCGCGCCTCGTCCACCTGACTCAGCCGGCGAACGTCGTCAGCAGCTCGGCGTAGATCTTCGCGCTGGCGAGGAGTTCCTTGACCTTGGCGCGCTCGTCGACGGCGTGGCAATGGATGCCGCCGGGACCGTAGCCGAGGGTGGGGATCTTCAGGTGATGCGAGAAAAAGTGCATGTCGTTGAAGCCGGTCGACACGTTGAAGCGCGTGGGCTGTTTCCGGACGCGCGTCACGCACCGGGCCATGGCGCCGAAGAACGGATCCGTCGGCTCCGAGAAGCAGGAATAGTTTTCGGAAATCTTCCGCACGGTGATCCGGCACCGCGGAATCTGCCGCGCGGCCCGGGCAAGGAAGGCCCGCAGTTCTCGCTCCGCCGCGGGGTGATTTTCTTCGGGTAACACGCGGCGGTCGATGGTGAAGCTGGCGTGCGCGGGCACGGTGTTGATCTTGGCGCCTGCACCGCAGCCGAACTCGCCGCCGAGGTTGACGGTGGGCCGGTGCGTCTTGCCCTCGGGGGATTTCCAGGTGCGCCGGGCGAGGTCGCGTTTGTAGTCCTCGAAGGCGAGGATGAGCGCGGACATTTTCTCGAGGGCGTTGACGCCTTTTTCCGGCGTCGAGCCGTGCGCGGGCCGGCCGTGGACGGTGACTTCCAGCCAGAGGGTGCCGTTGTGACCGCAGCAGACGGTGCCGCCTTCGCCGCCTTCCATGACCACGGCGTAGTCCGGGCTGATCGGGGCGTTGGCCACGAGCCAGCCGGCACCGAGCGCGGAATCAGTTTCCTCGTCGGCGGTGAAGGATATCTCGAGATTCATGCGCGGCGTGGCGCGGGTGACCCGCAGCGCCCGGACGGCGGTGAGCAGGCTTGCGATCGAGCCCTTCATATCGGCGGTGCCGCGACCGTAGATCCAGCCCCCCGCGATGGCGCCGCTGAACGGGCTTTCGTGCCGCCAGCGTCCGGAAACGGGCACGACGTCGTAGTGGGCGTTGAAATGGATCGTCTTTTTCGCGCCGGGGACGCGCAGTTTGGCGAGGACGTTGAAACGCGGATACGCGTGCTGTGCGGCCGGCAGGACCGCCCGGGCCTTGGCCGCTGGAATGGCGAAGCGCCGGGTTTCGAGGCCGAGCGCCTCCAGTTCGTGGGTGAGCCACCGGGTGATTTGATCGTAGTTTTCCCCGGGCGGATTGACGGTGGGAACGCCGACCAGCTGTTGGAGCCGGCCCAGCAGTTCGCCCGGGTGGCGATCGATGAAGTCTGCGGGTGTCACAAGAGCCCGAGCTTGCTGTCTGCGCCCGTCGGAGGCCACGGAAAACGGCGGGCGGGGACGCGTCCGGCGGCGGGGCTGAGCCGCGGTTTTGATCGATTGGCTTGGGCTGGGCGCTGCGCCGCCCGGTCGAAGTGGGCCGCCGTCAGTGCAGCCATTTCCAAATCGATTCCGTCACCTGCACACCGAACACCGCGATTAACCCGAAGAAGACGAGGGCGAGCAGCGAGGCGATGTAGCCCGCGACGATGAAGCCGCCGTCGCGTTCGAGGAGTCCACCGGCGATCAGCAAAATACCCCACGCGGGGATCGCGTTGCTGAACGGCACCGGCAGGGGCAGGAGCAGCAGCAGCGCGCAGATCACCATGGGCACGGCGTGCAGCTGTTCGAGCCGTGGCGAGGCGGTGATCCAGAGCAGGCGGGGTCGGAGCAGGCGCTCGAAGCCCAGGATGACTTTTCGGGTGAGCGTGAACACTTTGCCGAACACCGCCGGCGGCAGGCGCGTGTCGAGCAACCGTGCCGGCAGCCAGGGCTGGGCGCCGCAGGCGAGGCGGGCGCCGATGATCGCGATGATGAGCCCGAACGGGGTCGACAACCCGGGCAGCGGCACCGGCGTGCAGAAGGGCAGGGCGAGCAGCATGATCAGCAGCACGTAACCGCGGCCGTGCAAGAGACCCATGACCTCGCGGAGCGTAACGTGCTCCACTTCGAATTCCTTCAAGATCAGGGCGAATTCCTCCGACAACTTGCGCGGGTGCGCGCGGTCGGCGGGGATCATCACCACCGGTCCCGGTGCGGCAGGGGGCTCAGGTTCCGCGCCGGTTGCCATAGAGTTCGACGTGCAGGCGGTGGGCGTAACGGTAACCCCGGGCCTTGCACAGTTCGCCGAGCCACGTCGCGCGCTGGCGCATCTTTTCCAAGGTGGTCGCTTCCGGCATCAACAGCACCTTGTGCCGCGGAATCTCCCGATTGAGGTGCGCGAGCATGAACTCGAGCTCCTCAACATCTTCCGGTCGCGCGACCACGAACTTAAACTGATACGGATACTGGTCGATCCACGCGCGCACGACGTCGGGCTGCCAGCGCGTCGCCTCGTGTTTCTTTCGCCACGCGGGGTGTTCGACCGGATCGGGGGCGGAATTGAGCAGCTTCGGCGACAGCGAGGCCAGGTCGCACGCGATACCGTCCGGCGCGATGGTGGCTGCGGTTTCGATCGTGATATGCCGGCCGATCCCGCGGATTTCTGCCGCGAGCAGGCGAATATCTTTTGCGATCATCGGTTCGCCGCCGGTCAGTACGACGTGCCGCGCCGACGGGTAGTTCTCAATCTCAAGCAGGAGTTGGGCGACCGTCTTGGGCGCTCCCTCGGGATTCCAGGAGGCGTAGGGCGTGTCGCACCACGTGCAGCGGAGATTGCAGCCGCTGGTGCGCACGAAGACCGACGGTACACCCGTCAGTTCGCCCTCGCCCTGAAGCGAGTAGAAGAGTTCGGAAATCAGCATGCAGGTCTGAAGGTACGATCGGTGCGTTCGCGGTGAAACTCAAATGCGGCGGCCCGCTGGAGGTCCGGCGCCTTCGTGTCACCCTGCGCGCGAGCAGAGGGACGGAGGCGAAACGAAAGGTCCCGGCGCTCACGCGTCGAGCGACGGGACGGGAGCTTCACGGGTGCGGGGCGGGCTGGGGGGGCAGTGGTGCCGTCGAGGTGTAGGTCGTCGGGTCCGGCACGCCGGCCAGGGCGAAGGCTTCGCGCCGTTCCACGCATGTGCCGCACGTGCCGCAGTGAATTACGCCGCCCTTGTAGCACGACCACGTCCGCGCGAAATCCACGCCGAGCTTTGCGCCGGCCGCGGCGATGCGGGCTTTGTCGAGGGCGATGAACGGCCGCAGCAGCTGCAGTCCGGCATAGGTGCCGAGCCGCATGGCGTCCCCCATCGCCTGCATGAAGTCTTCGCGGCAATCCGGGTAGATTGCGTGGTCGCCGCCGTGGGCCGCGATCACGAGGCCCTCGGCCCCGACGCTTTCGGCGAAGCCGCAGGCGATCGAAAGCATGATCGCGTTCCGGAACGGCACCACCGTTTGCTTCATATTCGCGGCTTCGTAGTGGCCGTCCGGCACCGTCCCGCCGCCCTGCAGCAGGTCCGAGGCGAACAACCGGTTGACGAAGTCGAGGGTGATCACCTCGTGGCGCAGCCCGAACTTCGCGGCGTGTTCGGCCGCGAACGGTAACTCGCGGTGGTTGTGTTTCGAGCCGTAGTCGAAGCTCGCCGTTGCGACGACGTCATGCGCCTGCCGCGCCCAATAGAGCGCGGTCACGGAATCCATCCCCCCGGAGCATAGCACGACAACTTTCATGGGGCAGCAGTAGCCACAAAACCGGCCCGATGCACAAACGAAACCGTGCGGCGCGCTCCCGTGAACCGGAAGGCCGGGGAGGATGAGAGCGGTTTCTTCCCGCGCTCCCAGAGCTTCCGGTTCAAAGGTTGGCGTATCCCTGCGGTCCGGAATGATCGCACGATCAACCGTCGGCGATGCGCCGCTTCGTTTTTGCGTTCTCCGCGGTTTTCGTGGCGAATTCCCGCATGCTGCTTTTGCACGACCCACGTTGCGCCGACTACGGCTCGTCGATGCGGCCGGAGCAACCGGCGCGCCTTACGCGTTCGTGCGCACATCTGCAGTCCGCCCATCCCGACTGGACTTGGCGCGTGCCGGCGGAGTCGCTCGTGACGGATGAGATTCTCCTGCTCGCCCATAGCCCGGCACACCTGAAGCGGCTCGGGCAAGCGCGTGATTTTGACGCGGACACCCCCTACTTCCCCGACATCGGCCGGCATGCGCGCCGTTCGGTGGCGGCCGCGCTTGAAGCGGCCAAGCACGCCCTGACCTCGCGGGAACGGGAGCCGGTATTCTCCCTCATGCGACCGCCGGGGCACCATGCCACCGCGGGGCAGGCCATGGGGTTTTGTTATCTCAACCAGATCGCGCTCGCCGCCGCCTACGCGCAGGAGTTTCTCGGGGCCATGAAGGTGGCGGTGTGGGATTTTGACGCGCACCACGGCAATGGCACCGAGGCGATTGTGCAGGAGCGCGGCGACGTCTTCTTTGCCTCGGTGCACCAGTGTCCGGGCTATCCGGGAACGGGTGTGGCGGACATCGGACCGCGGATCCGCAATTGGCCGATTCCGCCGCACACCCCGCGCGGCGAATACATGGCGGTGTTGCGCGAGTCGCTTGATGCGTTGGTCGAGTTCGGTCCGGAACTCATCTTGGTGTCTGCGGGTTTCGACGCCTATGCCCGTGATCCGATCACCGCGATGACCCTTGAGCGCGACGATTTCGCGACCCTGGGTCGCTGGCTGGGCGCTACGGGGCGACCGGCGGCGGCACTGCTCGAGGGGGGGTATCACGAGGATTTGCCTTTGTTGATTGATGCGTTCCTCACCGGTTGGAATAGTCGGGCTTAAGTACACCGCATGATTTCACGCTTTCTTCCGTCACGCCTCCGCCGTTTGCTCGGGGTCAAAGTGACCACGCGTCCGCCTTCCTACCTGCTTCTCGACCAACCCGGCTCGCTCGGCCCGCTCCTGCAAGCCATTGATCGGGTCAAGGAGGTGTCCCTCGATACCGAGGCGGATAACATGTACCATTATAAGACGCGGGTCTGCCTTTTGCAGTTCCTCGTCGATGGTGAGGTCTTCCTCGTCGATGTCTTGGCCCCCGGGCTCAAGCTGGAGCCCCTTTGGCGGGCACTTGCCGACAAGCATCTCGTCATGCACGGCAGCGATTTTGACCTGCGGCTGCTGCACGATCTCTGCCGTTTCCGGCCCAAGAGCCTTTTCGACACGATGCTGGCGGCCCAGCTGCTTGGCGTCCCGCGCGTCGGTTTGGCGTCGTTGCTCGACCAACATTTCGGGGTCGCGCTCGACAAGGACGGACAGAAAGCCAACTGGTCGAAGCGGCCGATCACCCCGAAGTTGCTGACCTACGCCTCGCTGGATGTCTGGCACCTGCCGGCCCTGCGCGATATTCTCCAGAAGGACCTGAAACGGCTCGGCCGGCAAAAGTGGTTCGAGCAGCAGTGCGAGGCTCAGCTCACCTCCGGCTTCGAAGGTTTTGCCCCGGCGACCGAGCACGACTGGCGCATCGGGCGCAGCGAGCGTCTGCGGGGTCCCGGCCTGACCGTGCTGCACGCCGTCTGGCATTGGCGTGAAGCGCAGGCCCAACGCCTCGACACCCCGCCCTTCAAGGTCTGCGGCAATACCCTCCTCCTCAAGATGGCCGAGGCCGCCGAAGCCGGAGAAGGCGAGTCTGCCCTCCTCCAGTGCGTCCACCTCGGCAAACGCCATGACCGGCTCGCCCCGTCCTTGGCCGCCGCCATTCGCGCCGGGCTCGAGCGAGATCCCCAGACTCTCCCGCGCCGCCCGGGCCGCGACCGCAATCACATCTCACTGACTCAGGCCGAGATCGAGCTGCAGGATCGCATCCGCGCCGACCGGGATCGGGTGGCTCAACGTCTCCAGATTGAGGCTACTCTCATCGCCAACCGCTCCCAGCTCGCGCGCATTGCGCAGTATCCGGACAAGCTCGAGGAGGTACTCATGCCCTGGCAGGCGGACCTCCTCCGGCAAGAGCCGGCGTTGAAGGCGGTCTCCTGACCACCTAATTCCCAGCCTTGCGAAACTTTTTCCCGCCGCCCAGCGTCCCTCCCGCCTCTCCCCCATGAAATCGAAGCTTTCGCTCGTCGTTACCCTGTCCTTGGCCCTTTGCGCCTCCGGTTGCGCGACCCGCAACAACTCCAGCGGCGGCAAGGAAACCACGTTGCTCGCCGGTGCGGTGACCGTGGCGACCGCTTCCTTCCAGCCGACGACCCCGGCCGCCGTCGACGCCGACACCTCGAAGATCATCGGTAAGAACGGTCCGTCCGGCACAAAGGTCTCCCTCTTCTGGGGCCTCATCAATTTGCATGACTATTGAGCCGGTGCCCGGCTCAGCCTGAATATCGCCGCCGCGTTCCTTCCGGACGCGGCGTTTTTATTGCCTCGGTTGGCTTCCTTTGGCCGAGTGACGCGCCATGTCCGACCCCGCCTCCGCGCCCGCGGCCGACGCCAACATCGCGCGCCATCTGGCGCGGATGGCGGCCGCCCAACCAGGCACGCCGGCGCTGAAAATCCCCCGCGGCCGAACGGCGGACGGGGCGATCGATTACCTCACGCTGACGTTTGCTGAGCTCGACGCCGAAGTTGCGGTCTGGGGCGCACGCCTGACGGCGGCCGGTATCCGCCGCGGCGATCGGACGCTGGTCATGGTGCGCCAGGGCTTGCCGCTCATCGCGGCGGTGTTCGCGCTTTTTAGGATCGGCGCGGTCCCGGTTGTGATCGATCCGGGCATGGGCCTGAAAAGTTTTCTAGCGTGTGTGGCGCGTTCGCGACCCCGGGCGCTCGTGGGCATTCCGCTCGCACGCGTGCTCAGCCGGATTTTTCGGGGCTCGTTCCGCTCGGTCGCCGTGCGCGTCCCCGCCAGCGGTTCGCTCACCGCCCGACTGACGCCGGCCGGAGCGTCGGCGCCGGCCGCGACAGCGTCCGCGATTTGTGCGGCGAGCGACCTGGCGGCAATATTGTTTACCTCGGGCTCTACGGGGGCGCCGAAAGGCGTGTGTTACGAACACGGCATGTTTGAGGCCCAGGTCCGGCTGATCCGGCAGACGTACGACATCCGGCCCGGCGAAGTCGACCTGCCGCTGTTGCCGGTGTTTGCGCTGTTCAATCCCGCGCTGGGCATGACCACCATCGTGCCGGAAATCGATCCGCGCCGGCCCGCCGCCTTCGATCCGGCGAAAATCGTGCAGGCGATCCGCCAGGAGAACGTCACCAACTCGTTCGGTTCGCCGGTGCTGTGGCGGAAAATCGGCGAACACTGCCGCGCCCACGCGATCACGCTGCCCACGCTGCGCCGCGTTTTATGCGCCGGTGCGGCCGTGCCCGCCGAACTCTGGGAAAATGCCCGAACCTTTCTGCCGGCGGGACGCCTGCACAGTCCGTATGGCGCGACCGAAGCGTTGCCGGTGGCGTCGATCGCGTCGGATGAAATCGTGCCCGATTCCGTCCGGGGCGCGTGCGTTGGGTGGCCGGTGGCGGAAGTCGCGATGCGGATCATCGCGCCCGTCGACGGCCCGCTCGTGTCGCTGGCGGTGGCGCGGATTCTGCCCGCGGGCGAAACCGGCGAGATCATCGTGCGCGGGCCGGTGGTGACGAAGACCTACGACGCGCTGCCCGAGGCGACGGTGCAGGCGAAAATTTTCGACGGCGCGCACGTCTGGCACCGCATGGGCGATTGCGGATACGTCGATGCGACGGGCCGGTTGTGGTTCTGCGGCCGCAAGGTCGAGCGCGTCGAGACCGCGGCCGGCCCGCTGCACACCGAACCGTGCGAGCAGGTCTTCCGCCGGCACGCGGTCGCGCGGCGCTGCGCGTTGATCGGACTCGGCGAACCGGGCCGGCAACAACCGGCGCTGGTCGTCGAGACGAAGGGGCGTGATCCCTTTCACCTGGAAACGCTCGCGAAGGAATTGCGGGCGCTGGGCCGGACGCACGCGCACACGGCGGGGATCACGCGGTTTTATTTCCGTGAAAAATTTCCCGTCGACGTCCGCCACAACGCGAAAATCCACCGCCTGACGCTCGCCCGCTGGGCGGTGACTGCGCGGGGGTACGATGCGGCGGAATGAGCCCCGGCGGAACCAACCGCTAATCTTTGCCGATAAACGCTAATGAGGAGCCAAACCGTGGCTGCGAGCGCCAGCGCGTGGCGGGGAGGCCGTGGTGCCGGAGATTAGCGCAGATGAGCGGATCCTCAGGTCCGCGCCGGCCTCCGCCGGATCGCGCTTCCCACCGCCGCTCTTCCGCTTTCAACTGCGGTCCTCGCGCGTGTCTCCGGAACCCTCTCCAATTTCTCCCGTTCTCGTCACCGGCGGCACCGGCTTTCTCGGTCGCCGACTCGTTGAGCGACTGCTGGCGGCGGGCCGGCCGGTGACCGTGCTCGGCCGCACGCCGGCCCCGGATCTTGAGGCCCGCGGCGTGCGGTTTGTGCGGGCGTCGCTCGATGACGCCGCGGCGGTGCGGGCCGCGTGTGCGGGGATCGGCACCGTGTTTCATGTCGCCGCCAAAGTCGGAGTGTGGGGCCGCCCCGACGATTTTTTTCGCAGCAATGTGCTCGGCACGCGGGCGCTGCTCGACGGCTGCCGCGCGCACGGGGTCGCGCGCTTCGTGCACACGAGCACGCCGAGCGTGGTCTACAACGGCCGCGCTTTAGCCGGGGTGGACGAGGCGCTGCCGCTGACCACGGCGTGTCCGAGCCCGTATCCATTAACCAAGGCCATCGCCGAACGCGAAGTCCTCGGGGCGAACTCACCCGTGCTCCGCACCGTTGCGCTGCGGCCGCACCTGATTTGGGGCGTCGGTGATCCGCACCTCGTGCCCCGGGTGCTCGCGCGGGCGCGGGCCGGGCGGCTGCGGCTGGTCGGGGATGGGCGCAACCGCGTCGATATGGTCCATGTGGAGAACGCCGTCGACGCCCACCTCCTCGCCGAGCGGGCGCTGGCGGGACCGGCGGCGGGGCGCGCGTATTTTATCACGAACGGCGAACCGGTGGTGCTATGGGATTGGATCAACGACCTGCTGGCCGCGCTCGGCGAGCCGCGGATCACGCGGCGGCTTTCACTGGGCGGCGCGCGGGCGGTGGGCGTGGTGTGCGAGGCGGCCTGGCGGCTGCTGCCGTTGCGGGGTGAACCGCCGATGACGCGCTTTGTCGCCGCCGAGTTGGCGAAGGACCATTGGTTCGATCTTACGGCTGCGCGCCGGGATCTCGGTTATGCGCCCCGCATCAGTATGGCGGCCGGTACGGCGGAGCTGGTGGCACAGCTCAGGCGCGCCGCGCCGGGCGGTCCGTTGTAGACCCGGCCGGTGGCCGGGTATTGCGTGCGGGATTTCGAACCCTTCGCCCGCCCACCGGGCGGGCCGATACCGGAAATCGTTCAGCCGCCGCGCTGCCGCACCGCCTCGAACAGCGTGATGATCGTGGCCATCGCGACGTTCAGCGAGTCCGCCTGACCGGCCATCGGGATGCGGACCGGGAGGTCGGCATTTTTCAGCCAGAACTCGCTTA
>CAIJFT010000101.1 GCA_903820035.1 uncultured Opitutia bacterium
CTCCCGTACCGCAACCGGCTTGGAGCAACAAAGCCGCCATTGGAAGAGCCACGAGGACGGGAAAAGCAAAGCGACGGATCATCAGGCAAAGGGGATATTTCGATGGAAAGATTCAGCGCGGAGATGACAACCCTCGGGTAAGGGAATCGCACGCGGGTGGGCCGCGGCCGGACTTCAGCCGACCCACCCGCCACGCCCGCGACTCGCGTCTTGCCCGGCGCCCGACGCCCGCCTCCACTCATTGCGTCACCTTGCGCGTTTCAAACCCCATCTCACCGTGCACGTCTTCATCACCGGCGGCGGCGGCTTCCTCGGCCACCAGCTCTGCCAAAATCTCCTCACCCGCGGCGAATTGACCGGGCCCTCCGGCTCACCCGAGTCCATCGACCGGATCACCCTGCTCGATGCGGTTTTTCCCCGCCCGATCGCCGACGCCCGCGTGCGGGCCGTCACCGGCGACATCAGCCGGCGCGACGAGGTCTTCGCCGCGGTGGGCACCGACGCCGCGACTTCGATCTTCCACCTTGCGTCCATGGTCAGCGGCGAATGTGAGGAACGCTTCGACGACGCCCTGCGCGTCAATCTCGACGGCGGGCGCAACGTCTTTGAGGCCGCCCGCGCCCTCCCCGGCCGGCCGCGCGTGGTGTTTGCCAGCAGCATCGCCGGCTACGGCGGCGAGGCCATGCAGGACCCGAACACCGACCGCACCAAGCTCACGCCCCAGACGACCTACGGCATGACGAAGGTGATCTGCGAATTACTGCTCAACGACCACTCGCGCAAGGGGCACTTCGACGGCCGCAGCGCACGTTTGCCGACGGTGATTATCCGCCCCGGCAAACCCAACGCCGCCGCGTCAAGTTGGGCCAGCGGCATGTTCCGCGAACCGCTCAACGGCGACGTGTGCCGCCTGCCCGTGCGTCGCGACCAATGCCACCCGATGACCGGCTACCGCACGGTGATCGACTCGCTCATCGCCCTCCACGAAATCCCCGCGACCGCCCTCGCCGACGACCGCGCGTTTGTGCTGCCGGCGCACCGCGTGACGCCACACCTCGCTGCAACCGTGATCAAGGAAGTCGCCTCCGCCCGCGGTCTCACGCTTGGCCCGATCGTCGAGGCGTTCGACGCGCGCATCCAGGGCATTGTCAGCAACTGGCCCGTCGCCGTCGACGGCGCCCGCGCCGTCCGCCTCGGGCTGCCGCCGCCGCCGCCGCTGAAGGAAATCGTCGAGCAGTACCTCGCAGACTTCGGTCCGAAGTGAGGCCACCTTTCCGGCTTGATGGAGGCGGAGCGCGCATTTCCCGCGGCGCGAAGCCCCGGTGTAGGCACCCCTCCCGTGCCCGCCTACTTCGCCGCGGTTAACCGCTGGCTCAGCTCCGCCTTGCCGGCGCGCGTCGAGCTCCGGCGTAAGCCGCAACTCCGCCCGGCGCCGACCGTTTGGCACCGGCTCGAGCCCAACCGTTTGCCAGATGCCCGACACCGGCGTGTACCGGATGCCGCGCGGATCAAGAATTTGTTTACCGCGGGGCTGCTCGCCGGACGACGTCGGACCCCACCCAGAAAGGACCGGTTGGTTTGAACCGGCACACCGGTGGTCGTTGAGATCAAACGAGAACGCGGTGGAACCGCCGGCGTGACTGCCGACGAGCGCCCCATTGACCCAAAGGGTCGCTTCGAAGTCGACCGCCTGCCAACGGCACCAGCACCCGTGGCCCTGCCCAGGTCGTGGGCAAGGCGAAATCGCGACGAGACCAAATCCGATCGCCCGGCGTCACGCGGCAGCCCGCGCCCCCGCGTGGATTCGACGCAGAAGGGAACCCGAATTCGCTCATCGGATTTGGCCGGTCGCACGGCGTTTTTGGGCGCGAGCGCGTAGCCCCAGAGCCCGTTGAGGTTCAGTCCGCGCGCACGCGCAAACCCCGGGCGTGGATACGCCTTCCAAGCAGTGGCCGGCGAAATCGTCGCGCCCCACGGCGTGAGGATCTAGCCCACGGCCGGCTCCCGTCCTCCGCCACCGCGATCGCCAACGGGCCGAATGCAAGGACCACCGCTGTCCGGACGAATCCGGGTCGCCTCATGCGCCAGGATGGTTTGGCCCGCCAGCCGGCGCAGAGTGATTGCGGCGCGCTCCGCCGCAATCAGTACCGCCGCTTACCAGCCGGAACAGAAACGATTTCCTCCCGGGTGACCGCCGCGGGATCCCGCCCGATGTCCCCGTTGGGCTGGATCGCCACGGTCATCAATGCCGGTGAGCCAGCCCCTAAACCGGGGCGATCCGGTTCACCCCGGCACGGATGCGCCCCACCCCTCACACCTTGCCCACGGCCGGCACGGCAAAGCCGGGCGTATGCGCATCCTGCAGGAGCGCGTTGGCCTCGGTGGCGAATTCCCCGGTGTGGCGCTCGGTCTTCGGATCAAACGTGAGCCAGGGGCCCACGACGTACTCCGCGCCGTTTTCCGGCACGCCGACGCCGTCCCGCATCATCGCATGCAATTTCAGGAAGTGCTCCGCCGCCTCCGCGTTGTCGCCAAAACGACCGGCCTTGGCGTTGAACGGCACCTTTTGGCCGAGACGGTAGGAGTTGTTCATCAGGTGACCGAGCACGCTGCCATAGTGCGCGGCCTCGGCGTTGCCATTGGCCATCTCGGGCTTGCCGGCGCGACAGGCCGCGACGAATGCGGCCCAGTTGCCGCCCGGCGTGACCTTCCCGGGGGGCAGGTCGAGCTTTTCGCCCTTGCCCCGCCCCTTCGGGAAATAGAGGTCCTTGATGATCTTCCCGCCGTCCTCGAAGTAATACTCGTTTTCCACCTGGTGGACATAGCCCTTGTAGTCGACGTTGCGGACGTTGAAGAACGCATATTGACCGTTCGGATACTCGCCGATGCCGAACATCGTGTTCGGCGTCTCACCCTGGTCCTGCCACGCAAAACGGCCGCCGAGCGCCATCACGCGCACCGGGTGTGTTTGCTGCGTATCAAGCGCCCAACGGGCCACATCCAGCTGGTGCGTGCCCTGGTTGTTCATGTCACCGTTGCCCGTCTTCCAGAACCAGTGCCAGTTGTAGTGCACGAGATTCTCGTGGTACTGCGGGATCTGCGCCGGTCCGCGCCAGAGGTTCCAATTGAGGCGGGAGGGCGGCGCGCCAACCGGCTTGAAGCCGATGCTCGCCCGCGGCTTGCAGCAATAGCCGTAGGAAATTTTCAGCTTGCCGAACTTCCCCGCCTGAATCGCCTCGTGCAGGCCCGCCGTCTTCGCGTCGCTCCGACGCTGCGTGCCGTGCTGGATCACCACGCCGTACTTTTTCTGCGCCTCGACGACGATGCGGCCCTCGGCGACGTCGTGGCTCATCGGCTTTTCGACATACACGTGCTTACCCGCCTGCGCCGCCCAGATGGTCATGAGCGAGTGCCAGTGGTTCGGCGTCGCGATGGAGATCGCGTCGAGCGTCGGATCCTCGAGCGCCTTGCGCACATCGCTCACGCCCTTGCACGTATATTTGCCGGCCACTTTTTCCTGCAGGCTCTTCAGCGTCCGGTCGAGCACGTCCTGATCCGGATCGATCAGGTACGCGATCTCGACATTCGGTTGTTCGAGCCAGCCGGCGATATGCGCCTTGCCGCGGCCGTTGCAGCCGGCGACGGCGATGCGGAGACGATCGTTGGCGCCGAGGACGCGGGCGGACGAGGAGGTGCCGCTGATGAGCGCCAGGGAGCCGGCGGCCAAGGAGGAGCGTTGGATAAACGAACGACGGGTGATCTGATTCATGGGGTTTACGCCGAGGGGTTGGAGCAAGCGACCGGCCGGATCCGGACCCATCCGGGTACCGGCGACCGCGCGTTCAGAGACTCACCATCGCACCGCGATGGCAAGCCCGGTGAACGCCCCGGGGGACCGGACCGTCAGTTTCCCGCCCCGCGGCGGCGTTAACGCGTTTACAAGAAAGTCGTAGCCGCGTTGGCGCGCAGCGACAACGTGATCCCTATTCATCACCACGTTTCCGCCTTCGGCGCAAACGCGGCGACGGGCATCTTGGAACGGCTCTAGCGCCACTCGTGCCGGGGGTAGCGGCGCGACAACTCCGCTTTCACCTTGGGGTATTGCTCGCGCCAGAAGTTGGAAAGATCGTCGGTCACTTGGATCGGTCGCTGGTTCGGCGCCAACACTTCGATCTTCACCGGCACGCGGCCGTGCCCGACGGAAAATTTCCCGTCGATGCCGTAGAGTTCCTGAATCCGCGCGCTGAGCACCGGCGGGCCCTCTTTGTTGTACGTGAGCCGCGAGCGCCGGCCGTTCGCCATCGTGAGCCGCTCCGGCAGGTAGTCGTCGATCACCGCGAGCTGCTCGGCGGTCAGCCAGTCGCGCAGGATCGGCATCACCGGCTTGTCCTTGAGGTCCCGATACCCGAGCTCGCCGTAGCAAATCTGCTCCACCAGCGTGGCGCGATCCGCGTCGGTGATCGGATTCACCTCGAGCTCCGGGAACCACTCCGCGAGCCGGTTTACCCGCGTGATCCATTGCTCGACCGTGTCGTCCCACGCGTCGAGTTTCAACCGGCCCGCCAACACCTCCTTGGTCAACAGCGCCGCCGCCGCGTCCAACGGCGCCTCGTCCGAACTCGCCTTCGTCTCGAGCACGAGGTCGCGGAAGCGTCGCTCCCGCCGCGTGACCACGCGCCGCGCCGGTTCGTCGTAAACCACGGCGCGCATCTCACGGTAATCGTCCGGAAAAATCTCCTTCAACCACGGTTCCTCGATCGCGGTCGCCATCGTCAGCAACACGTTGACCTCGCCGCCGCGGCCTTCGATCTCGCTGATCTCGGCGGCCACGAGCAGCGGGGACTTCTGGATCGTGCTCTCCCGCGCCAGCACGCCACGCCGCTGGTGCACCAGTTCGCAACGGAGCGTGCCGGCGTCGAGCCGGCGCGCGAGTTGGTCGGAGAATCCCGCGAGCACGCACTTCCGCACCGCGGTGCCGTCGACCCGCGACTCGGCGATGTCGAGCCCCTCCTTCTCCGCAATGTCCAAAAACTGCGCGAACAGCGGCCCGACCTGCCGCGCACCCTGCGCGTGGATGCCGAGGCGCCGGCACGCGTCCATGTTGTAGTTGGCCTGGTCCGCGTAACGCCACACCCGCATCAGGAGAAAGAAGTCGCTCTCGTGCTCTTCCCCGAAGGTCTCCTCGCGCAGCTCCTCCGTGCGCTTGTCGGCCCCGCGCAACAAGAAGCTCCGCCCCTGCGTGATCGCCGCCATCAGCGCCACCGGTCGCACGCATTTGCGCTCCTGCGCCGCGAGCAGCATCCGCGCGTAACGCGGGTGCACGGGGAAGCGCAGCATCCTGCGCCCCATCTCGGTGATGTGCAGGGACGCTCCGCGCGCCGGGCCGTCCGCCGCTTCGCCTGTCGCCGGCGCCCCGACCCGCCCGATTGCGCCCAGATCAGCCAGCAACGTCTCCGCCCGTTCCAGCGCCCGCTGCTCCGGCCGCTCCAGCCACGGAAAACTGAAGACATCGTCGATGCCGCTGGCCTTCAAGGTCAGCACGACCTCGGACAAATCCAACCGCTTCACCTCCGGCAACTCCTGCGGCGCCCGCTGCGCGTGCTCGCGCTCCGTCCACAACCGTACGCACACGCCCGGCGCCGTCCGCCCGGCTCGCCCGGCGCGCTGGTCGGCGCTGGCCGCGGAGATTTTCTCGATCAACAGCGTGTTGATGCCCCGGTGCGGGTCGAACCGAGCCACGCGGGCAAGTCCGCAGTCGATCACCGTTGTGACGCCGTCGATCGTCAGCGAAGTCTCCGCGACGTTGGTGGAGACGATGATCTTCCGCGTGTCGTACCGCGCGACCGCCCGGTCCTGCTGCTCGGGCGGCAATTCGCCGTGCAGCGGAAAGGTCACGAAGTCGCGCAGCTCCCGCAGGCCCTGGATCGCCTGCACGGTGCGGCTGATCTCATACGCCCCGGGCATGAAGACCAACAGGTCGCCGCCGGAAATGCCCGCGACCCGTTCGCACTCGCGCGCCGCGACGTCCCACACCGGCTCCGCCTCGAAGTTCACCGTCTTCGGCAGGTATTCGATCCGCACCGGATAACTGCGGCCCTGCGATACGAGCACCTCGCACGGCGCGAGGTAAGTCTTCAGCGCGCCCGCATCGAGCGTCGCCGACATCACGATAATCTTCAGGTCGGGCCGCGTCGATTGCTGGATCTGCACCGCCCGCGCGAGCGAGATGTCGCCGTAGAGGTGGCGCTCATGGAATTCGTCGAACACGAGGGCGCTCACGCCGCGCAGCGTGGCGTCGAACGACATCTGCCGAAGCAGGATTCCCTCGGTCACGAAACGGATCCGCGTCTGCTCGCTCACCCGCGACTCCAGCCGGATCTGATAACCGACGCCGTCGCCGAGTCGCGTGCCGGCCTCCTCCGCGACGCGTTTCGCGAGCAAACGCGCGGCCAGACGCCGCGGCTGCAACACAACGACCTCGCCCTTTGCGCCCAGCAGCCCGTGTTGCCAAAGCATCTGCGGAATCTGGGTGGATTTGCCCGAGCCCGTCGGCGCCTGCACGATGAGCCGCCCCTGCGCGCGCAGCGAAGCCACGACCGCGGATTCGAGTTCGTAGATGGGCAGCGAGCGGGGCGAAGGCATTGAGGTTGGAACCAGTTGAAAGGTGAGAGTTGAAAGTTGAAAGCAACGATCCGTCGAGCCGTGCCTTTGCGAATTGGAACAATCGTCCGCCAGGGGGCTGCCCTACGCGTTCGGTCAAAGCCGGGCGGTGAATAACCGGTGAGTGACATTGCGCCCAAGTTATTCACCGGTTCCGGCGGTGAAAAAGTTGTGCAGAACAAAGGCTTTAATTCCCGCCCCGGAGGAGCACGGTTGGCCTCGTTCCTTGATAGAACAGTCGCAGCGCAGGGGCCTGAAAAACGTCACTGCAAGCACGACTGGGATAATCCCGGGCGACCGGGGAATGGTGGGCGGCAGCTGGTGCCGCTCATCCCTCCAAACCGCGATAGCGGGATGGCAGGCATATATCACCAGTTCCTCTGGCCGGAGTCGTGTCCGGTCAGTTCACACACGAATCAGGAACTGAGCCGCAAAGCGTGATGAGAAACCACGCCGAGTGGAGTCAGGCCCACGGGGCGTTTCGACCCGTGCGCCGACGCAGTTACCCCAGAGGGTTTTGGTTGCTACTGCGCAGACCAGAACGCGGTCGCGATTTCCGGCGGGACGACCCCGCCAAAAGGCCCCACTCGCTCGCACGAGCGGGGCGCGCAAGGAGATCACGGCGGCGGGGAGAGAGCGGGCCTAGGCAAAGCCCGTCAACCTCCTCATATGGGGCGGCGTGAAAAACCACGTCACCCCGCTGCAAAAGCGAAGGCAACCTGAGAGGTAAGAGGTCAGACCCGTAGCACGGGGCCAACGGCCAGCCACAAGCTGGCGCCGTCCCCGTGGTAACGGTGCAGACGCGAGACAATGAAAGTTGCAGGCGTGTCCGCACCACGTCCGGCGCGCCGCTTCCGGCAGGAAGCGTCCGAACCGGGCGCAGAGGCCTCACTCGATAAATCCGGACCGGTGACGGTCAGGACGGTCCCGCCATGAGACCGAAACATCCGCATGCCGCGGAGAGTGGCGTCGGGAAGCACACCGCCCGCGAAAGCGAGCGCGCCCAAGCGTGTGCAAACGGGAAAGAGCGCGTGGCGAACGCCCACTCCCACACATTGGCTCCGGAGGCTGCAAAGCTTCCGGGGCCTTTTTGTTTTTACGGTCGGGCGCGTTGCAACGCGCCGATTTCCCCACGATGCCCCCCCTCGAAATGCCGCATCCTCTGAATCAGGACCGGTCGGCCTCGCGCGCGTGAGAGGCGTGAGAGTCGAGCGCGCTTTGACTTTCCTGCAACTTGACGTTGCACCGCGCGCCCAGCCGCCTTCCCTTTTCCGCCATGACGCTTCGCCCCTTCCCCGTCGTGCTCCTTGCCTTGTTCGCGGCGCTTCGCCCCGCGCTCGCAGCCGAAAAAAAGGCCGCCCCGGCAGCCAACGCCCCCGTACCCTACGCGCAGATCATGGGTCCGATTCGCCTCTGGGACGGCGCCGCGCCCGGAGCGCTCGGCGACACCGCCAAGGACATACCGACCCTCACGCCCTACCTCGCCGCACCAGGGAAGCAAAACGGCGCGTCGATGCTGATTTTACCCGGCGGCGGTTACGGCGGCCTCGCCGAGCACGAGGGCAAAGGCTACGCGGAGTTCTTCGCCGCCAACGGCATCAATGCCTACGTCCTGAAGTACCGTCTCGGGTCCAACGGCTACCGGCACCCGATCATGCTCAACGACGCCGCCCGCGCCCTCCGGATGCTGCGTGCGTTCGCCAAACGCGACGGACTCGACCCGGCCCGCATCGGCGTCATCGGCTCCTCCGCCGGCGGCCACCTGGCCTCGACGCTCGCCACCCATTTTGACGCGGGCCAGGCCGGCGCCGCCGACAGTATCGAACGGGAATCATCGCGCCCCGACCTCGCCATTCTCTGCTACGCCGTGATCTCCTTCGGCGAATTCGCCCACGTTGGCTCCCGCCGCAACCTGATCGGCACCGACCCCGCACCCGATCTGGTGAAGTTCCTTTCCAACGAGCTCCAAGTCACAAAAGAGACGCCACCGACCTTTCTCTGGCACACCGCCGAGGACAAGGGCGTTCCGGTCGAGAACTCGATGCTCTTCGCCGCCGCCTGCCGCAAGGCCGGCGTCCCGTTCTCGCTCCACATTTACGAGCTCGGGGCCCACGGCCTCGGCCTCGGCCGGCCCGAAAAGCCCGCCCCGCCGTGGGGCGACCAGCTGTTGTACTGGTTCAAGGAGCGGAAATTCATCCGCTAAGCGTAAGCCCCGCTGGCGCGGGCGGCCGGTTCGCAGGGGGGGCCTAATCGCCCCTGCGCCGCGCCAGCGCACCCCGAGCCCACGCGGCCAACCACTCAGGCATCTCAGACCCGGCCGGACAGTTGCGTTTTCCCTCCGCCTTCGGCCTTGCTTTCAACGGGCGCGGTGCGCACGTTGGGCCTCTTTTTCCAACATAAGACCGCGTCCGCCAATGAACCAGAGCATCCGCAACATCGCTATCATCGCCCACGTCGACCATGGTAAAACTACCCTCGTCGATAAGCTTCTCAAGGAGGGTGGCGTCTTCCGCGCCAACCAACAAGTCGAGGAGCGCGCCATGGACTCCATGGACCTCGAAAAGGAGAAGGGCATCACGATCAAGGCGAAGAACACGTCCGTCCACTGGAAGGACAAGATCATCAACATCGTCGATACCCCCGGCCACGCCGACTTCGGTGGCGAAGTGGAGCGCGCCCTGCGCATGGTCGACGGCGTATTGCTCGTGATCGACGCCTACGACGGCCCTCAGGCCCAAACCCGTTTCGTGCTCCGCAAGGCGCTCCAACACGGCCTCAAGGTGGTTATCGTCATCAACAAAATCGACCGCGATAACGCCGAGCCGGCCAAGATGTACGACAAGGTGCTCGAGCTCCTGATGGAACTCAACGCCACCGAGGAGCAGTTTGACGCCCCGGTCGTCTACGGTTCCGGCCGTGACGGCTACATGATGTACCACCTCGGCGAAGAGCGGAAGGACATGTCTCCGCTCTTCCAGACGATCCTCGACCACATTCCGCCGCCGTTCGCCAAACCCGAGGAGCCGTTCCACATGCTCGTGTCGAACATCGACTGGAGCGACTACGTCGGCCGTATCGCCGTCGGTAAGATCCTCGGCGGCCTCGCGAAGGTCGGCGAAACCGTCTTCGTCATCCGCAACAAGGACGGTAAACGCGTCCGCGCCAAGATCACCAAGGTCTTTGAGTTTACCGGTCTCGGCACCCGCGAAACGGAAAGCGCCGTCGCCGGCAATATCGTCGGCATCTCCGGCTTCGAAGACATCGATATTGGCGATACCCTCACCGCCGACGAGGCCGGCCACGCCCTGCCCTTCACCCAGATCGACCCTCCGACCCTCGAGATGCAATTTTGCGTCAACGACGGTCCGCTCGTCGGCCTGGAAGGCAAGCTCGTCACCTCACGCCAGCTGCGCGAGCGCTTGATGCGCGAGCTGAAGACCAACGTTTCCATTCACATCGAAGACTCGGAAAAGGCCGGCGTGTTCAACGTCAAGGCCCGCGGCGCCATGCAGGTCGCCGTGCTCGTCGAAACCATGCGGCGCGAGGGCTTCGAACTACTGGTGTCCCGCCCGACCGTGATTGAACGCGTTATCGAAGGCGTCCGCATGGAGCCGCTCGAGACGGTCTGGATCGAAGTGCCGGACGAGTGCGTCGGATCCATCATGCAGAACCTTGCCAACCGCAAGGGCCTGATGACGAACATGGAGAAGCACCCGCACTCCACGATGATCGAGGCCACTATCACGACCCGCGGCCTCATCGGCATGGAAATCGACGTCGTCAACGCGACCAGCGGCCGCGGTGTACTGAGCCATCTCTTCAAAGAGTACGGCCCCTACGCGGGCGAAGTGCTCACCCGCATCACCGGCACGCTCATCGCGACCGAAGCGGGCGAAACCACCTCCTACGCCCTGATCATGTGCCAAGAGCGAGGCCGGCTGTTCGTCAGCCCCGGTGAGCAAGTGTACGAAGGCATGATCGTCGGCGAGAATCCCCGGAACGAGGACATCGCCATCAACGCCGTCCGCGAAAAGAAGCTCACGAACTTCCGCTCGCAGGGCGACGGCGTCGCCACCGGCCTCACCCCGGCGACCAAGCTCTCGCTCGAGCGCGCCATCGAATACATCGCCGCCGACGAATTCGTCGAGGTCACGCCGAAGAGCCTTCGTATCCGCAAGCGCATTCTCGACAACGGCCAACGCCAGAAGGCGGCCAAGTCGGGCAAACAGCAGTAAGCGGCAATTCGAGGCCGTTTCACTTTCAAACAGGCGACCCGCGAGGGTCGCCTGTTTTTTTTGCCGCAGCAGAGCGCCCCGCTGGAACCCGATCCCCTCTTCGGGTTGAGTGAGGCGGGATTTAATTCAGCGCCCGGTCCGAAGGGGAAACCCGACTCACCCGCTCCCTGCCCCACCCGGTTTCCCGCGAGAGCGGCTCCACGATTTAGGTAAACGCTGAAACCGGTGCTTGCGCGCTTTACCCGGAATGCAGGCCAATCAGAGCGAGGCCACCCGATCCCGCTCCGCCTTACAATAACTCCGCCGGCAACTGCTGTACGATTTTCTTGATGTCCTGCACCGCATCGCGGTGACAGACGAGAATCGCATCCGCCGTTTCCACCACCACGAGATCCTGCACGCCGCAGAGGGCGATCGTCCGTCCGTTGCTCACCGCGATGTTGTTCGACGCCGCACTCACGACCACGACTCCGCGCGTCGCGTTGCCCGCCACATCCTGCTTCAGGTGCTTCGGCAGCGCCGTCCACAACCCCACATCGTCCCAATCAAACTGCGCCAGCAGCGTCTCGACCGCCCGGGCCTTTTCCATGATGGCGTAGTCCACCGAGATCTTCGGCAGCAGCGGGAACTTTTCCGCGAGATAACCTTCGGGGGCCGTCGCGGGAAACTCCCGCACGAACTTGGCCAACTCCGGCGCGCTGCGATCTGCCTCGCCGAGAAACGTCCCCACCCGCCAGAAAAACATGCCCGCGTTCCAGGCGAAGTCACCGCTCGCCACGTACCGCTGCGCCGTGGCGAGATCGGGCTTCTCGACAAAACGCTTCACCTCACGCACCACCCCGGTCGCGTGCCGCGCCCGCTCCGCCCCCATCTCTAGGTAGCCGAAACCCGTCGCCGGATGATCCGGCTTGATCGCGATCGTGAGGATCGCCCCCGACTCGGCCGCCCGCGGCAACGCCGCCCCCAACTGAGCGGCAAAGGTGGCAATATCGGCGATAAAGGCGTCGGCCGGCAGCAACGCGAGCACCGCGTTTTCGCCCCCTCGGGCCCGCACGAGAGCCGTGGCCAACGCCGCCGCCGGCGCGGTGTCGCGCCGCGCGGGCTCGGCGATGATCTGCTCAGCCGGGACCAAGCCGGCTAACGCGGCGCGCGTGCCGGGGAGCTGAACCTCGTTGGTCAGCACAAAAATATTGGAGGGCGGCACGACCGCACCGATGCGGCGGACGGTTTCCTCCACCAGCGTACGATCCGAAATAAGCTTCAGCAGATGTTTCGGCGTCTTAGAACGGCTCATCGGCCAAAAACGCTCGCCACTGCCACCCGCCATGATGCACGCGAAAAAAGAGGAGTTGCCGCTCATAAAGCGGTGTTCTCCCCACTCTGCCCCCCGACGCCAAGCGCAATCCCCCGCCGTCGCTGCATGCGATCAGGGTTTGACCACAATTTTCCCGAACTGTCCGCCCCGCTCCATAAGCTCCAACGCCGCCTCGGCCCGCGCCAACGAAAAAATCTCACTGAGGACCGGACGGAGCTGATGCCGCTCCACGAATGCGGTCATCGCCGCCCAATCCGCCGGCGAACCCATCGTCGTGCCAAGGAGTGAAATCTGCCGCCAGTAAACCTTGCGGACCGGCAACACCGAGTCACCGCGGGTTGCGCCGAAAAACACCACTCGACCGCCGGAGACCGTCGCATCAATCAGCCGCGGAAACCCTTCGCCACCGGCGCTGTCGATCACGAGGTCGAACGGCCCCGGCGCCTTCACCGCCTGCGCCGCCCAGCCCGCATCCTGATAATCAAAACCACCACGCGCCCCGAGGGCGACGGCGCGCGCGATTTTTTCCGCCGAACTCGAGGTGACCCACACCTCCGCGCCCGCCGCGAGGGCAAATTGCAAAGCAAACAACGCCACCCCGCCGCCGATGCCGCTGATCAGCACCCGCTCGCCCGGTTGCAGGTTGCCGCGGGAAAAAACCGCCCGGTACGCCGTGAGGCCCGCCAATGGCAAAGCCGCTGCCTCTTCCCACGACAGGTGCGCCGGTTTCGGGGCGAGCTGCGTCACCGGCACCGCGATCTTCTCCGCTAGCGTTCCCTGCCGCGGCAGGCCGAGGATCGAAAACGCCGGCCCCTGGGCCCGCTGCGCGTCGCCCCAACTGAAACTGGGAAAGAGGATAACTTCGCGACCGACCCACGCCGTATCGACCCCGCCGCCCGCCGCCGTGACCACGCCGGCGCCGTCGGAACCAACCACACACGGGAACGTCACGCCCGCGTACTGCCCAGCCCGGATCCACACATCGCGGTGGTTGAGTGCCGCGGCACGCAGCGTAATCAGGACTTCACCCGCAGCCGGCACCGGCTCGGGCAGATCGACCAATGCGGTTTGATTGACAGCGGGAAATTGCAGGGCGCGCATAGAATCAGGTTTTGCGCTACACCGATAAATCGTCCGTCATGGCACGCAATCGGGATCATGCTTTGCGCGTTGAATAAACCTTACGGGGTGCTCTCGCAGTTCACCCCGGAGCCGGGCTCGCGGTGGCGCACGCTCGCCGACTTTGGCCTGCCCGCCCGCGTTTACCCACTCGGTCGGCTCGACGCCGACTCCGAGGGACTCCTGCTGCTCACAGACGAGGCCGGCCTGAATGCGAAACTGCTGGATCCAAAGCACGGTCATCGCCGCGAATACTGGGCCCAGGTGGAACGCGTGCCGACAGCCGCGACCCTCGCGCAGTTGGCCAAAGGCGGCCTCAAGCTCGACGGGCACCCGACCCGGCCATGTCGCGCCCGCCTGCTGGAAACCCCTCCGGTCATGCCCCCGCGCGACCCGCCGATCCGCCTCCGCAAGAGCGTCCCCGACGCCTGGCTTGCGCTCGAACTCGTCGAGGGCAAGAACCGGCAAGTCCGCCGCATGACCGCCGCAGTCGGGCATCCAACCCTTCGGCTTCTGCGCGTGCGCATCGGCAATTTTCTCCTCGGCGAACTGCCCCCGGGCACGTGGCGCGAACTCACGGCGAGCGAGCGAGCCGCCGTCTTTGCCGCCGCGTTGTAGCGGAAGCCTTTCCCCACCGCAGCGTCCGCTGCCGCATCCACGTTCGATGGAACCCGCGGTCCGCATCGGTTTGGGGTGCGACCTGCTGTTGACCAGTGGCCGGACCTGACCGATCGAAGCCGCGGGCTTCAGCTCGGCGCGTGCCGGCGGCGGAACCACCCCGCCGATAAACCTCAGATCCGCACCACGACGTCGTCCGTTTTAAACCGGACTTTTTGCATCGTCGCGTACTTGTCGTCCGCCAGCCGGTAACCGGCGGCGCAGGCTACGACCGTACCGTAATCGGAACCGGCCAGACCGAGGATTTCGTCATATTTAGAGGCCTCGATGCCTTCCATCGGGCAGGTGTCGATGCCGAGCAACGCCGCGCCCGCGAGAAACTTCCCGAGCGCGATGTAAATCTGATGCTCCTGCCACGGGTCGAGCGTACCGGCCTCGCGGGCCCGATCGAGGTTGCGAAGGGTCATCGTGCGAAACTTCGCCAACGACTCTTCGGTGACCCCGAGCACTTCGATCATCCGGCGGATGTGCCGTTCAACGTGCTCCGCGTCCAGATTACGCCGCACACTGAACACGACGAAGTGCGAGCACTCGCTCGCCTGCGACTGCCGGTAGGAGGCGGCCTGCAGCTGCGCCTTCACCGCGGCATCCGTGACCACAAAGAACTTCCAAGGTTGGAGGCCGATCGACGACGGCGCGAGCACCAGGGATTGTTCCAAAGCGTGCCAGTCCGCCGCGGGAATTTTCTTTGTCGGGTCGAATTTCTTAACGGCGTAGCGCCACTGCAGGGCCGCGATGAGTTGGGCGGGGGGAATAAACGAAGACATGGCGCCGCTCGTGAAAGCAAACCGGCTCACCACGCGCGAGCATATTGCGGCGGCGGCGCCAAACGCTTCTCCTCGCGCAGCGCCTGCGCCGCACGCCGCGGCCAATACGGATCACGCAATAGCTCGCGGGCGAGCAACACGACGTCTGCCTGACCTTGGCGCACAATTTCGTCCGCCTGCCTCGGCTCCACGATCAGGCCCACCGCCGCCGTCGCGATGCCCGCTTCGCGGCGGATGCGCTCCGCAAACGCCACCTGGTAGCCCGCGCCCACAGGGACTTTGGCGGTCGCCACCCCGCCGCCGGAACTGCAATCGACGAGATCGAGCCCCTCGGCCTTGAACCGGCGGGCGAGTTCCACGCTCTCCTCAATCGTCCAACCGCCTTCGACCCACTCCGTGCAGGAAATCCGCGCGGTCAGCGGCAGGTGCTCCGGCCAAACCGCCCGCACGGCACGGACGATCTCCAGCATGAAACGCGTACGGTTTTGAAAACTCCCGCCGTAGTCGTCCTGCCGGCAATTCGAAAGCGGCGAAAAAAATTGGTGCGCCAGATAACCATGGGCCCCGTGTAACTCGAGCCACTCAAAACCCGCCGCCAGCGCCCGCTGCGCGGCCGCGACAAAGGCCCCCTGGACCCGGGCGATGTCCGCCAAGGACAACTCCTGCGGCACGCGCGCCAGCGTCCCGCCGAACGCGAGC
>CAIJFT010000102.1 GCA_903820035.1 uncultured Opitutia bacterium
CGAGGCACAGCGGATACTCGCCGGCGCTGGAGCAGGAACCGAGCAGCGAGAGTTCTTTCGTCACGACCGCCTGCAGCGGGAAATCCTGGGTCTTGGGCGCGAGATTGCCGACGAGCACGCAGGTCCCGCCGCGTTTCAAGATGGAGATCGCGAGGTTCAGCGTGGGCGTAAACCCGACGACCTCGAAGGCGGTGTCGGCGCCGAGGCCGTCGGTGATTTTTGTCACGGCGGCGAGGGCGTCATCGCGGCCCGAGTTGATCGTGTGCGTGGCGCCGAGCTTGGCGGCCAGCGCGAGGCGGTTATCGGCGAGGTCGACGGCCACGATCTGTTGGGCGCCGGCCCAACGCAGGGCCTGGATGACCAGCAGACCGATCATGCCGCTACCGATCACGACCGCCGTCGAGCCGGGGGCGATCTTGGTGCGTTGCACGGCGTGGATCGCGATGGAGACCGGCTCGACCATCGCGGCCTGAGCAAAGGGCAATGTGTCGGGCAGCCGGTAGAGGATGCGGGCCGGAATCGCCAGCAGCTCGGCGAACGCGCCGTGCTGGCGGTATTCCACGGGAGCGACGCCGACCACGCGACGGTTGTCGCACAGGTTGATTTGTCCGCTGCGGCAAAACGCGCAGGTGCCGCACGAGATGGTGGAGTCGAACGTCACGCGATCGCCCGCCCGCCAGGAGGTGACGCGTGGTCCGGCGGCGACGATTTCGCCCGAGGCCTCGTGCCCCATGATGAGCGGGGGCCGGCGTCGGCCGGTCGAACCGTCCCAGCCATGAATGTCGCTACCGCAGATGCCGCACGCATGAACCTTTACGAGCACTTCGTCGTCCGCCGGCTGCGGGGCGGGGAAGTCGACATACTCGAGCTTGGACGGGGCGGTGAGGAGTAGGGCCTTCATGGGGCACGCAGCGTGGAGGAAAACGGGCATCGGATGCATCACAAAAACGCGGGTCGTCCTGTCCACTGTCGGTCCGCGCACGCGAGGTAGGCCTGCCCGGCCTACCTCAATCCGGCTCGCCGCTCCCCGCCTGCGCTCGCCAGCGAGCTGACCTACGGTTGGGGTTTCCCTCGAACTCCGGAGTGCCTCCTTGCTCCACCTCCGGCCGGCCCTCAAGGTGGGCGCCACCCCCTTCTCCCCCCCCAGCCATGTTCACCCTGATCACCCGCCAGCCGTTTTTGTTTCTCGCCGCCGCCGCGCTCCTGACGGTCACTGGCCTCTTCGGCGCCGCGCCGAAAAAAACCCTCAAGGTCGGCTTCGCCCAGACCGGCGCCGAGAGCGCGTGGCGCACGGCGAACTCCGATTCGATGAAGGCCGAGGCGGCCAAGCGCGGCATCGACCTCAAGTTTTCCGACGGCCAGGGCAAGCAGGAGAATCAGATCCGCGCCGTGCGCTCGTTCATCACGCAGGGCGTCGACGCCATCGTGATCGCGCCGATCGTCGAGACCGGCTGGGACCCGGTCCTGCGCGAAGCCAAGCGGGCGAAGATCCCGGTGATCCTCACCGACCGCACCATCCAGACCACCGACGCGTCGCTGTTCGTCTGCTTCATCGGCTCCGACTTCTACGAGGAGGGCAAGATGGCCGCCGACTGGCTCGCGAAGGCCGTGTCCGGCAAGGGCAACATCGTCGAACTGCAGGGCACGCCCGGATCCGCGCCGGCCAACGAGCGCCGCAAGGCCTTCGCCGACGGCCTCGCCAAGTATCCTAGCCTGAAGATCATCGATGCGCAGAGCGGCAACTTCGAGCGCAGCGGTGGTAAGCAGGTCATGGAGGCTTTCCTCAAAAAGCACGGCAAGGCGATCAACGTCGTCTACGCGCACAACGACGACATGGCCCTCGGCGCCGCGCAGGCGATCGAGGAGGCCGGCCTCAAGCCGGGCAAGGACATCACCCTGGTCAGCATCGACGCGATCGGCGAGGCCGTGAAGGCCGTCGCCGCCGGGCGGATCAACTGCACCGTCGAGTGCAGCCCGCTCTTCGGTCCCAAGGTTTACGATACGATCGCCAAGGTCCTGGCCGGCGAGAAGGTGCCGAAGAAGTCCTTCAACCAGGACGAACTCTTCGACGCCACGAACGCCGCCAAGGCGCTGCCAACGCGGCAGTACTGACGACGAGGCGAGCGGGAACCACGCACCGTCCCGGCCTGTGTCCGCCCCAACGCTGCTGCAACTCCGCGGCATCACCAAGCGCTTCCCCGGCGTGGTCGCGTTGAGCGGCGTGGACTTCACCGTTCAAGCCGGAGAGATCCACGCGCTGTTGGGTGAAAACGGTGCGGGCAAGTCGACCCTCATCAAGGTCCTCACCGGCGTGTACGCGCCCGACGCCGGCACGATCTCCCTCGCCGGCACGACGATTGCCCCCGCCGCGCCGAAGGAGGCGGAGCAGGCCGGCATCAGCACTGTTTACCAGGAGGTGAACCTGATTTCCGCGCTCTCGGTCGCGGAGAATATTACCCTCGGCCGGCAGCCGGGAAAATTCGGTTTCATCAACGGTCCCGCGATGCGGCGCCGGGCCCGCGCTGCGCTCGCCCGGCTCGAACTCGACTGCGACGTCGATGCTGAGCTCGGTAGTTTGTCGGTCGCGTTACAGCAGATGGTCGCCATCGCCCGCGCGCTCGACCTGCGCGCCCAGTTGCTCGTGCTGGACGAACCGACGGCGAGTCTCGATGAGAAGGAGGTCGCGGAACTCTTCGCCGTCATGCGCCGCTTGCGCGGCGAGGGATTGGGTATCGTTCTTGTCACACACTTCCTCGATCAGGTCTACGCGGTGGCGGACCGCATCACGGTCCTGCGCAATGGCCAGCTGGTCGGCGCGTACGCCACGGCCGAACTGTCGCGACTCGGGCTCGTCGGCAAAATGCTCGGCCGCGAGGTGAGCGACGCCGCCGGCCGGGTTGCCCCGGGGAGCGGGGTCGAGGGTTCGCACCGGGAGGGCGACGCCGCGCTGCCGGGTGCGGTCGCCGCGGGCGACGTGGTGCTGGCGGCGCGCGGGTTGAGCCGGCGTGGGGCGGTGCAGGCGGTTGACCTGGAATTGCGGCGGGGCGAGGTCACCGGGCTCGCTGGGCTGCTCGGTTCAGGTCGCACGGAGACCGCGCGGTTGCTGTTCGGCATCGATCGCGCGGATGGCGGGGTGATCACGTTCAAGGGGGCGCCGGTGCAGTTCGGGGCACCGCGCGACGCGGTTCGGCTCGGTCTGGCGTTTTGCTCCGAGGACCGGAAGTCGGAGGGGATTTTGCCGAATCTCTCGGTGCGCGAGAACCTGATCTTGGCGCTGCAGGCGAAACGTGGGGCGTGGCGCCCGTTGGCGCGGGCCGAGCAGCAAACGCTGTGTGCGCACTACCTTGCGGCGCTGCGGATCAAGACGGCCGACGCGGAGACGCCGATCCGGAATCTCTCCGGCGGCAACCAACAGAAGGTGCTACTCGCCCGCTGGCTCGCGACGCAGCCGGAGGTGATCCTGCTCGACGAACCGACCCGCGGGATTGACGTCGGCGCGCGGGCCGAGATCGAGGCGCTGATTGCGACGCTGCGGGCGGACGGCCTGGCGGTGCTGCTGATTTCATCTGAGCTCGAGGAAATTATCCGCAACTGCGCGCGCGTTCTCGTGCTGCGCGAGCGAAAGATGGCGGGGGAAGTCACCGCCGGGCCGGAACTCACCACGGAGGGCCTGATGCGCCGCATGGCCGGAACCCATGGGGAGTTTCCTGCCCTTCCCGCAGAGGCGGACCAATGAAATCACGTTCCACCCTTCCGTGGCTGCTGGCGGGGCTCGCGCTGTTGATCGGGCTCAATCTGGTCGCCAATCCGGCGTTCCTGAAAATCACGGTGCAGGACGGGCATCTCTTCGGCGTGCCGGTCGACATCCTGACGCAGGGTTCGCGCACGATGCTGCTCGCGCTCGGCCTGACGCTCGTGATCGCCACGGGCGGCGTGGATTTGTCGGTGGGTTCGGTCGTTGCCATCACCGGGGCGGTCTGTGCCCTGATGTTGAATACCGGCGCGGGTCTGGCTGCGACGGTCGCCGCGGCCGTCGGGGCGGGGGCCTTGGCCGGCGGCGGGAACGGCCTGCTCGTTGCGCGGATCGGCATCCAGCCGATAGTGGCGACGTTGATTCTGATGGTGGCGGGTCGCGGCATCGCGCAACTCCTCTGCGGCGGCCAGGTGCTCATCATCGCGAATCCGGCGTTTGAGTTTCTTGCCAACGGCTTCGTCCTCGGCGTGCCGGTTGCCCCGCTTCTGGTGGTGGCGCTCTTTGTCGGCACCCATGCCTTCGTGCGCCGGACCGCGGCGGGCCTGTTCATCGAGGCGGTGGGCGACAATGAGACGGCCAGCCGTTTCGCGGGACTGGCCGCGGCGCGCGTGAAGGCGCTGGCCTATGTCTTTTGCGGGGCGTGCGCCGGCTTCACGGGCGTGCTGACGGCGGCGAACATCCGCGCGGCCGACGCCAACCGCGCGGGAGAGAACGCGGAACTGGATGCGATCTTCGCCGTGGTGGTCGGCGGCACAGCGCTGACGGGCGGGCGGCTCTCGATCATGGGGACTTTTCTCGGGGCGATTCTGATCCAGACTCTCGCCACGACGATGTACTATCGCGGGGTGCCGCCGGCGGTGGCGCCGGTGCCGAAGGCGCTGCTCATCCTCGCGGTGTCGCTCCTGCAGTCCGAGCAATTGCGGTCGCGGGTGGCGGCGCTGTGGCGGCGGAAGGAGGCGGCGTCATGATTAGCGGGCGGCTTGCGCGGCACCTGCCGTTGCTGGCGACGGGCGGAATCCTGCTGCTGCTCTTCGGCGCGGCGGCGGTGGCGTACGACGGCTTCCTTTCGTCGCGGGTGATCGTGAATCTTTTGGCCGATAACGCGTTCCTCGGCATCGCGGCGGTCGGTATGACGCTCGTGATTTTTTCGGGCGGCATCGATTTGTCGGTTGGTGCGGTGATCGGCTTCACCTCGATCTTCACCGCAACGCTCGTGACGGGGCGTGGACTGCATCCCGCGGTCGTGTGGCCGTTGGCGATTGGGTTCGGCGCCGGCCTGGGCGCGCTGATGGGGACGCTGATCCATGCGTTCCGGCTGCCGGCGTTTTTGATCACGCTGGCGGGGATGTTTTTGGCGCGCGGGACGGCGTTCTGGCTGAACACGGACTCGGTCGGTATCACGCATCCGTGGTACGACGCCCTGGCCAACTTTGACCTCGCGCTCGGCGAGTCGATTCACGTTCCCGCGGCCGCGCTGTTGCTGCTGGCGGTGGTGGGTGCGGGCTATGTGGTCGCGCACCATACGCGCTTCGGCCGCACGCTCCTGGCGATCGGCGGTAATGAGCAGTCGGCGTTGCTGCTGGGGCTGCCGGTGGGGCGGGCGCGCATCGCGGTGTACACGCTCAACGGTGCGGGTGCGGCCCTCGCGGGGATCGTGGCGTCGGTGTACACGAGTTCGGGCAACGCGAGCATGGGCCTCGGGCTCGAGCTCGATGCGATCGCCGTGGTGGTGATCGGCGGCACGCTGCTGGCCGGTGGACGCGGTCACGTGGCCGGTACGCTCCTCGGCGTTTTGATTTTCGGGACGATCCAGGCGGCGATCCTCTTCGACGGCCGTCTCAGCTCGTGGTGGATGCGGATCGTCGTCGGCGCGCTGCTGCTCGCGTTTATTTTGCTCCAGCGGTTTTTAGTGCGCGGCGTCGGCAAGCGGTGAGCCGGCATGAGTCAGTCGGACTCATGCAGTTGAGAGTTGGCCAAAAAAAGGCGGGGCCCGATGTCCCCGGCGGGCCATCACCTTAAATGTCGTCGCACCGAAAGACCCGATGAGAACATCGGGTCCCACCGGATTGGTCCCTCAAGCCTCAACGCCCGGCTTGCCACGGCCGGCGCGCGGATCAGAGCGCCAGCTTAACCAAGTCGGCGGTGGCGGGGACGTCCTTGATAATCTGGGACGGCTCCGGGCCGACGCCGAGATAGCGGAGGTTCGGCAGTTGGTCGGCGGCGGGCCACTGGCCGCCGGCGTAGGCGACGTCGAGGGTCGCGCGCACCATCGCGGCGATGTAGCGCTGGGCGTTGCGCGGGAGTTCGGCGAACTTCCGCACGAGAGAAATATCCTCCGACCAGCCGGCATGCTTGGTGTAGACCGGGCGGAGCGTTTTGCGCACCGCCTCGTTGCGCGGCACGTGGTTGAAGCGCTTGCCTTGGGCATCTTCGTAGGCGACGCAGATCAAGAGTTCGCCCTGCCACGCGCCGGAGTGGGTGAGCGCGTCGGACTTGTTGATCATCACATCCTGAAAACCGCCGTAGCGGAGGGCATCGCCCTTTTCGACGGCGTCGAACCAGCCGACCATCCGTTGACGTCCCGTGCTGGTGCCGAACTCGATCTGCTTCAGCTTCGCGGCGAGCGGATGCGCGTCGTCCATCTGCGTCAGGAACGTGTGCGTGCCCACCTTGGTGTCGTAGGCCTTGGCCACGCCGAACGTGTGGATGCGCTGGACCGGAATCCCCGCGCTCTCGAAAAATTCGGGGGTGTACGTGTGCGACGCCGTGACGTTCGGGGAGAAGCCGTGGCGCTTATCGAGCCAGTAGGCTTGGCCGAACTCGCCGATGATGGTGCGGCCGGCGGCGACTTCGCGGAGGATCAACTCGCGGACTTCGCCGATGTTTTTCGCGAGCGCGGTGCCGGCGGCCCAGTAGGTCGCGGTCAGGGCCTCGAGGTTCAGCGTAAAGGGCTTCGCGCCGCGGAAACGCGTGAAGTCGAATTCGTCCTTGGCGAACACGCCGAGTTCGATGGCCTCGGCGTTGGCGCGCACTTCGGCGGTGGTGAGCTTGTCGAAGAACGACGCCCAGGTGGTTTCGCTGACCCGGCAGACGTGCTGGATGGTGAGGCAGGCGCGGTCGGCGCGCTGGGCGAGCTTGCGGGCGAAGTAATTCGGACCCGCGAGAAAATCGGAGTAGGTGATTTGCTGCTGGCCGACCTCGTCGAGGTAGGCGGGCGTGATGCCGCGGCCGGTTGAGCCGCGGGGTTCCTCGGCGAGGATGTTCACGCGATAGTCTTCCCACGCAAGGTCCAGCAGGCGGTGGGTGAGATCCGAAACGAGCGTGCGCTCGTCGATCAGGAGGCGCGAAAGAATCGCGTGGCCCTTGAGTTCGAGCGGCTTGGTTTCCCACCAGATCTTGCGCGGGTCGGCGACGACGCCACTGCCGATGCACAGGTGGGCGGCGTCGCGCACGACTACGCCGGCGGGGAGCAGGTTCAGCTTGATGCCGCCGGCGGTGTGGCCGGAGTTGGCGCCCCCGTTGACCTTGAGGACGACCGAGACCGGAGCCGCGGTGCCGCGCAGTTCGTCGGCGACTTCCGGAATAAGACGGCCTTTGCCTTCGTCACCGAGCGAGATGCCCACATCGGCGATGAGTTGGCTGGAAAAAGGGAGCAGTGACATGGTTGCGTGGAAGGCAACCGAGCTCACCAGCAACCCTGTTGCCGTGAAGTCAAAACGCGACGACGCCGGCGAGGGCAAACAGAAAAACGGGGCGGCGCCGCGGTCGGTCAGCCCGCTCGCGGGCGCTTTGCGCGTTGGAACATCGGTGGAGGCGCGCGCAAGCGCACTGGCCGACCGAATCTACTTCGCGCCGGGGAGCGCGGCCAGGGCGCCGATGGCGGCGTCGTTCTTATATTGGCGCGCGATGTCCAAGGCGGTGACGCCGAGTTTCGAAACGAGGGCGGGATCGACGCCGGCCTTGAGAAACAGCTGCACCATCGCGGCGCTGCCGCTCGCCGCCGCCTCGTGCAGGGGCGTGCCGCCCCGTTCGCTGAGCGTCTTCGGATCGGCGCCGCCGGCGAGCAGCGCCTGGGCGATCGCGATCTTGTCCTTCGCCGCGGCGTGATGCAGCGGCGTCCAACCCATGCGATCGCGCTCGTTGGGCTTGGCCTTGCGGGTGAGCAGGGCCTGCACGAGGCCGACGTTGGCCCGTTCGACGGCGAGGTGGAGCGGGGTGCGTTGGCTGCGGTCCGGTGTGTCAACGCTGGCCCCCGCCTCGAGCAGGAAGAGCGCGATCTCGGTGCGGTTCCGCAGAATGGCCTGATGCAGCGGCAGCATGGCGGCGTCCTTGGCCCCCTGTACGGCGGCAGGGTTCGCCTTCAGGTGGGCCTTGGTGTCCTCGAGGTCGCCGCGGGCGATCGCTTCGTCGAGCGTCGGAAACGTGGTCGCGGCGCCGACGGCAACGGTGAGTGCGGCGAACAGGGTGAGCAGGCGCGGAAGCAGGGGGAGACGGCGCATAGGGGAGTGCTCCCACGTTAAGGCAACGCCGGAGCGAGTCCAGCCGCCGTGCGCTGGCGGAGTGAGATCCCCCACGAAAAAAACCATGGGTCATTCGGGCTCCACTGCTCCGCGGGTTACGCCGCGCCGCCGATTTCATCGCGCCCGCGTGCATCGCAGGGACGCCCTCGTCGCGCCAAACCTATCCGGCGAGTGCGAGGGTGTGTCGCGTGCGGTCCTGCCGGCGCAGGGACACGCAGGTCCGCGTCAGTTGCACGGCCCGCGCCAGGGTTGTCGGGGTGTTGAGCAGGCATCCCGCCAACAAGGCGCCGTGTTCGGTGAAGACCCGGGTTTCCCACGGGTGTTCGCCGCCGTCCGGGGCGGAATCCGTTGTTTCGGTTTCGAGGTTAAAGCAGAAGTCGGCGGGAAATGAACGGCTGATCTCCAGCAGTTGCCCGGGGGTGATGGCGTAGAACGCGGCCAGTTCGGAGTGCAGGACCACCAAGTGGTCGCCGACCGAGTGCAGGCGGGTCGACGCTGGTTCGGAAGCGGGAGAGGGTGTCATGGTGCGATGGGGCGCTCTGATCGCGAACTGCGCCGGCCAAATGGCGAGCCGGTGAAATACCCGGAACGCGGTGCTCGCACTGCGCGGTCCACGCTCGCCGTGGGATGGGCCGGGGTACCCCGCGTTACTCCGGCGCGATCAACTCGGCCTGCCAGCCGCGCTGGAGCACGGGTTCCAGCCAGGCCCGCAGGGTTCGCCATGGCACGCGGGCGTCGGCCACAATCACGAGCTGCGGTGTTCCTTGGCCCTGGCTCGCCACATACGATTCGAACTCGGCCGGGGTCGGGAGCGTGCGCTCGCTCCAGGCGCGCCAACGGTCCGGCGCGGCGGGTTGGCCGTCGGTGGACCAGGCCGCCGTCGCACGGAGGCCGCTGCCGTCGGCGGTGAGGCGCAGCACGGCGTTCGCCGGCGCGGGTTGCCGGGGAAATGTCACCGCGCCCGGCACGTTGCCGGCGGCGACCACCCCAAGAAGGCGCGGTGGCGCCGCCCACCCGGAGTCCTGCCCGCCCAGCGCGGCGGCCGCGCTCCGGAGGTCCGCGACGGTGGCCGTCGGCTCCGGCCACAATTGGAGGTCGAACTCTGCATTCAGGTGCCGGCTGACGCCGACCACGGCCCGGAGTTGTTCACGGGGTTCGCCCGGCGCGTGACGCGTCACGCGCGGTTCGGTGCAACGCCACACCCCGCCGGCGGACACCGTGACCGGCAACGTGATGCGCCCGGTGCGGACCGGCAGGTCGACCAGACTGGCGGCCAGTTGCAATTGGCGGCGCAACGCGAGTGCGGCGGCGGAGAGGGTGCTTTCGGGCACCGCCGCCAGCACCGGTGCGAGCGGGCCGAGGTATTGGCGGAGGAGGCGGAGCGGGGGATTGCGCGGGTTGGCGCTGCCGGCTGCGGCGTTGAGCAGGGCTGCGGTTTCCCCGCTGCCGAGTTCCCAGCGGATCGGCCACGGCTGAGCCGGCACGCGCCCGCGGTCGCCTTGCGGGGGGAAATCCACGAAGACACGGTAGTCGCCGAAGGGGCTGCCGTTCAGGTCGGCGGCGGTGACGTTGAACGGCGTGCTCCACTCCGCGCCGGGCGCGACGGTCACCGTCTCGTCGGCGCCGGCGGGTTTGGTCGGTTTGCGTTGGATACGCCGGCCGGTTGCGTCGACGATCCATAGATCCGCGTCGAGGGGCCACTGCCACGCGAGGGGCGCCGACCCCGTGTTGCGCACGTGCAACTGCAGGATGAGCTCGCCGGTGGCGGGAAAGCGCGCCGGCCCGGTCACGCGGGCGTCGAGCCCGCGCTGGGCCGCGCGGCTCACGCGCTGGGCGAGGTAGTCCTCCACGCTCGTCAGGGCGACGTCGACGGCGGCCGTCGCGGCCTCGCCGCGCCAAAGTTCGATGGAACGCGGGTAGGGCGGTTTCTGCTCGGGCAGCACGCCGACGTAGCTGCCGCGGATCGCGTAACGGCCGGTGCGCCGGATGTCGACCCAGTCGGCGAGCATCGACTCGAAGGCGTTTTCGCGGCCGGGCAGAATGATCGCGGGCTTGGCAAATGCGTGCGCCGCCGCCGGTCCGGGCGGGATGCGCGGGAGGTCGACGCCGCCCTCGCTGACGGTGAGCCGGCCGTTCAGGCGGCAACACGCCTCCCAGACGAAGGCCATCGGCTTTGGCGCGGCGTTGCTGAAGTGCCACGTGAGCGTGACCGGGTCGCCGATGACGTTGATCTCCGCCGGCGGAGTTGAGAGCCGGGCCGTGACGGCGGGCGCGTCGGCCCCCGGCGCGCACCGCGCGACGACCAGAAGGAGGGAAATGGGAAACCAGACGCGCACCGGCCCTATTGAACGCCGAACCGCCGGAAAGGAAAATGCATTTTGTCGGAGCGGCGGGAGGGCAGCGCCGCGCCAATGTTACGGGTGACGCTCCATTCCATGCCGGTGGGCCCCGCCGTCCTCATCGGGCCTGATCGGATGCCGACTCGCCCCGCCGCAGTATTCCGTTTATCCGATTTTTCCCATGAAACGAATCACGCTCGCGGTCCTCCTCGGTTTACTGCCGCTCGCGACCGCCGCCGAATCCGCGGTGAAGGTGATCCGGGACGTCGCCTACAAGGGCGACGCCCCCACGCTCAGCGCCTACGAACGCGAGCGCTGCCGGCTCGACGTCACCCTGCCCGCGGCCGCGCCGGGTTTTGCCACGCTCGTCTGGTTTCACGGCGGCGGGCTCAAGCAAGGCGACAAGGACCTGCCCAGCGAGTACGTGCATGAACTCGCCGCGAGTCTCGCGCAGGGCGGCGTCGCGGTCGTGACGCCCAACTACCGGCTCAGCCCGAAGGCGACCTATCCCGCGTACGTCGACGACGCCGCCGCGGCCTTCGCCTGGACCGTCGCGCACATCGCGGAACATGGCGGTAGTCCGCGCCGGGTCTTCATCGGCGGCCACTCCGCGGGCGGTTATCTCGCGCTGCTCGTCGGCTTCGATCCGTCCCGGCTCCGGCCCTACGGTCTCGCGTTGGCCGCCGTCGCCGGCATCGCGCAGGTGAGCGGCCAGGTGTTCACGCACTACACGGTGCGCGAGGAGCGCCGGCAGTCGCGCTTCAGCATCACGGCGGACGAAGCCGCCCCGAGCTATTATATTTCCAAGGCGGTGCCGCCGGTGCTCACGCTTTACGCGCAGAACGACATGCCGAGCCGTGCCGAGGAGAACCAGTTCCTCGTCGCCACGCTCAAGGCCGCCGGCCACCCCGCGGTGTTCGCGCAACGTATCGACGACCGCACCCACGGATCGGTCGGGCACAACATCCGGAACCCCGACGACCCGGCCCGGCGCGCGATCCTCGATTTCATCACGCAGCAGGCGGCGAAGCGTTGAAAGCGGAGAGCGGGGGCGCCTGCCTGGATGTAGGTCCGCCCGTTGGGCGGGCGTTTCGTTCGATCGTTCGTGAAACAAGCCCGGCCACCGGCCGGGCCTACCTCGATCCAACCGTCAATTCCGCGTCATTTCCCGATCCGCCACAGATGCCCCTTCGCGCGGAGGAACAACGCGCCGTCGGTCACCGCGGGTGATGCGAGCGTGCGTTCGCCGAGATCATTCGTCGCGAGGAGCTCGTAGGTCTTGCCGGCCTTGAGCACGAAGCCGACCCCGGCCTCGTTTTGAAAATACACCCGGCCTTCCGCGTGTACGGGCGACGCCGAGAAATCGCCGCCGAGGCGCTCGGTCCAGTGCAGCACGCCGGTGCGCGCGTCGAAACAACTGGCGATCCCGCCGTCGGACACCTCGTACAACTCGTCGCCGACCACGAGCGTCGACGGCGTGTTGGGCGCGCCCTTGGGATTGCTCCAGACAATATGATCCGCGGTCGCGTCGCCCGCCGCGCCGCGCGGGTTGATCGCGTACAGCACGGGGCGGTTGAAGCACGAGCTGACAAACAGCAGCCCGTGCGCGTACACCGGGCGCGGGATCACCGAGTAGCCCTCACCGTAGCGCACGCGCCAGAGTTCGCGGCCGTCCTGCGGGTCGTAGCCGCCGACAAACCCGCTGCCGGGGCTGATGATCTGCGTGACGCCGTCGACCTCGATCACGAGGGGGGTCGCGAAGGAGAACTTGCTCTTCGCCGTCGTCTGCCGGGGCGTTTTCCAGCGGACCGTGCCGGTCTTCGTGTCGAGCGCGGCGAGAAACGGCTCCGCCTTGCCGTCGCAGCTGAAGACGAGGAGGTCGCCGACGAGGGCGGGCGAGGCGCCGTTGCCGTGGACGGGCGAGTAGGTGATGCCCGTCTGGCGCCAGAGCACCTGGCCGTTGAGATCGAGCGCGGCCGTGCCCATGTGTCCGAAATGCACATACACCACGCCGTCGCGCACGAGCGGCGTCGGGCTCGCGTGGCTGTTCTTCTGGTGGAACTCCTTGGTCGCCCCCGCCTCGGCGCGGAGCACCTCGGTGTTCCAGAGGATCCGGCCGTCGGCGGCGGCGAGGCAGAGTGCGTGGAGCGAGGGTGCCGGGCCGGCCTTCTCGGCGGTCGTGAGGAAAAGTTTATCGCCGACGAGCACGGGCGACGACCAGCCTTCGCCCGGTAGCGGGACCTTCCAGCGGACGTTGGTCGTGGCATCCCATTGCACCGGCACGTCCTTGGCGGTCGCGAGGCCTTGGCCGGTGGGGCCGCGGAACTCCGGCCAGTCGGGGCCGGCCGCCGCGATCGAGCCGGCGGTGACGAAGACGAGCGCACGGATCAGCCGGCGCGGGGACAGGGAGCAGGGGAGGCGCATGGGGTGGTCGGGACCGAGCAAGCCCGCCGGTCCTGCCCGCGCCAAGCGAATCCGTCCGACTGCCTGGGTAGCCCTGTGCGTGGGGCGCAGGGACAAACCGTTTCAACACCGAGCCCTGCGCGCCCGCGCAGGGCTACAATCCTAAGGGCTGCGCCCCTAACGTCCGAAATTGGCGAGACTCTCCGACGGGTTCTGCCACTATCCGTTGCTGCAGCCCTTCACCATCAGCGCCACGCTGCCGGCAAGCACGAGCAAGAGCACGGCGACCACCACATAGGCGCGGGTAATCTCGCGTTCGCGAACGAGCTGCGCGGGCAGATGCGACCGGCGGCCCCGGCGGGAGTGGCGACTCGGTCGATCGCTTTGCTTGGCCGCCCACGCCGCGTTGTCCACCGAAGCGTCTCGCCCTGGCGAGGCCGGGGTGGAGGGTGGGCGAGGAGGCGTGCTCATGACCGGAGGGAAATCCACCCGCCGATCGGGCCGACGCGCGTCCCGCACCGGATCGCACGGGCGCCGCAGGTTGATGGGTTTTCACGCGTAAGGTCGAGGCGGGAGGCAGGCATGGGAGGGAGTATCAGCCACGGTTTTGGGGCTGCGAAGCGAACCTGTTCGGCGGCGATTATTGCCCGAAAAATCAGGGGGATTTGTCCCCGCGCCGCGCCTGCGTTACCGCGTTCGCAGGAAAGGCGTAGCCGCGTTGGAGCGGAGCCACAACGTGGTCCCCATTCGTCACTACGGTTTCGCCGCGGGTTCAAACGCGGCGACGGGAAGCTTCGAACCGCACTACCCCCGGTAAAAAAACGCCCCGCCGGAGAACCGGCGGGGCGGAGGGGAGTTTGGGACGCGTGACCGTTCGATTAATCCGGAATCTCGTAGATTTCCACGAGCGCCACGCCGCTGGCGGTGCCGTCGGCGGCGCCGACCTGGGCGGTGTAGGCGCCCGGGGCGAGGGTCACGATCATGGCGGCATCCTTGCTCGCGGCCGGCAGCGCGAAGGCGCCGGTGCGGGTGGAGGCCGCGGTGATCGCGGTCGCGTCGGCCGCCACGGCCGACCAGTTGTCGTTCTCCGCGATGACCGTGCCGTTGCGGAAGATCTGCAGCTTCGGGTCGGCCAAGAGGCCGGTGGCGCCGAAGGTCGCGAGCGTCGGACCGACGCCCCGGACGAGGAGGCGCTTGGGCGCGTTGCCCGCGATCACAAAGCCGCCGACGAGTACGCCTTCACCGGCCGTGACGTCGCCAAGGCTCGAGATGTTCACCAGGCGTTGGTACTCCGTCGCGCCGTTGGGGCTCGCGTCGTAAATTTCCGCCAGGGCGATGCCCGTGCCGCCGGAGCCGCCGACGTGCACCGTGTAGGCGCCCGGCTGGAGCGTGAGGGAAAGCGCCGCATCCTTGCTGCCGGCCGGCAGCGCAAACGCACCGACCTGACCGAACACGACCGCGTCGGCCGCCGCCCAGTCGTCGTTCTGCGCGATCAGCTCCGCGCCCTGGTACACCTTGAGCGTCGGGTTCGCCAACGCGTCCTGCACGCCGACCGACTTGAGCACGGGGCCCAGGCCGCGGATCAAGACCTGCTTCGGGGCGTTGCCGCCGATCACGAAGCCGGCGATCACGACGCCGTTCGCGGTGTTGATGCGCACGCGGGCCGAGAGGTTCACGAGGCGGTCGTTGCGGGTGCCGAGGATCGTCGCCTCCGCGGCAGCGGCGAGGTAGTTGTCGTTGCCCGCCTGCGTGGCGCGAACCACCACGGCGCCGAGGTCGGCGATCGTGAGGAGGCCGTTGGCGAGGGTGCCGGTGCCGCTCGTCACGGCGAGCGTGACGGGCAGGGCGGAACTGGCCCGCGCACTCACCGGCGTCGCGGCGCCGACGGTCGCGCCGGCCGGAGCGGTGAAGGTGATCGTCTGCGTCGCCTTCGCGATGACGAGGGTGCCGTCAACCGAGCCGCTGGTGTTGACGTCGGTGGAAACGCTGCGGACGGCGTAGCTGCCGGCGTTGGTCGGGGCGGTCTCGCTGCCGTTGTAGGTCGTGCGGGCCGTGACGTTCGCGCCGCTGGCGCGGGTCGTGACCGACTTCGGGGTGCCGTCGTAGGTCTGCGCGAGTCCGGCCAGGGTCAACGTGACCGAGCCCGGCGTGATCGTGCCGACGTAGCCGAAGGGCTGTTCGAGCTGGTAGTTGCCCGCGGCGGCGCCGGTCAGCGTCAGGCCGGTGATGAAGGCGTACTTGCCGGTGCCGGCGTTGGCGTCGGCGTAACGGGCCGTCGCGCCGGTGGCGACGAGGCTCACGGCGTCACCCGGCACCGCGTTGGCGAGGGTGGCACCGCTCAGGTCGATCGGGGCGGTCGTCGTGCCGTCGTAGGGGCGGGGTGTGAGCTTCAAGCCGACGACGCTCACCACGCGCGTGGCGAGGGAGAGCACGAGGTTGGCCGTGCCGGTGTTGCCCGCGGCGTCCGTGGCGGAGATCGACACCGTGATGGTGCCGGTGCGGTTCGGGGTGCCGGAGATGACACCGGTGGTCGAGTCGACGCTCAGGCCGCCGGGCAGGCCGGTCGCGCCGTAGCTGGTCGCCCCGCCGGAGGCCGTGATCGTATAGGACAGGGCCGTCTGGTAGGTGCCGGCGGCGGTCAGCGCGCTCGTGATCACCGGCGGCGTGTGGTCAAACGTGTAGGCTTGGCCGCCGGTGTAGCCGCCGCTGATCGCGTTACCCGCGAGGTCGGCGATGCCGGTGCCGCTCGGCTTCAGGTCGAGCCGCAGCGTGCCGTCGCCGGTGACCGCGTTGACGGTGACCACATAGACGGAGGTGCTCGTGGTCGAGACGCTCGCGACGGTGCCGGCGGCGCTGCCGGTCGCGGTCAGGGTGAAGTCGGACGTATCCACGCCGGTGACACCCTCGGAGAACGTCACTGTGAAGGCTACGCTCGACGCATTGGAGACCGCGGTGCCGACCCGCGCGATCGAGCTGACGGTCGGGGCGACCGTTTCGACGGCGTAGTTACCGGAGTCAACGGTGCCGGCACCCGCGTTGCCGGCGGTGTCGGCGATCCCGGTGAGGTCGAGGGTCAGGACATTGCTGGCCGCGGTCGTGCTCGCGCTGGGCGTGAGGGTCGCGGTCCAGGTGATGCCGCCGTCGCCGGTCGTCAGGGTGGAGAGGCTGCCGTTCGGGGCCGTGACGTCGGCGGTCGTGAAGCCGGTGATGGCCTCCGTGAAGGTGAAGGTCACCGTCGCGGTGTCGCCGATCTTCAGCGCGGTGTCGGAGATCGTAATCGCCGAGGCGAGGGACGGGCGTGCGGTGTCGACGGCGTAGTTACCGGAGGTCGCGGTGCCGGTGCCGGCGTTGCCGGAGAGGTCGGCGATGCCGGTGTAGTCGAGGGTGAGGACATTGCTGGCCGCGGTCCTGCTCGCGCTGGGCGTGAGGGTCGCGGTCCAAGTGATGCCGCCGTCGCCGGTCGTCAGGGTCGAGAGGCTGCCGTTCGGGACCGTGAGATCCGCGGCCGTGAAGCCGGTGATGGCCTCCGTGAAGGTAAAGGTCACGGTCGCGGAGTCGCCGATCTTCAGCGCGGTGTCGGAGATCGTGATGGCCGAGGCGAGGGACGGGCGGACGCCGTCGACGACGAGGGCCTTGTTGGCGGCGAGGGAGTTGGCGGCGCCGGGCGTGGCGAGCGTGAGGGTGGCGTTGTTGCCTGCGGCGTCCTTGATCGTGCCGCCATTGAGGGCGAGGGCGGAGGTCGAGACGTAGTCGAGGTCGGCGGAGACATCGCCGGCCTGCACCGTGTAGGTGAAGGTGAGGGCGGTCGTGCCGCTGCCGCTCGCGTAGTTGACGGTGCGGTCGGTGGCGCCGGTCTCAAGGGTGAGTTGCGGGGTGCCGGTGACGGTGACGGCCTCGCTGAAGGTTACCTGGACGCTGATCGTGTCGCCGATCTTGTAGGTGGCGTTGGCGGTGCTCGACGAGACGCCCGATACCGTCGGGACCACGCCGTCAACCACGAGGGCCTTGTTGGCGGCGAGGGAGTTGGCGGCGCCGGGCGTGGCCAGGGTGAGGGTGGCGTTGTTGCCTGCGGCGTCCTTGATCGCGCCGCCATTGAGGGCGAGGGCGGAGGTCGAGACGTAGTCGAGGTCGGCG
>CAIJFT010000103.1 GCA_903820035.1 uncultured Opitutia bacterium
AACACCCCACGAGCGAAAAATCGCCCGCCGCCTAGGCCTTCGCCGACAGGGCAGCCCGGAACAGAGTAACGGACTGCGTAAGTTCTTCGGCCGTCGCGTTAAGTGGGGGCAAGAGTCGGACCACATTCCCCCCTGCGCTTGGCGCGAGAAGACCACGATCCCGCAACGCCGCCAACCAAGGAGCCGGGTCTGAGGTCATCTGCACCCCCACCAGATAACCGTGCCCCCGGACGCCGACAACGTGGGCCGGAAAGTCCTTGGCCAGCTGGCGCAGCGCGGCGTGCCACACCACACTCTGAGCTCGAACCTTCTCGAGCAAATTCTCCGATTCGATGATGTCGAGGACAGCGAGAGCCGCCGAGCACGCCAGCGGTGTGCCGCCAAAAGTGGTACCGTGATTTCCGGGGTGGAAGAGATCCGCGACCTTTTCCCGCACCCACATCGCTCCGATCGGGAAACCGCCGCCCAAGCCCTTGGCCATACCAATCGCATCAGGCTGCACGCCGGCCGACTCGAAGGAATAAAACCGACCGGTCCGGCCAACGCCGCACTGCACCTCGTCAAGGAGCAGCAGAAGATTGTGCCGGTTGCACAACTGCCGCAATCCCCGCAAAAATTCCGGCGTGCACGGATTGATGCCGCTTTCGCCCTGAATCGTTTCGACGAAAATCGCGGCGGTGGTCTCATCGACCAGCTCGGCAAAGGTCTCGAGCCGGTTGAGCTCCCCAAAGGCGAAGCCCGGCACGAGGGGCCGGAAGCCCTTTTGGATTTTTTCCTGCGGCGTGGCACTCATCCCGCCGTAGGTACGGCCGTGAAACGCATTCTTGGCGCAAATGATCTTGTAGCACTTGCCCTCCTCTCCTCCGGCCTTCTCGACCCCGTGCAACCGCGCAAGTTTGATCAGCGCTTCGTTGGCCTCGGCACCGCTGTTGCAGAAGAAAACCCGTCCGGGACCGGCGTAGTGCACCAACCGCCGCGCCAATTCACCCTGCTGCGGATTCCGGAATAGGTTGCTGACGTGAATCAACTCCGCGGCTTGCCGTTGGACAGCGGCGACCCAGTGCGGGTGGCAATGTCCCAGCGCGCTGACCGCAATACCCGACGTAAAATCGAGATACGCCTTACCGGTATCATCCCACACCTGCGCCCCGCTTCCGCGCACCAAAGTCAGCGGCGCCCGGGCGTAATTCTTGAGCACATGCGCATCATAGAGATCGGCGGTGTTCGTGCGGACAATAGAGGGAGTGGTCATAGCAGACGTTCTTTTTCGCAAATCCCCGCCAAAGGGGAAGCGAAAGTCTCGGGCCAACCGTTACCGCGACGGGGGCGTTAGCCGTGCACAATTTCGGTACCGATACCCTTGTCGGTGAAAATCTCGAGCAAGAGCGAGTGCGGCAAACGGCCGTCGATGAGATGCACGCGCTGCACGCCCTCGTCGAGAGCGCGGATCGCGCTCTGCACCTTTGGTCGCATGCCCTTGTCGATCACCCCCCTCTTCTTCAGATCGTCCACCTGGCTCGTTTTGAGCGTAGAAATCAATGACTCGGGATCGGGCGGCGCGGATAACACGCCCGGGACGTCGCTCATGTAAACCAGCCGCCGGGCCCGCAGCGCACTCGCCACCCGCCCAGCCGCAAGATCGGCGTTCACGTTATAGGGCTTGCCGTCGTAACCTTCGGCGACCGGCGAAATCACCGGAATAAAGCCGTCGCTGATCTCCTTCTTGATCAACTTGACCTTCACCTCGGTAACGTCCCCGACGTAGCCGAGATCGATCGTGTTGCCATCATCGTCGGTCAGTAATTTCTGACAGACGAGGACGCTCTCTCCCGACAGGCCCTTCGGCCGGCCTTTGGCGGAAGCGATCGCGTCGCAAACTTCCCGGTTCACGACCTCGTCGAGCGTCTTCTTGACCACGGCCATCGTCGGCTCGTCCGTCACACGCAGCCCGCGCACAAAGTCCGCCTTCAGGCCGGAATTCTCCATTGCCTTGGTGATGGCCTTCCCGCCGCCGTGTACGACGACGACGTTAATGCCGCAGGCCGCGAGAAACGCGATGTCGTAGGCGACGCGCGCACGCGTCACCGGATCCGGATCGTCCATGAAACTCCCGCCGTACTTCACGACGAACGTGGAGCCGCGAAAATCCTGAATATAAGGCAGCGCCTCGAGGAGGACCTTCGCCTTGGCTGTGACTTCGGCAACGTTCATCGGCGTTTATAACCCGCGGCGCCCGACCGGGAATGGTTGGGAGAGAGGAAAAGTTTCAGTCGGAGCGTACACGGGAGGTCACGGAACTACGCGCCCACCGCGCCCATTTCCATAAAAATTTTCCCGGCGCACCGCGGGACCAAGTCCAGGCGGCTCGGCTTGGGCAGAATTTTTTCTTCACTCCGCGGCGGCGTGAGCCCACTTCTTGCGCGTGCCCAGCACAAACCTCTCTTTTGAAAACCGCGACGCGCATCGCGCTTGGCTGGCCGCACAGGCCGCACTGCCGGCGGGCTTCCGCGTCGGCTGCACCCGCTTCGAGTTCATGCCGAAGGAGGCGCCGAAGCCCGCAAAGATGACTCTGACGCTGCTTGCGCTCGACGAGCCGACGACCTCGTTCGCCGCGATGTTCACGCGCAACGCGTTCCCCGGCGCGCCAATCATTGTCGGCCGCAAACGTCTCGCCGAGGCGTCCGTGGGCGCAGTGATCATCAACAACAAGATTTCCAATGTCTGCGCTCCCGGCGGCGTCGAGGCATCCGAGCAGATCTGCGCCGCAACCGCCCAGGCACTCGGCCTCAGCCCGACGCAGGTGCTACCGAGCTCCACCGGCGTCATCGGTTGGTCGCTGCCGACTGACACCATGGTCGGCGCGCTGCCGGCCGCCGTCGGCGCGCTGAGGGCCGGGTCGATTCTCCCCGCGGCCGAGGGAATCGTCACCACCGATCTCTATCCGAAAATCCGACGCGCCACGGTCGGTGGCGGCAGCATCGTCGGGATCGCCAAGGGTGCAGGCATGATCGAGCCCAACATGGCGACGATGCTCGTTTATATCCTCACCGATATCGCAGTCCCGCGCGCCGAACTGCGCCCGATGCTCGCCCGCGCGGTCGACGCCAGCTTCAACGCGATCAGCGTCGATAGTGATACGAGCACCTCCGACACGGTGGTTGCGTTATCGTCCGGCCGAGTCCCGTTCCAAGACTGGGGCACGTTTGAGCGCGGATTACATCAGGTCTGCCGTGATCTCGCTGAAGACGTGGTGCGTAACGGCGAGGGCATCCGCCACGTAATCCGTGTCACCGTGAAGAATGCCGCGAGCCTCGGGCTTGCACGCTCGATCGGCAAGGCGGTGGTAAACGGGCCACTCTTCAAATGCGCGGTCGCCGGCAACGACCCGAACGTCGGCCGCCTTATCCAGGCCATCGGCAAGCACGTGGGCGCGCATGCGCCGGGCACCAATCTCTCAAAGTTGAGCGCCAAGATGGGCGGGATCGAGATTTTCGCCAACGGGGTATTCCAGTTAGACCCCACGAAGGAGAGCGCGCTCGTGGCACATCTGAAGAGTGCCGAACTTTATCCGAGCGTACCGAGCAAGGACGGGATTTTCACCGCCCCGATCGACTACCCTCCGCACGAACGCGCGGTCGAGTTGGAAATCGATATTGGCAACGGCGCGGCTTCGGCCGCCGTGATCGGCGGCGACCTGACGCATGAGTACGTCAGCGAGAATGCTGACTACCGGAGCTGAAGCCGGGTTGTCGTCAAATCCGGATCGTAGGCCCGGACCCGGAAAGGCTTAACGCCCGGCCCGGGCGGGGCGGAGATTAAACCTTTCGACGGCCCGCGGGGCGTGCGTGCCTCCGCCCGGTGCAACGCCCGCCGTTGGTTGACATAAAAAAGCCGGGGTCGGGGACCCCGGCTGAAATCCAAAGCCCACCGCAAACGCGGCGCGTCAGCGGTTCACGTGCACCACCTTCGCCGGTGGGAAACCGTTGAAGTAGGTGGCGGACGCGTGGCTGTACGCGCCGATGTTGACGCTGTAGACGAGATCGCCGCGCTCGAGTTCGGGCAGGTTCTCGGCCATCGAGACAACGTCGAGGGCGTCGCAGGTCGGACCAAAGACCGAGCAGATGGTCGTCGGTCCCTTCTTGAACGCCTTCACCGGATACTTGCAGTGATCGAAGATCACGCCCGAGTAGGTGTGATACACGCCGTCATTGATATAATAGCAGGTCTTACCGTCACGCACGGCCTTGCCGATGACCGAAGCCACCGAGATGCCAGCCGTCGCCGCTAGGAAACGGCCCGGCTCCGCGATCACCTGGATATCCTTCGGGAAGAGCCGCTCGAGTTCGTTATTGATCACCTTCGCCAGTTCGCGGAACGGGCGGACGGAGGAATCGTACGGGGCTGGGAAGCCGCCGCCGATGTCCAGCAGGTTCATCTTCGTGTAGCCACGATCCCTGGCCTCTTGGAAGATGTTTGCGGTCAGGTTCAGCGCCTGGACGTAGTTGTCGAAATTCGTCGTCTGGCTACCGACGTGAAAACTGATGCCCTCGACGGTCAGACCAACGCGATCCGCCTCGAGGATGAGATCCACGGCCTCACCCGGCGACGCGCCGAATTTGGACGAAAGCTCGACCATCGCGCCGGTGTTCGGCACCCGGAGGCGGAGCGCCAAGCCCGCATTGGGGGAATGGCGCTTGATCTTATGGATCTCCTCGCGGTTATCGAACGTTACGAGGGGCTTGTACTGGTTCAACTCCTCGAGCGTGTCGGTCGGCTTAGTCGGGTTGGCGTAGATGATTTTGTCCCAGATCCACTCCTGCCGCTTCTTGGCCGACAGATGCTTGATATTCTCATAGACGATCCGGAATTCCGGCATCGACGCGACGTCGAAGCTCGCACCCTCCTCGAAGAGGGTGCGGACGATCATCGGATCCGGGTTCGCCTTCACGGCATAGTAAACCTGGATCCGCGGCAGGTGCCGGCGAAACTCGCGGTAGGCTTTGCGCAGCGCGTCGTGATCAATAATGAACAACGGCGTGCCATGCTTTTTCGCCAGCTTCTGCATCGCGGAGAGGGTGATCATGGGACTTAGTCGTTAACCAGCGTCCTCGGTGAGGAGGAAGTTCTTGAACTGCCAGGGGTCCTTACGATCGACGTCGGGCTTGTTGAAGCCCTGGAACGGATTTACGCGATCCTGCAGCGGGGTCCAATCCTTCGGCTTCGAGATCCAGCGACCGAGGTAAGGCTTGGCGATATCGAGGATGTAGTCGTGCGGAAGATCGTCCGGCACGCGGATGCCTTCGGACGGGTTTTCCATCATCCACATCGACGCGGCGACGACCGAAATCGCGACCTGCATCGTGGTGGCGTTCTGGTGCGGCACGAGGCGGCGGGATTCCTCGATGCTCAGGTCGCTACCGACCCACCATGAATTGTAACCGTGACCCATCAGCAACGCGCCGAGGACATCGGAGCCGCCGGTGATCTCGTCATTCATGATGCGCTGCTTCTCAACCAGACGGTAATTGTAACCACGCATCTCGTTCAACGAGGCGATGGCTTCATCGCAGGGGCAGTAGGCGTAATGCACCGTAGGCCGGTACACGGCCTTCTTGCCGTCCCACACCGTAAGCTTGTCGGAAATGGTGAACGCTTCGCCGTGGCGGACGACCATGCCTTGGATGGCGTAGTCGGGCACCCAGGAGCGGACCCACATGTTGATGCCCATGCGGGCGACGCAGATTTGGTTCTTCGGGCCTTCCTTGTGTTGGAAGGCGAGGTGCGGGAGCTGCTTTTCGTGCGTGCCCCAACCCATTTCGGCCGTGGTCTGACCCTCTTCGCGAAAGCCCTCGATGCTCCAGGTGTTCACGAACTCATCGACCTGCTTCGGCTGGTCGGTAATCTGGGTGTCGCGCTCGCTGCAGTGAATGACCTTCACACCCAGCTCGTGGGAGAGGTGGTTGAACTGCCGCGTGTCGATCAACTCGCGGACCGTCTCAGCGGCGCGCCCCTTGATCTTCTTGTCGGCCAAGCTGGCGTTGCCGATATCGATCAGACCCTGCTTGGTGAAGTGCGAGATCAAGCCGGGGTTGGCCCCATGCTCGATGACGGCGGTAGCGCCCTTGCCCTTCCACTTCGCGATCATGCGGCGCAGGTTCATGTGCCGCCAGTAGAGCGTCTTGGTCGTCGGGTGGGCGTTCGGGCCACTGGCGTACGGGTCCCAGAGCTCGGTCGACGTGTTGATGTACATCACACCATGATCGCGGCACCACTGGAGAATTTCACAGGCGTCGATGTTCCAGGCGAGGTCGATGAGCAGATCGCCGGCACCCACGTGCTTGGCGAGCATGGTCGCCATGTTTTCCTCGGTCACGCGGTCGCGGACAAAGCGCACGCCCTTCGAGGTCCACTTTTTCAGCTTTTCCGAGCGATTCTCGAAATCCATCACGGTGACGTTTTTCGCCGGCACCTTGATGTGTTTGAACAGAATCGGCAGCGTGCATTCAGCCACGGCGCCGTAACCGACGAAGAGGACCTTGTTCTTGAATTCGATCATGATTTGTGGAGCCCCG
>CAIJFT010000104.1 GCA_903820035.1 uncultured Opitutia bacterium
CGGGTCGTTGTAGGTCTTGGCGAAGACGATGACGTGGGACGTATCGAGGCCGATGAGGCCAATGCGCAGATCGGCGGCGAAGGCGGCGCCGGTGAGTAGGGCGAGGAGACTGAGGAGACGTGTTTTCATGGGGGGCTTGAGGTTGAGGTTTGAGAGCTGAAAATTGTGAATTGGGAAGATGAAAGGAGGGGTAAGAGTGAGGAGCTGCGAGACGGTAAATTGCAGGACCGGCCAGACGCCGGGCCTACGTCAGAGGGTCGAGACCGTTCGGAACGTGTGGATCGAGTGCGTTTCCTTCCCCGCTCTCAACCCTCATCCCTCAACGCTCAACTATGAACTCAACCCCTTCGCCGCTGCGACGTCGATGTGGAGGGCCGCGTCGCGGTGCAGCCGCAGGATCGAGGCCGGACAGGCGGTGGTAATTTCACCTTCGACGGTCGCAAGCACGGCGTCGGCCTTGCGTGGGCCGGGGACGTGGATGCTCAGGCGGCGGGCCCGGCGGAAGACCGTCACGGTGAGGGTGAATGCGTGGCGCGGGACGTCGTTGAGCGTCGGGAAGCAGCCGTCGTTGACCTGTTGCTGGCGGCAGGTGAGGTCGAGTTCCACCACCTTGATCAGCTGCGGATCCTCGAAGTCGGCGACCGGAGGATCGTTGAATGCAATGTGGCCGTTTTCGCCGATGCCCATGCAAATCAGATCGATCGGCTTCTCGGCGAGCAGTGCGCTGTAGTGCCGGCACACGGCGGCGGAATCCGGTTCTTCGGCGGGTACCGGATGAAATTTCCCGATCTTTACGTGCGTCAGGAAGTGCGTGCGGAGGTAGTGACGGAAACTCTGCGGATGCGCCCCGTCCAGGCCGACGTAGTCGTCCATGTGAAACGCCGTCACCCGGCTCCAGTCGACGGACGTGTTGGGCTGGCGCGAGGCTTCAAGCAGGGCGGCGAGAAATTCGTCCTGTGACGGCGCACAGGCGAAGATCACGCGAGCCTCGCCCTTGGCGGCGATGACATCGTGCAGGTAGGCGGCGGCAGCCAGGGCGGCGGCGCGGCCGAGGGCGGGACGGTCGGCGTGAATTTCCACGGCGAGCCGGCCGGCGGTGCGGTATTGGGAGGAAGGCGCGGTCATGAGGAGGGTGTTGAAAGAGTGACGCCGAAGGCGGCGGTGGCGGCGGAGGACCAGAGCCGGGCTGACTCTGCGGGTGAAATCCCGAGGAAGTCCACGCAGCGTTGCACGCCGACGTCCGGCGTGAGCGTTGAGCCGGCGAAACCGTTGCCGCCCGGATTGCGGGCGATGCCGTCGGTCCCGACATCGATGTCGTGGTGGGCGATCTTGTAACGCCCCGGTCCGGCACCGGCGCCCGACATGGCGTCGGTCGTGAACAACACGCGGCCCGGCGGCTTGGTGCGGAAAAAATTGCGGAGCACAAACGGCGGCAGGTGCACGCCGTCGGGAATGAGGCAGGCGATGAGTTCATCGCGCGCCAGCAGCCGCTGGATCACGTTGTCGTGCCGGTGCATCTCGAGCGGCGTGCCATTGCCGAGATGCGTGATGAAACGGGCGCCGGCCTTGATTGCTTCGTCGATCTGCGCGTTGGAAGCGTTGGTGTGGCCGAGGGAGATATTCACGCCCGCCTTCGTCATGGCCGCGATACATTCGGCGCTACCGGGCCACTCGGGGGCAACGGTGATCAGCTTGATCCGCCCGCCCGCCGCGGCCTGCAGCCGGTCGAACTCCGCGATCGACGGCGCGTGCATCGGGCCGGGCGGGTGCGCGCCGCGGTAGCCGGGCTCCGGGCTCAGCCAAGGGCCCTCGATGTGGTAGCCGACGATCATCGCCGCGATTTCCGGTGAGGCCGCACACAGTTTCTCGAAATTTTCCAGCCGGCGGCAGTGCGCGTCGATTTCATCGGTGATGAGCGTGAGGAAAATCCCCGCCATCCCGTGCCGGTGCATCACCGTCACCGCATGCTCCAGCTCGGCGCGGGTGGTGGTCTGCGCTTGAAAATCGACGCCGCCGAAGCCGTTGACTTGAAAATCAAACCAGCGCGGGGCAGGGGAGGGTGTGGTCGACGTAGCCATGAAAGGGGGTTACTGCAGCCAGCGGGTGCGGTGCCGGGCGACGAAGGCGTCGTCGACCAACCAAGGGTAGTCGCGGGTGACGCGCGAGATCTCGGCGGCTTGGCCGGGCGACAATTTTTCGTGCGGATCGAGGCACGCGGTCGTCGGCAAAAGGCCCTGACGGCGCAACACCTCGTGGATGCCGGGCAGGCAGCCGGCGAAATCGTGCGCGGCGTCGAACAGCGCGGCGTTGGTGTCGGTGAGCGCGACGTTGCGCTCGTTCCAGGTTGCGGCGAGGCGCGTCTGGCGTCGGGCGCGTTTAATCTCGGCGAGCAGCGCGACCGCGCGCTCCGTCCAAACGCCCCATTGGCCGAGCAGCCCGCCGTCGATGTGCCGCGTGCGGCCGGAGAAGGTGAACGGCGTCAGCAGGTCGGCGATGATGTTGTCGTCATTGCCGGTGTAGAGCGCCACATCGTCGCGGTCGGACTCCAGTACCGCGCGCACGACGTCGATGGTGCGGTAGCGGTTGAACGGCGCGATCTTCACGCCGACGAGTTCCGGGATCTCGGCGAATTCGCGCCAGAAGCGGTACGTGAAAACGCGGCCGCCCACGGCGTTTTGCAGATAAAAACCGATCAGCGGAATTTCGCGGGCGACGGCGCGGCAGTGGGCGAGCACCGCGCGCTCGGGTTCACTGGCCCAGGCGCCGAGACTGAGCAACCCGGCGTGGTAGCCGAGGTCGCGGGCGGTCTTCGCCTCGGCGCGGGCCTGCCCGGTTTTGCCGCAGACGCCGGCGATCAGGACAAAGGGCCGAGGTTTCGGGCCGAGCCAGACGGCGGCGGATTCGGCGGCGAGCCGCAGCACCGGGCCGTACAGCCCGTGCTTGGGATCGCGGATGGCAAATTGGGTCGAGTGCACGCCGACGGCGAGCCCGCCCGCGCCGGCATCGGCGTAATAACGTACGAGCGCACGCTGGTGGCGTTCATCCCAGCGGCGCCGGCGGTCGAGGGCGAGCGGCAGGGCGGGGATAACCTGACCCTGGCGCAGATGTGGGCGGAGCGAAAACGACATCAGGGTGCGGCAGGTCTGCCTCAGAAACGGCCGTCGCGCTTCTCGAAACCCGTGGGCTTGCCCCAGGTTTCGCCGCCGCCGCGCAACCACTCGGTGATCCACGCGATCATCTGGTCGACGGAGGTGCCCGGTCGCCCGAAAATGCGGTGCGAATACGCGGCGTTGTTTAACCAGGCGGTTTCGGCCTCGGAACCGGTGAGCGTCACCGGCACCCCGAACGCCACGCCGAACTGCTGGGCCACGTCGCGCACCTGCAGCGTCTCCGGCCCGGTCACGTTGACCGGCACCGCGGGCGAGGCGGCGATATCGAGCGCTTGGATGGAGTGGGCGACGGCGTCGCTTTGCCAGATTACGTTCACGTAACCGGTGGTGAGATCGATCGGCGCGCCGGCCTGCACCTTTTGCGCCAGGTCGACCAAGAGGCCATAGCGAAACTCGACGGAGTAGTTCAGCCGGATCAACGCCACCGGCGTACCCCGGGCGGAGGAAATTTCCTGGAAGGCCCGCTCGCGGGCGATGCAGGACGCGGCGTAGTCACCGACGGCCTCCATCGGGGTTCTTTCCGTCGCGCCACCCGAGGTGGCGGTGACGAACGGATAAACACAGCCCGAGGAATAGGCGATGATGCGCGAGGTCGCATAGCGGGCGGCCACCCGCCGGGGCATTTCGCCGTTGGTCTCCCGCAGCAGGCCGAGGGAGGCCGCGGTGCCGAACTTGACCCCGGCGAGGAAAAAGACCGTGGGCGCATCCGGCAATTTGGCCAACGCGGCGGCGTCGCCGAGATCACACGCGATCGTCTCGATGTCCCGCGTGGTGAAGTCTTCCTGGTCACGCAACGTGGAGAAGCGGGAAACCGCGATCACGCGGTCCTTGCGCCCGAGTTGGACGAGGGCCTGGCGCAGCATGAGCGCGAGGTGGAGGCCGATCTTGCCGCCGGCGCCAAGGATCAAAAATGGCCCCGGGGTGCGGCCCACGACTTCGACGACCCGCGCGGTCGGCCGGCCCAGAAAATCGTCGAGGTCCGCCGACGGGCACGGGAGTCCCGGAGGAGGGAGCGACGGGGGTTGGGCGACGGGCATGGGAGGTAACCGGGTAGTTACGTTTCGGCCTCTCAACAGACAAGAGAAAAGAACCCGCGACTCGCGGCAATACCGGCGGGGGGTTCTGCTTTGAGCTTGCCCCGTGGTGCGGCGGCAACTGTAGGTTCTCCGCTCTACCCCGAATGCAACCCCTAGACTACGCCGTCATCGCGGTTTTCTTTCTGCTGATTGCGATCATCGGCTGGATCTCCATCCGCAAGATCGAAGGCTCGCGCGACTACTTTGTCGCCGGCGGGCAAATCCCGTGGTGGTTGGGCGGTATCTCGCACCACGTTTCCGGCCACAGCGGGGTGGTCTTCGTGGCCTACGCCGCCGTCGCCTACCAGCACGGGTTCACGCTCTATGTCTGGTGGGCCGGCTCGATCGTTTTCGCCTGCATCACCGGGGCGTGGTGGTTCGCGCCGAAGTGGTCGCGCCTGCGCGCCGCGCGCAACATTGAGTCGCCCACCGAATACCTCGCGCTGCGCTACAACGTCGCCACCCAACAGGTCATGGCCTGGAGCGGGATCTTGCTCAAACTTTTCGACGTCGGGGCCAAGTGGGCGTCGATCGGCGTGTTGCTCAACGGCTTCACCGGTCTGTCCGTCGCCACCGGCATCTGGCTCTCCGGCGGCGTGTCCTTGTTTTATATTACCGTGGGCGGGCTCTGGGCCGACCTCTACACCGACCTGCTGCAATTCGCCGTCCAGGTCGTCGCCGGCCTCATTCTCTTCGTGGCCGTCGCCAATCACTTGGGGGGGATGGACAGTATTTGGACGATTTGGGACCGCCTGCCGCCGGACCACAGTCGCTGGCTCAACGGTCCCTACACGCCCCTCTTTTTGGTCGGCTACGTCGCCGCCGCGACCCTGAGCTACAACGGCGGCACCTGGAACCTCGCCGTACGCTACATCGGCGCGCCTTCGGCCGCGAGCGCGCGTAATTCGGCGCTGTTGTCCGGCGCCCTGTATCTCGTTTGGCCGCTTTTTCTCTTTTTCCCGATGTGGGCCGCGCCCCTGCTCCTGCCGAACCTCGCCGATCCCACGCAGTCCTACGTGCTGCTGACGCAGAAGTTTCTCCCGGCCGGTCTCGTCGGACTTGTTCTCGCGTCGATGTTCGCGGCGACGATGGCGATGACGACGTCCGATACGAACACGATCTCGTCCGTGCTCACCCGCGACATCCTGCCGATTTTATCGCCGCGGTTTCAGGCCATGGACCAGAAGCGCTCGTTGTTCATCGCCCGGGTCTGCACGCTGGGTTTCACCTTTCTCACGTTGGTGGTGGGCATCCAGGCTGACTACTTCGGCGGCGTGCTCGGGCTCATCATCACGTGGTTCGCCGCCCTGATCGGGCCGGTGTCGGTGCCGATGCTGTTCGGCCTGCTGCCGCTGTACCGGCACGCCGATGCGCGCGCCGCGCTCGGTTCCATCTTCGCGGGTCTCGCGGCTTTTGGGCTTACCAAGTATGGGATCTCCGTGAGCCAAGCGGCGCAGGTGCTGGCGCCGATTGCGACTTCCGTGGCGGTCTTTAGCCTGATGGCCTGGCTGCGCCGCGGCCAACCCGTCGCGCCCGAAGTGGCCGAGTTATTGGCGCGGGTTTCGTCGGATACGCCCGCGCGGGGGTCATGAACGGATCCGGTTGTCCCGCGGGCTGGGCGGAGCTTGCCGCTCGTTATCTGCCGTTGGTGCGGGTTGAACTCGTCGACAACATCCTGCCGTTCTGGCAACGCACGCTCGATGACGAGCGCGGTGGAATCTTTAACTGTTGGAATAACGCGGGCACGCACCTCGCGAGCCGCGACAAATTCACGTGGTCGCAGGGCCGGTTCGCCTGGCTATGGTCGCGGCTGGCCGAGTGCGCCGCGCGCGACCTGGTGGCTGGGGCCGCCGAGCCCTTGCTCGCGCAGGCCGGCCGCACCGTGCGCTTTCTGCAGGGGCATGCCTTTCTCCCGGACGGGCGCTGTGCCTTCCTGCTTTCGGAGACGGGCGAGCTGAAGGAGGCGATCGCCGGTCGGGGGCCGGCGCCCAGCATCTTCGCCGACTGTTTTGTGGTGATGGGGCTCGCGGAGTACGCGCGCGTCAGCGGTGAGACTGCGGCGCTGGAGGCAGCCTGGCGCCTTTTCACCTCGATCGAGTCGCGCGTGGCCGCCGGGCCGGTGCCGACGCATCCGGAGCCGACTCCGGCGGGCTACACCTCGCATGCGATCGCCATGATCACGCTCAACCTGACGCTCGTGCTCGATGCCGCCGCGTCAGGTTTGAGGCACGGCCTGGCGGCGGAGATCCGCGCTCGAACGGACGCGGCGGCCCGGCTCCTCTTTGATGTATTCCTGCAGTCCGACGGGCGCATCGTCGAGTCGCGGCCGGACGGCGGCGATCTCGCGACCACGTTGCTGGCGCGCCACGTAAATCCCGGTCACGCGCTCGAGGGTCTGTGGATGTTGTTGACGGTCGCGGAGCGCGCGGGCCGGGCGGACTGGCTCGAGCGGGCGCGGGCGGCGGTGTTGTTCGCGCTCGAGCGCGGCTGGGACGACGAGCACGGCGGGCTGTTGCACTATGTGGATTGCGCCGGAGGTCCGCCGCGCGGCGTCGCGGGTGATTCGGTTTACGAGGGAAATGTGGTCGCGACGTGGGACACGAAGTTGTGGTGGGTGCACAGCGAGGCGCTCTACACGACGGCACTGGGTTTTCGACTCACGGGTGACCCGCGCTTGCAGGCCTGGTTTGAACGGCTTTGGGCCTATACCTTCCGCGTGTTTCCCAATCCGGACCGCGCCGTCGGCGAGTGGATCCAGATCCGCGACCGCCGCGGCGCGCCGTTGGACCGCGTAGTCGCCCTGCCGGTGAAGGATCCCTATCACATCGCGCGGAATTTGATTCAACTCACCGAACTTTTCGCCGGTCGCGTGCCGGCATAAACCCGCCCTGTGCCATGAATTCCAACCGCCGCGAATTCCTCGCGCAGACCGGCCTCCTCGCGCTCGCCGCACTGCCAACCGCGCGGTCCGCCGGTGCTTCCGCCGCCGTTGCCTCCAGTCCGCCCGCCGGGTTGCCCGCCGACTGGCGCACGTTGCGCAAACACGACGCGCACAACCACGTGTTCTCCGCCGTCAACCGGCCCAACGCCGACTGGAGCGAGGTCGACGCGATGGTCGAGGCCGCGGCGATGCTCGGCATTGAGAAGGTGTGTTGTTC